>NZ_KV787396.1:50932-209752 GCF_001807075.1 Corynebacterium sp. HMSC14B06 | reverse complement strand
CCCGGACGAGGTCACTCGCGAGTTTGAAGAGCTGGAGACCATCCCGGCACTGATTGACAAGGTCGTCGCTAAGGGCGATGAGTTCATCGACACGGCCAAGGAAATCGGTGCTATTCCGACGATGCTCTTCCTCGGCCGTCACGTTGGTTTCCCAGTCGCACTTGAGGGTGCGCTGAAGCTCAAGGAGCTTGCCTACATTCACGCAGAGGGGTTCCCGGCAGGCGAGCTCAAGCATGGCCCAATTGCACTCATCGAGGATGATCTTCCGGTCGTCGTCGTAGTGCCATCGCCGAAGGGGCGCGCCGTGCTGCACTCCAAGATTGTCTCCAACATCCAGGAGATTCGTGCCCGTGGTGCCAAGACCATCGTGATTGCCGAAGAAGGGGATCAGTCGGTGGTTCCTTTTGCGAACTACCTGATTGAAATCCCGGAGACGTCCACGCTGCTCCAGCCGCTGTTGTCTACGATTCCGATGCAGTTCCTGGCAGCTGAGATCGCTCGCCAGTGCGGTAACGAGGACATCGATAAGCCGCGCAACCTGGCTAAGTCAGTCACCGTCGAGTAGTTCGTCCTGCTTTCGTCGGTACTGCTCAATCTCCGCATCGAGTTCTTCATCCGTGAGGGACTCGATGCGTTTTGCTTCTTCCTCGGATAGGTCCTAGACCTCATCGGATACATGGCAAAATGACAACATCCAATCGAGGTTGCGTTTCTGAATCGTCTTCATCTTCCGTGTCACACGCTGATGAAAAGTTTGCTTGCCGACGTTCTTTAGCGGCCCAACCGGAACGCTAGTCGCGGTGTCCCCATTACGGGAAGTCCACACTTCTGTTCCGTCGGGGTATCTGTCGATATCCCAGCCCTCGTGCGTTTTTAGATTGTGGTGTCGGCGGCAGAGACAGTGCAGATTCTCAGTGTCAGTCGGCCCGCCCTGCTTGGGATTGTCGTGGTTGTACGGCTGAATATGGTCCAGGTCGCACTTGGCTGCCGGGACGTCGCAGCCGGGGAAGCGGCAGGTACCGTCACGCCCACGGACGCGAGCCACCTGGCTCTCAGTGGGGCGGTAACCATCCACCTTGCTGTCGGCGGAGATACGGATGTGAGTTGCGCGAGCAAGCCATTCTTCGGTGGCTACCTCGCTCAACCAGCCGACGCCATCAATCCATGCTGGCCCACCGCCGACCTCGCGGTAGACATTGATGACAATCTCGGCATTGGTCGATTTCTGTGCCAGCTGTAGTAGCGCTTCCGCCTGCGTGCACTGTTCACCACGATTGATTGCTGTGTTGCGAATCCCCTGGATCCTGGCCATGAGTTCGGTCGCGCGGTCGTTTTCAAGGATTGCTGTGACCTTTTTGTGCTTGCCATCGCCCGTGTCGGAGAGTGCGACCGCTTCGCCTTCTGGAACCCGTTGGGTGCCGTCGTTGCGGGCGCAGTCGTTGTACTCAGAAACCAAGTCGCCGATTAGACGAGACAGCGTGTAGACACCAACCATTGCTTGTCGAGGTCGCGTCGGAGTGAGCATTTCCAAAAGATGGGGCTCTACCGTGTCGAACTGATCTGGTGACAGCCCGGCAACGCCATTGGCGATGGCGCGGAGATGGGCTAACGAGAAACAGAAGGTGGATTCGATGAGAGCCCGGACTTTTGGTAGGCGTTCGAACATCAGCGCAATTTCGCACAGCGTAGAACACTTGCCGCGGCTAAGGCCGGTTCGAATGCTTATGCGGGCAAGATGGTGATTGACATCGACCTCCTCACCGGGAGCGCAGATATCGATCAGTTGAAGGTCTGCGGCGTTGATGGCACGGGCCGCGCTGCTAATGGGGTCGTCGGATTGCTGGTTGGCCCATGAGGGCTTTTGACCTGGTGCTGGAAGTTCTGTGGGCGGCGATGACATTGGTTATCCCCCTGATTACTACGTGTCCGCCGGAGAATTGAAGATTGAGTTCTGTGGTGGAGAGAAGCATGGAGAGGCTGTGTCAACCAGTCCCGCCAACCCCTGTGCACCGGACAAAGAACTTTCGCTTACAAATTTTCCCTACAACCCAAATCGTACACCTGTTTGAAAAACTGTCAATAGAATTCTGGAAATATGTTCTAAAATTCTGTGCTGAATTAGATCCGGCCCCTCCGTCCGAGCCTCCTCCGTCCGAGGCCCCTCGGCAGGGCGCCGTACAAAGGCAGGACTCGCTGTCGCGGATGATGCGGAACATCACCAGCTTCAGCGCCATCCAGTTCCTCCAAGAACTCGTGAATGCGTTCGAGCGTATTGGGGGAGTAGAGCAGTGCGAGGTGATCAGACCAGTCGCCACCGCCAGTGGCATTGTTGACGTTCGTAATGTGGTGACCCTCTTGTTCGGGCAAAAAGGCGCCGGTCCACGGGCGAACCACGGTGTCAAAAGGGGTGCCGATATTCAGGTAGTGCGGACCACGTCGGGTAATGCCACGCGCTGCGCGGTTCAGAGTCGCAATGTAGTCAGAGTCCAGCAGCTGTTGAATGCAGGCACGGCCGACAAGGCGGTCGACGAGTTTGTGCATCGGTAGGCCGCATCGCTCAAGGGCACTGAGCCTTCGGCGCATGCCCCACGCAGTAGTGCCTCGGTGGTTTCCCGCAAGAGAGATGACTGCCCGCACGGGGCTGTTGTCGGAGGCGTACTGCTCGGCTGCTTCTTCGTTGAGGCCACGGTTCAGAGCTTCGTCGTAAAGCGAATCGATGCTCGCGTTGGCGTAGCTGCGGCAGTGTAGACCGCCCTGGGAATGACCGATGAGGTCGATGCGGGGTAGGGAGAGGTGGGCACGGAAGCGGGCGAGAAGGTCGGTGACTTCAGCGAGCGCATCGCTCAAATCGGTGGTGGCTTTGACGCTACGGAGACGGCTGACCAGCGCGGCGGGGTCGGAGCCGTAATCGAGTGAGAATACGGGGCGATTCCGGGCGAGGAACGGCCCCAACATGGCGAAGGAGTTGAACGAGTTCATCCAGGTGCCGTGAACCAGGACAATTGGTGTGCGACCGTTGTATCTGTCCAGGTCAGGAGTGACTTTGCCGTCGAGGATTTCGCGAACGTCCTGCACGCCGTGGGGGATCCATTCGGGATGACGCAACGAGCGCAGGTATGCCTGCGGAAAGGCGCGCAGTAGAGGGCCGAAAACTCGCGTGCTCGGGGAGTAGTCATCCATAGGGGCTAATCGTAGGCTGGGGTTATGACATACTGCTACACAGCTGCCGAAATTCGCGCCGCGGAACAGCCCTATCTGGACGCACAAACGCGTGACGACGAACTCATGCGCCACGCAGCCGCCGCTGTGTCGGAGGTGGCGGAGCGGATGCTCTCAGAGGCATCTCCGGAGCCTGGTCGCGGTCGCGTGCTGCTGTTGGTCGGATCGGGAGGCAATGGTGGCGATGCACTCTATGCTGGCCGAAACTTGTCCTCGGATGGGCATGGCGTGGATGCGGTTTTGCTGGGCTCGAAGCCGCATGAACGGGCGCTGAAAGCTTTTGAACTCGCAGGTGGGCGGGTGCTGCCGTTGGGGTGTGACCGGGAGACGGATTTATCGAAGATTCTGTGGTCGATTAGTGAAGACTACGCATTGATCATCGACGGCATCGTGGGGCTCGGAGGTCACGGCGCGCTGCGTGAAGAGGCCGCGTGGTTGGTGCGCGAAGCGCGGTTGGGCAAAGTTCCCATTCTCGCGGTTGATGTGCCGAGCGGCGTAGAAGCCGATACTGGGCGTACTTTTGACCCGCCTGCCCAGACCATCAATCCAGACCCTGATTTGGAGGAGGGACAGAACCCGTACTTGCCATCTCACGTCGAGGCCACGACAACGGTGACTTTCGGCGGTCTGCGCTACGCGCACTCGCTGTCCGAATCCTGTGGCACCGTCGAATTACACGAAATTGCGCTCGATGCCTTCTCCCTCGAACTTCCAGGACTGGGGCAGACGCTCTATGAAAACGGTACCTACAATGCCGTCCACCACCAGACTCCGACCGTGGAGTTCTACGAAGCCCTAGGCGGGAGCTTTCCGGCACCACTTGGCGCGATGACCCCGCTCGAACCCGGTGCTGCAGACCACAAGTACTCCACTGGAGTTACAGGAATCGCCGCCGGTAGCGAGGCGTATCCCGGCGCAGGTCAGCTGTGCGTCACCGCTGCCGTGCATGCGACCAGTCCCGCGGTCATCTATGTCGGCGACGCGGCCGCACGTAACCGCATCACCGCAGCCTTGCCGACGGTCATTACGCAGCAGGACTCGGTGGATCGCAAAGAGGTACGCGTCGATGCCTGGGTCGTCGGTCCCGGTCGGGGCACTGATGAGAAAGCCGCCGAGGAACTGCGAGACATTCTGGCCACTGACAAACCAGTGGTCATCGACGCTGACGCACTGACACTGCTGTCGAAGCATGAGGACATCCGACAGCTCGTTCGTGAGCGCGGCCAGGAGCGCAACCTGCGCACTGTTCTCACGCCGCACGCCGGTGAATTCGAGCGCCTGACCGGGCACGAGGTCACTAACCCCATCGCAGATGCGCGTGAACTTGCCGAGCAGTTCTCCTCCGAAGTGTTGCTCAAGGGACGCCGCACTGTGATGGTCAATCCGACAACGCAGCGCACAGTCGTGATTGACGCGGGTAGCTCCTGGGCAGCCACGCCGGGCTCTGGCGATGTACTGTCCGGGCTCCTCGGCGCCTGGGTAGCGCGTGGCGAAGCCCTCTATCTACCAGCAATTATTCATGCGCGCGCCGCATTTTTGGCCGCGCAGACAGAGTTCGGACCAGCACCCTGCAGCGCCCAGGACATCGCCGAATCCATCCGAGATGCCACCGCATGGTTCACCAACGAAGGCAGCAGTGGCAAAATACGGCTATGACTTCCTCGGCACCAGCCATCCTGACCCATACCGTTAATCTCGACGCGATCACCCACAATGTGAAGACCGTCAAGGCCATCGCAGGGGTGTCGGAATTCATGGCCGTCGTCAAGGCGGACGGCTACTCGCAGGGTGCGCTGCAGACCGCGCGTGCCGCGCTGGCCGGCGGGGCAACGCAGCTCGGTGTCGCAACAATCGACGAGGCGCTCTCCCTCCGCGAGGAACTCCGCGCCACGCTTGACGACGGCCACGCCATCCCCATCCTTGCCTGGATCTGGGACGCAGCGGCCACCTCGTTGGTGCAGCGAGCTGTGGCTGCAGATATTGACCTCGGTCTGCCGTCGATGGTTCATGCGCTGGCCGTGGCCAATGCCGGGCGGGCGCTGTCGGTGACACCACGTGTGACGGTGATGGTCGATACGGGCTTGGGGCGCTCGGGATTCTCTATGGCCAATGGGGACTTTGAGCATGCGGTCGCTCAGCTGGTTGAGCTGCACAAGACCGGTGCTCTGAACGTCACCGGTGCTTTCACGCACTTTGCGTGCGCGGATGAGCCGGGCCACGAGAGCGTCGATAAGCAGGCACAGAATTTCTGTGCTGCGATTGCGGCACTGCGTGAGGCGGGGCTGGACGAGCTGATTAACCATGCGGCGAATTCGCCGGCATCGTTGTCACGTCCTGACCTGGCCTTCGATATGGTGCGTCCAGGGCTGGCGATTTATGGTGGCGAGCCAATTGTGGGGATCACCCATGGATTGCGTCCGGCGATGAGGTGGGAAGCGTCGGTCATATTGGTCAAGAAGCTGCCGGCGGGGCAGTCGGTGTCCTACGGACAGACGTGGACAGCTGACCGCGATACCACCATCGGCATCGTGCCCTGTGGCTACGCCGACGGTATGATGCGCTCGGCCTCCGGGCATTTCGAGGTCAGCATCAATGGCACGCGCTATCCGCAGGTAGGGCGCGTGTGTATGGATCAATTCGTCGTCGACCTGGGGCCCGACACCGAAGTCGAGGCCGGCGACACTGCGGTTATCGTCGGTGATCCCACACTGGGGGAGCCCGGTCTCGATGACCTCGCGGAGGCATCCGGCACCATTAACTACGAAATCCTCACCGCACCGAAGGGGCGTAGCGAGCGAAAGTGGGTGCGCAGCCGGCTCGCGCCAACCGCAGAGGACATGCGTGACCTCGGCGAGGAGATTGGCCGGGAGTTGGCAGCTGGGGATCTGGTGATTCTCGATGGCCCACTCGGCGCGGGCAAAACGACCCTCACGCAGGGCATCGCCCGTGGCATGAACGTGCGCGGTCGCGTGACGTCGCCGACGTTCACAATCGCCCGCGAGCACCGTCCGCTTGCAACCGACGGCGTCACCCTCATCCACGTCGACGCCTATCGACTCTTTGGCGAAGAGGGCCCCGGCTCCGATGGCGAGGCCTTCGATGCGCTGGACTCGCTCGATTTGGATACCGACCTCGAGGACAGCGTCGTGGTCGCCGAGTGGGGAATGGGGCTCGCCGAGGTGCTCTCCGAGCGCTATCTACAGGTGAGTATCGATCGTTCGCGTGACGACGATGCCCGCGTCGTCACCTGGAAGTGGAGCAAGTAGCTCCAAGTCGGTTCAAGTAGGTTACTGAGTATGAACATTTTGGCCGTTGACACATCGACTCCACAGGTCACCGCGGGAATTGTCCGCGATGGTGAAACCGTGGCCGAAAAGCTGCACCTGGATGCCCGTGCGCACAACGAGGTGCTGGTGCCGCTGATTCAGCAGTGCCTCACTGACAGTGGGGTGGCGGCAACCGAGCTAGATGCCGTGGTTGTCGGCTGTGGGCCGGGGCCGTTTACGGGCTTGCGCGTTGGTATGGCCACCGCAGCCTCCTTCGCCGACGCTCTGGGAATTCCCTGCTACGGCATCTGCAGCCTGGATGCGCTCGCGGGTGGCGTTGGCGATGAACTGGTCGTCACCGATGCCCGCCGCCGCGAGGTGTACTTCGCCGCCTACCGCGATGGCCAGCGGGTTTTCGGTCCGGCAGTGGCCAAGCCAGCCGACGTCATGGAGCTGCTCAAGGAAGAACTTGCAGCAGAAGCCGCCGACTTCGCGCCGAGCCAGGCCCGCGGCAGTCTCAGCCACATCGAGCAAATTGCCGGGCTTGAGGTTGCTGCCGAACAAGTCTTTCCCACTCCGACAGCCATGGTTGAAGCGGTCGACTTTGACTCCGCGCCGGGCCCACTGGTGCCGCTGTACTTGCGCCGTCCGGATGCCGTTGTCCCGAAGGCTATGAGATGAGCGTCGTCAAGCTAGTGCGTCTCGGACCTCCTGCGGCCAAGGCGTGTGCGGCGATTGAGGCGGAGCTGTTTGCCGGCGACGATCCCTGGCCGGAATCGGCCTTTATGGCAGAGCTGGCCGCGCCGAACAATTTCTACGTCGGGCTGATTGCAGATGTAGACGAGGACGAAGAACTGTGCGGCTATGCGGGGATTACCAAGCTGGGGCCTGCGGGGGCCGCCGAATACGAGATTCACACCATCGGGGTGGGGAAGAAGTGGCAGCGCCGGGGCTTTGGGACGCAGCTGATGGACGCGCTGATGGCAGCTGTGGCGGAGGATCCGGGCCCGGTGTTTTTGGAAGTTCGCACAGATAACGAACCCGCAATCGCTATGTATCGGCGCTATGGCTTCGAAAATATGGGGCTGCGAAAGAACTATTATCCGGGCTCTGGGGCGGATGCGTACACGATGTGTCGGCCTGAGTTGGCCAGCTAGATGTTGACGTATTGACTAATCTGCGTTAAACCAGGCACATGGCTAAAACCTTTGCAAAACAGCTCGTAGAAACCCTAGAGAAGCAGGGGGTCAAGCGAATCTTCGGACTCGTTGGAGATAGTTTGAACCCCATTGTCGACGCTGTGCGCGAGTCCTCCATTGAGTGGGTGCACGTTCGCAACGAAGAGGCTGCCGCCTTCGCCGCCGGCGCGGAGTCCCTGGTCACCGGCGAATTAGCAGTGTGTGCGGCCTCCTGCGGCCCGGGTAATACCCACCTCATTCAGGGCCTGTATGACTCCCACCGCAACGGCGCAAAGGTGCTGGCGCTGGCATCGCACATTCCTTCCCGCCAGATTGGCTCGAACTTCTTCCAGGAGACCCATCCGGAGTTCATCTTCAACGAGTGCTCCGGTTACTGCGAGATGGTCAACTCCGCTGAGCAGGGTGGCGTTGTTTTGCATCACGCTATCCAGTCGACCATGACTGGCCACGGTGTTTCCGTGCTGGTTCTGCCGGGCGACATTACAACGCATGAAGTGGAAAATGATGAGTTCGTCACCTCCACAATCAGCAGCGGTCGCCCAGTCGTATTCCCTGACGCCGGTCAGGCCGCCGCGCTTGCCGACGCAATCAACGAGGCTAAAACGGTCACGCTTTTCTGTGGCGCAGGCGTGAAGGACGCCCGCGAACAGGTGCTCAAGCTTGCGGAGAAAATTAAGTCGCCGGTGGGACATGCGCTGGGTGGCAAGATGTACATCCAGTACGACAATCCCTATGACGTCGGCATGTCCGGCCTGCTGGGCTACGGCGCCTGCCACGATGCCTCCAACGATGCTGATCTGTTGATTCTGCTCGGTACTGACTTCCCGTACAACGACTTCCTGCCGACTAAGAACGTCGCACAGGTCGATATCGATGGTCGTGCCATCGGTCGTCGTACCACGGTGAAGTACCCAGTCGTCGGCGATGTGGCTGCCACAATCGAAACCATCCTGCCGCACCTGGATGAAAAGACCGACCGCTCCTTCCTGGACAAGCAGCTGCGGAACCACGAGCGCCTGCTCAGCCACGTCATCGAGGCATACACCCACGACGTTGAGAACATGCGACCGATTCACCCGGAGTATGTGGCCGACCTGATTGATAAGTACGCCGATGACGATGCCGTCTTCACCGTGGATACCGGCATGGGCAATGTCTGGGCTGCACGCTACGTCACGCCGAATGGCAAGCGAGAGCAGATTGGTTCTTTCCGTCACGGCACTATGGCCAATGCACTTTCGCAGGCCATTGGTGTGCAGGCTGCTGACCGGGACCGTCAGGTCATTACCTTCAACGGTGACGGTGGCCTGTCAATGCTGCTCGGTGAGCTCATCACCGTGAAGCAGGAGCAGCTGCCCATCAAGATGTTTGTGTTCAACAACTCCTCGCTCGGCATGGTCAAGCTGGAAATGCTGGTTCAGGGGCTGCCGGAGCACGAGACCGACCACGACGCAGTGGACTACGCCGGAGTCGCAGAGTCGTTGGGTATCAAGGCCATCCGAATTGAAGATCCGGCCGATGCGCCTCGCCTGATTCAAGAGGCGCTGGCATACGACGGTCCGGTGCTGGTGGATATGATCACCGACCCGAATGCCCTGTCCATCCCGGCAAACATCACCTGGGACATGCTGATGGGATTCTCCAAGGCCGCTACTCGCACCGTCTTCGGCGGCGGCGTTGGTCAGATGATCAACATGGCACGGTCGAACCTCCGCAACATCCCGCGGCCATAGTGGGGGTAGCGCTCTCGAGATGCGGGAGCGGGTGCGGTGCGGTACCTCTGTTTCCATGATTAAAGGTTTTCTGGTGAACCCTGACCTGACGCATCGCATCGTCGAATTTGAGTTGGAGGCCGCTGCTACATTCCTCGGCGGAGTTTCCTCCGACCGTGTTTCGGTGGCGTTTCAGGAAGACGGCGCCGATTACGCCGCTCTCTACAACCCGACGGCCAAGGCTGAGGGCGCTGAACCGAATCCGGTCGCGTCCCTCGGCCGCAATGAGGCTGCTACGGGCAACTCGGCTTTCTTTACCGACCCCACCACCGCAATTTGCGGAACGGTCGTATTTGTCGACGCCGAGGGCAAGGATATCGGCGACGAGGAAATCGAGCGTATTAAGCACGGTATGCGCGCCGTGCGTCACTACCGCGATGACTACCCAGAGGAATACGCTCTCTGGCGTGCCGCTGTGCGGAACCTCGGTCGCCTCGAAATTTAAACTCGGTCGCTGGTAAGTGACCCGGTGGTGCGCTAGTACCATGACTGCTATGACCGAGTTGACCCTGCTGGCAATCGAGAGTTCCTGCGATGAGACTGGCGCTGCAGTGATGCGTGTGCGCTACGACGACACCGACACCAGCGCCCCCGCCATTCCCGAGGTGGAAGTGCTTGCCGACGTCGTCGCATCCTCCATGGAACAGCACGCCCGCTTCGGTGGTGTGGTCCCGGAGATTGCTTCCCGCGCTCATTTGGAAGCCCTGCAGCCAGTAGTCTCCGAGGCGCGCGCGCAAGCAGCTGCCAAGCTCGGTATCGATACTTTTATCCCAGATGCCGTCGCCGCTACCGTGGGACCCGGTCTCGCCGGTGCGCTGCTGGTCGGTTCGGCAGGCGCGAAGGCTTATGCCGCCGCCTGGGGTGTGCCTTTCTACGGCATTAATCACCTTGGTGGCCACGTTGCTGTCGGAGCTCTCGACGGCGCGGATCTATCCAACGCAGTGGCGCTCTTGGTTTCCGGCGGGCACACGCAGCTGCTGCGCGTGCAGGGGGTTGGTCGTCCGATGGAGGAGCTCGGATCGACGCTTGACGACGCAGCCGGAGAGGCATACGACAAGGTTTCGAGGTTGCTTGGGTTGGGTTACCCGGGCGGCCCGATTATCGATAAGTTGGCTAAGCAGGGAAATCGCAAGGCCATCGCGTTTCCTCGCGCCATGATGCGCCAGCAGGATGCGCGCCATGACTTCTCCTTCTCCGGCTTGAAAACCGCCGTGGCCCGCTATGTCGAAGCGGCAGAGAAGGAAGGTCGTGAATACTCCGTAGAGGACGTCTGTGCTTCCTTCCAGGAGGCGGTCTGCGATGTATTGACCAAGAAGGCCGTTCGCGCAGCTCAGGATGTGGGGGCCACTACGCTGCTGCTCGGTGGTGGTGTGGCTGCGAACTCGAGGTTGCGTGAACTCGCAGCGGCGCGAGCTACCTCGGCAGGAATTACGCTGCACGTGCCACCGATTAAGCTGTGCACCGACAACGGTGTCATGATTGGCGCAGCTGCCGCCTACCTCATTGCCGCGGGGGTCAAGCCCTCTGGCTACGCCTGCCCGACCGACCCCTCCATGCCTGTGGAAGATCCTGTAATGCAATAAGCAGTGATTGCCCCTCGGATCCATGTTAAATTTCGTTAACTGACTTTGACTTGTTTCTCTGCCATGGATCGCAGGACAATTACAGGAAAGCGCTTGCCCAAAAATGAGTAAAGACTACAGCGAGTGGGAACTTCAGCCATCCGATAATTCGCATAATCAGACTGAGCTGTTTGCGCCGCAGGGTGAACTGCAAACAACGCAAGCACCGCAAGTTGAACATCAGCGCGGTCGTGCTCGGGGAGTGCTATGGGCAGTCATCGCGCTGCTGCTTGTGGTGATTGTCGCTGTAGCGGCGGTGCTTTACCTAGTTGTGAGTGGTCGAGGTGAGCAATGGTTTGGTGCAGGTGCCAAGGATGAAGTAACGCCGAAGCTCACTGTTACTGCGACTGCGACGGAGACCGTGAAGGTGAAGTCGCCGGAGAAAGCCAAGAAGGAAACTACGAGTACGGCTACGCCCGATTATCCGATTAGTGGGGATTGCGAGGCATCGGCGTTCCCGACTACGGAGGAAAACTTTACGATTGTCGCCTGTGACGGATGGTGGGCGCTGGGTGGGCGCGCAAACAGTGGTGGACTGGCGGTCTACCAATGGGACGAAGGTGCCTGGCAAAGGAGGGAGCCAGACAGTCGTTACACAACCGGTTCTGGTGGCCCGTGCTTTAGCGATGAGTACATCAAGGAACACGGAATGACGGTTACTGTGTTCGGTCGTATGGCGTGTAACCCCGACAAGCTGACCAATTAGCATTAGCGCTCACTATTGTTGAGTGTTAGCACTTGCAGGGGTAGAGTGCTAACGAAGGTTGTTTGACACACAGTTGTTCACCCGCGACGACGGCTGTGCACGGCAGACCAACCGGCACAAGAACATCACATCACCGCATGTATGGAGGAATTCATCGTGGCGAACGTCAACATCAAGCCGCTGGAGGACCGCGTCCTCGTCCAGATCAACGAAGCAGAGACCACCACGGCTTCTGGCCTGGTTATCCCGGACTCCGCTAAGGAGAAGCCGCAGGAAGCTACCGTTATCGCAGTTGGTCCGGGTCGTTGGGCCGATGACGATGACCGCATTCCTATGGACGTCAAGGAGGGTGACATCGTCATCTTCTCCAAGTACGGCGGCACTGAGCTGAAGTACCAGGGCGAAGAGTACCTGCTGCTGTCGCAGCGCGACATCCTGGCTGTTATCGAGAACTAAAGGGAGGACGTACCCACACATGGCGAAGCTTATTGCTTTTAACGAAGAGGCTCGCGAAGGCCTCAAGCGCGGTGTGGACACGCTTGCCGACGCAGTCAAGGTCACGCTTGGCCCGAAGGGTCGCAACGTTGTCCTGGACAAGGCCTTCGGCGGTCCGCTGGTCACCAATGATGGTGTGACCATCGCCCGCGACATCGACGTTGAGGATCCGTTTGAGAACCTCGGCGCGCAGTTGGTTAAGTCCGTTGCGGTCAAGACCAATGACGTTGCCGGTGACGGTACTACTACCGCAACGCTGCTGGCACAGGCGCTGGTCCACGAGGGTCTGCGCAACGTTGCAGCCGGCGCAAACCCGATTTCGCTGAACCGTGGTATTCACGCTGCATCCGACAAGGCGGTTGAGCTGCTGAAGCAGCGCGCCACCTCGGTCAGCAGCTCTGCTGCCATCGCACAGGTGGCAACCGTTTCCTCGCGCGACACTGAAATTGGTGACCTGGTTGCAGGTGCCATGGACAAGGTTGGCAAGGACGGCGTCGTCTCTGTGGAGGAGTCGCAGTCGATTGCCACCGAGCTGTCCGTGACCGAGGGCGTGTCTTTCAACAAGGGCTTCCTCTCGCCGTACTTCATTACCGACGTCGAGGCTCAGCAGGCAATTCTTGACGGTGCACAGGTGCTGCTGGTCCGTGAGAAGATTTCCTCCCTGCCGGAGTTCCTGCCGATTCTGGAGAAGATTGCCGAGTCCGGCAAGCCGACTCTGATTATGGCTGAGGATATCGAGGGCGAGGCGCTGTCCGCACTGGTCATCAACGCTATGCGCAAGACCTTGAAGGTTGCCGCAGTGAAGGCACCGTACTTCGGTGACCGTCGTAAGGCGTTCATGGATGATCTGGCAGTTGTCACCGGTGCAACCGTCGTTACGGCTGACACTGGCATGCAGCTGAAGGACGTAGGACTTGAGGTGCTGGGTAACGCACGCCGTATCACCATTACCAAGGACGAGACCGTTCTGGTTGACGGTGCCGGCACCGCTGAGGCTGTGGAAGAGCGTCGTAACCAGATCCGTGCCGAGATTGAGCGCACTGACTCTGACTGGGATCGCGAGAAGCTGGAAGAGCGTCTGGCGAAGCTCTCTGGCGGCGTGGCTGTCATTAAGGTCGGCGCTGCTACCGAGACCGAGGTCAACGAGCGCAAGCTGCGTGTCGAGGATGCCATTAACGCTGCTCGTGCGGCAGCTCAGGAAGGCGTCATCGCCGGCGGCGGTTCCGTACTGGTGCAGATCTCCCGTGAACTCGAGGCATTCGCTGACGAGTTCGAGGGCGACGAGGCAGTCGGTGTCCGTGCAGTTGCCAAGGCTCTGACCCGTCCGGCTTTCTGGATTGCTGAGAATGCTGGTAAGGACGGTGCTGTCGTTGTCTACCACATTGGTGAGCTGGAGAACGGCAACGGCTACAACGCTGCTACTGACACTTACGAGAACCTGATTGAGTCCGGCGTCATCGACCCGGTCAAGGTCACTCACTCCGCAGTCGTCAACGCAACCTCCGTGGCGCGTATGCTGCTGACCACCGAGGCTTCCGTTGTGGATAAGCCGGAGGAAGAGCCGCAGCACGATCACGCTCACTAATTGTCAGTGAGCTAGTGCCCGGGCCTTTGGCACGTAAAATGCTCCCCACCTTTCAATCTGAGGGTGGGGAGCATTTTGGTTTTTATGTGAACCGGCTGGAGTCCGAGAGAGGGGAGGGACTACATGGCAGTAACTAGAACGCGTTCAAGTTCGCGTTCACGTGCGGCCGGCTTAGCTCGAAGGATTTCATTTCGTTCAGATTCGCTGAGACCGCCCCAGACACCGTATGGCTCACCAACCTTGAGTGCGTGACTACGGCACTGCATAAGAACAGGGCAAGAACGGCAGATAGCCTTCGCACGGGCTTCACGCAGGCTGCGTGCGCGTCCGCGCTCGCCTTCCGGGTGGAAGAAGGTCGCGGAGTCCTGCCCGCGGCAAGAGCCGTGCAGCTGCCAATCCCACAAATCCGCATTGGGCCCGGGCAAGTGGTCGATGTACGTCATCGGAATTGATGTCTCCTTCATTGAGCTTTCTTGAAGCAGTGAGCTCAAGTGTGGAGGCCAACAATGAACGGTTGGTAAACCTAAGGAGGCCAGCCGGGATACTACGCAAACAATTCCGTCAAACTCTTACCAAATTTTTAGAAACGGCCAGGTCGTCGAGAACGCAAACCGTCGACAAAGCCTGCGCAGTAGTCCCATGGGGCGTAACGGGAGGGGTCTGGATCGAATTGTGGCTCGTGAACCGGGGATGCCTGGCCAGACAGGAGCATCAGGTAGTGGTTTTCCAAAACCTCCCAGTTATAAAAGTGCTCGTCACCGCAGTCCTCACACAACATGCAGACGCCCAGTAATCCCTCTGGGCTCAAAGCGGTGCGGAATAGGCGAACTGCGGCCAGATCTTCAAGAACCTCTCGACGTTCCTGGTCTGTCAGTGGAGCAAACGGCTCATCCGGCTCGAGAAAGCTTGCCGGGTCATTGGGATCTCCTTCGAACGGATCCCGCGGCATGGATGAGAAAAAGTTGTGGTTCACAACCACTACCGTAACAGCTCTGTACGGCAATCCTGTCGATTGGCGATGCACTTAGTTGGGGTTTAGTTCACCTTGGAATAACCCTCAGCTAGCTTTCGGCTAACCCTTGTCGGGCACCTGTCGCTCCGCCTAATTGTCGCGTTTCATCACTGAAGGACTACCCTGTATATAACGTTTGGCAACCACGAAGCGATAGCGCCCCTGGCCGGATGTCGGCAAGGGTGGAGCAGGAGGAGTCCATGACCAACCCCACGGGAATTAGCCTCGGCGGAGACAATCCCAACAAGATTCCACTAGTCGGCCTTACATTCGATGACGTCCTGCTGCTGCCGGATGCTTCGGACGTTATCCCCTCCGGCGTTGATACTTCGACGCAGCTCACTCGTGAGCTGCGTCTGAACATTCCGGTTGTGTCCGCTGCTATGGACACCGTCACCGAGGCCCGCATGGCTGTTGCCATGGCCCGCCAGGGCGGTATGGGTATCCTGCACCGCAACCTGTCTATCGAGGAGCAGGCTCAGCAGGTCGAGATTGTGAAGCGCTCTGAGGCTGGCATGGTGTCCGACCCGGTGACCTGTTCCCCGGATGACACCATCGCCGAAGTAGATGCCAAGTGCGCTCGTTACCGCATCTCGGGCCTGCCGGTCGTCGACAAGGACGGCAAGCTGGTCGGTATCTGCACCAACCGCGACATGCGTTTTGAGGCAGACCTGAACCGCAAGGTTTCCGAAATCATGACCCCGATGCCGCTGGTCGTGGCTGAGCAGGGTGTGTCTGGCGATGCGGCGCTGAACCTGCTGCGCGCTCACAAGGTGGAGAAGCTGCCGATCGTCGATGGCGAAGGCCGCCTGACTGGTCTGATTACCGTCAAGGACTTCGTCAAGAAGGATCAGTACCCGAATGCTTCCAAGGATGGTTCCGGCCGTCTGCTGGTCGGTGCTGGCATCGGTACCGGCGAGGACTCCTGGAAGCGCGCGCACGCATTGGCTGACGCAGGCGTAGACGTGCTCGTTGTTGATACCGCTCACGCCCACAACTCAGGTGTACTTGAGATGGTCTCCCGCGTTAAGAAGGAATTCGGCGAGAACATCCAGATTATCGGCGGCAACCTGGCTACCCGTGGCGCTGCACAGGCCATGATTGACGCGGGTGCAGATGCCATCAAGGTCGGTATCGGCCCAGGCTCGATTTGCACCACTCGCGTTGTCGCAGGTGTGGGCGCCCCGCAGATCACCGCCATCATGGAAGCCTCTGTCGCAGCTAAGAAGGCTGGCGTTCCGATTATCGCCGATGGCGGTATGCAGTTCTCCGGCGACATCGCCAAGGCTCTGGCAGCCGGTGCATCCTCCGTCATGCTCGGTTCGATGCTGGCCGGTACCGCTGAGGCTCCGGGTGAGGTCACCTTCGTCAACGGCAAGCAGTACAAGATGTACCGTGGCATGGGCTCGCTGGGTGCTATGCAGGGCCGCGGCCTGACCGGTGAGAAGCGCTCCTACTCCAAGGACCGCTACTTCCAGGCTGATGTCAAGAGCGAAGAGAAGCTGGTTCCGGAAGGCATTGAGGGTCGTGTTCCGTTCCGCGGCAGTATCGACTCCATCGTTCACCAGCTGGTCGGTGGTCTGCGTGCAGCTATGGGCTACACCGGTTCCGCTACCGTCGAGCAGCTGCACGACGCACAGTTCGTCCAGATCACCGCTGCAGGCCTGCGCGAGTCGCACCCGCACGATATCCAGATGACTGTCGAAGCGCCGAACTACTACCAGCGCTAAACTGGCTTAGTCGAGTTAAATTCCACGGAAAGGGCATGTGAGGAAAGCTCATGCGCGACATCGTTGAAATCGGTATTGGCCGCGAGGCACGCCGGACCTACGAGTTGGACGATATTGCACTCGTTCCCACTCGGCGTACCCGGTCGTCCAAGGACGTCGATACCTCCTGGCGAATTGACGCCTACGATTTCGAACTCCCGATGATGATGCATCCGACAGATGCCATCGCCAGCCCGGAATCCGTCGCTGAGTTTGCTCGCCTGGGCGGTTTGGCGGTTCTGAACGCCGAGGGTATCTGGGCCCGTCACGCCGATGCGCAGGACAAGATCGCCGAGCTGGTGGAGTTGGCAAAGAATGCCGCCACCAAGCGTGAATCCGAGGCAGTGAACCGCAAGCTGCAGGAACTGCACTCTGCTCCAATTGATACTGACCTGTTGGTTGAGCGCATCAAGGAGATTCGCGCAACCGGCGCGATTACTGCAGTTCGTGTCTCCCCGCAGCATGCCCGTGAGCTGGCTCCGCTGGCTATCAAGGCCGGCATCGACTTGTTGGTTATCCAGGGCACGCTGATTTCCGCAGAGCATGTCACGGCTCAGGGTGAACCGTTAAACCTCAAGGACTTCATCGGCAGCCTGGACGTTCCAGTTATCGCCGGTGGCGTTGTCGACTACCAGACTGCGCTGCATCTGATGCGTTCAGGTGCCGCTGGTGTGATTGTCGGTACGGGCTTTACGACGTCCCCGGATGCGCTCGGTATCGATGTGCCAATGGCTACCGCTATTGCGGATGCTGCAGCTGCTCGTAAGGACTACCTCGATGAGACCGAGGGGCGCTACGTCCACATCATTGCCGATGGCGGCATTGATACCGTCGGTGACATTGCCAAGGCAATCGCCTGCGGTGCGGATGCTGTGGCACTGTCCAGTGTGCTGGCAACCGTCCACGAAGCTCCGGGGCAGGGCTACGCCTGGCCGTCTGTTGCGGCACACCCGAAGTACCCGCGCGGTGCGGTGTGGCCGGTCGTCGACGATGAGAAGGAATTGGTCAGCCTGGAAGAGGCTCTGTTTGGCCCTTCCGCTTCGCCGTTCGGTGACCGCAATCTCGCCGGTGGCCTGCGTCGCGCAATGGCAAAGTGCGGCTTTACCAACTTGAAGTCCTTCCACCGCGTTGAGCTGTCGGTACGTCCGAAGGGTTTTTAATTAAAGTAATCGGATAGTTTTTTCGCAAAACTACCTTACTGAAAAGCCACCTCCGCTTAGGGTTAGGAACATGAGTTCCGCGCATTAGCGTTACGCCCTTAGAGAAGGTGGCTTTTCCCATGAGTAAACAACGTGATTTCGATGTTGTAATCGTCGGTTCCGGTTTTGGTGGTTCTGTTTCTGCTTTGCGGTTGACCGAAAAGGGCTACCGAGTGGCAGTTCTCGAAGCTGGTCGACGGTTCGAAGATAAAGACTTTGCCAAGACCAGCTGGCGGCTTCACAAGTACCTGTGGGCTCCCAAGCTGGGACTCTTTGGCGTCCAGCGCGTGCACATGTTGAAAGATGTCATGATTCTCGCTGGTGCCGGCGTCGGCGGTGGTTCTCTTAACTACGCAAACACTCTGTATAAGCCGGGCACTGAATACTTCCAGCACCGTCAGTGGGGGCACATTACCGACTGGGAGTCAGAACTCACTCCGCACTATGACAATGCATCTCGCATGCTCGGGGTGGTCACCAACCCATCCGACACGCCTGCCGACGTCGTCATGCGTGAGGTAGCCGAAGATATGGGAGTGGGCCATACTTTCCGCTCGACTCCGGTGGGTGTGTTCTTCGGAGCCAAGACAGGTGGACAGGGTGCGCCAGGGCAAACAGTTTCCGATCCTTACTTCGGGGGGATTGGCCCGGACCGTACTGCTTGTACGGAATGTGGTGAGTGCATGACTGGTTGCCGTCACAATGCCAAGAACACCCTGGTTAAAAACTACCTCTACTTGGCGGAGAAGTTCGGTGCGCAGGTCTTTGACCGCACTACCGTTACTGGCCTGCATCCTCAGGCTGATGGCTCCTGGGTTATTGACACTGAGCGCACTGGCCGTTGGGTAGCTAAGGGCAAGCAGCAGTTTAGCGCTAAGCGCGTCATTCTCGCCGCCGGTGCCTGGGGCACCCAGAATTTGCTGCACCGCCAGCAGGCCGATGGGCACTTGCCGCTGCTGCCGAAGTCTTTGGGCAAGCTGACCCGCACCAACTCCGAGGCTATTTTGGGCGCGATGGGTACGAAGGTGGACCCGGAAAATGACTTCTCTAACGGTGTAGCCATCACTTCGTCATTCTTCCCAGACGAGGACACCCATATCGAGCCAGTGCGCTACGGTAAGGGCTCTAATGCCATCGCAATGCTGCAGATGATTATGACCGAAGGAGGTCGTCGGACTCCGCGATGGTTGCAGGCTGTGGGAACCGTCGTAAAGCATCCTAACTACCTGACGCAGCTCGTGAATCTGCGTAAGTGGTCGCAGCGCACCGTGATTTCTCTGGTGATGCAGAATCGCGACAACTCGATTACGACGTACCTGCAAAAGATCGGGCCGGTGCGTTTCCTGATGAGTAAGCAGGGCGAGGGGGAGCCGAATCCGACGTGGATTCCGTCGGGTAACGAAGCTACGCAACGTGCGGCGGACAAGCTCAGTGCACGTGGTCGGAATGGTCGTGTGCTGGCTGGGGGCACTATCGGTGAGTTGGCAAACATTCCTTTGACAGCTCACTTCATTGGCGGCGCAACGATTTCGGATTCACCCGAAAACGGCGTTGTTGATCCGTACTTGCGTGTGTGGGGTTACCCGACGCTCTCGATTCACGACGGTTCGGCGATGGCAGCCAACCCGGGAGTGAACCCGTCACTGTCGATTTCCGCGAATGCGGAGCGTGCAACGTCGCTGTGGCCGAATAAGGGTGAGGAAGATCAGCGTCCGGCGCAGGGTGAGTCCTACGTGCGCCTGGATCCGATTGCTCCGGTGAACCCGGCTGTGCCGGAAGATGCTCCGGCTGCACTGAACCTGGGTATGCCCGCAGTCCGTAAGTCTTGATAAGCTTTAGGGCGTGTCTGAACAGGTGACTAAGCCCGTCCTCGTCGTGGACTTCGGTGCGCAGTATGCGCAGCTCATCGCGCGACGTGTGCGCGAGGCAAAAATTTATTCCGAAGTGGTCTCGCATGATGCGACGACCGAAGAAATTAAGGCCAAGAACCCGGCCGCGCTGGTGCTGTCCGGCGGCCCGTCCAGTGCCTACGCCGAAGGTGCCCCGAAGCTCAACCCAGAGTGGCTTGAGCTGGGCATTCCGGTGTTTGGTATTTGCTACGGCTTCCAGGCGATGACTGAGGTGCTCGGCGGCACGATTGCTGCTACCGGTGACCGTGAGTACGGCCGCACGCAGCTGAACGTCGTCGATGGTGGCGGTGTCGCTCACACTGGTGTGCCGGAGACACACGAGGTGTGGATGAGCCACGGTGACGCGGTGTCTAAGGCACCGGAGGGCTTCACCGTTACGGCGTCCACCAAGGGTGCTCCGGTAGCGGCTTTCGAGTGCTTGGAAAAGCGCATGGCCGGTGTGCAGTACCACCCGGAGGTCAACCACTCGCCGTATGGTCAGCAGGTTCTGGAGAAGTTCCTGTATGAGATTGCTGGCCTGGAGCCGGACTGGACTGCCGCTAACATCGCGGAAGAGCTGATTGAGCAGGTCCGTAATCAGGTCGGTGAGACCGGTCGCGCAATTTGCGGTCTGTCTGGCGGCGTTGACTCCGCAGTTGCCGCCGCACTTGTGCAACGCGCTATTGGTGACCGTCTGACCTGTGTCTTCGTCGACCATGGGCTGCTGCGCCAGGGCGAGCGCGAGCAGGTTGAGAAGGATTTCGTTGCCGCAACTGGTGCGAAGCTGATTACCGTCGACGATTCCAGGGTCTTCCTGGATGCTCTGGCTGATATCACCGATCCGGAGACCAAACGTAAGACCATCGGCCGTGAGTTCATCCGCTCCTTCGAGCGCGCTGTCGCACAGGCGCTGGAGGGCGCTCCGGAGGGCGAGACCGTGGACTTCCTGGTCCAGGGCACCCTGTACCCGGATGTGGTTGAGTCCGGTGGCGGTTCTGGTACCGCCAACATTAAGAGCCACCACAACGTCGGCGGTCTGCCGGATGACGTTGAGTTCACCCTCGTTGAGCCGCTGCGCCTGCTGTTCAAGGACGAGGTCCGTGCGGTCGGCCGCGAACTGGGGCTGCCGGAAGAAATCGTCGCTCGCCAGCCGTTCCCGGGCCCGGGTCTTGGTATCCGCATCATCGGCGCTGTCGATGAGGAGCGTCTGGATACCCTCCGTCGCGCCGACGCCATTGCACGCGAGGAAATGACGGCCGCAGGTATGGACGAGGTTGTCTGGCAGTGCCCGGTCGTCCTGCTTGCCGACGTCCGCTCGGTTGGTGTCCAGGGTGATGGTCGTACTTATGGCCACCCAATCGTGCTGCGCCCGGTTTCCTCTGAGGATGCGATGACCGCTGACTGGACTCGTGTTCCCTACGATACGCTGGAGAAAATCTCCACCCGTATTACCAACGAGGTGCCAGAGGTCAACCGAGTGGTCCTGGATGTGACCTCCAAACCACCGGGAACCATTGAGTGGGAGTAAGCCACTAGTTGGCGAGGGCCGTGTCTGTGAGTTGTGCAAACTCGCGGGCACGGCCCTTTTCCGTCAGGGCCGAATTGTTCTTGGTGATGGTGATGCGCTTATCGGTGGTTAGGGTGTGGAGGGCTGCGCTCACGGCATCGTCGTCAAGCATGGCGAAATAGGGGAGCTGGTCGGTGAAGAAGACGTAGCCGTCGCGTAGACGCGCGATGAAGAGGACTGCGAGGATGCGGGCCTCTGGTGAGTCGGCAGGGTAGGGGCAACGCTGGGCGAAATTGTCAGGAAGGTGTGCAGCGAGGGGGAGGAATCCGAATTGCCGCGGCAGGATTGCGCAGGTAGCGGTGATGACGGCCAGAACTAGGGTCACGATGCAAGCGACCGGTGTAGAGGAGATTCGTTCGGCGACGGCGGCAATGATCCATGCTCCGGGGAAGATGAGCAGCACGCTTATACTGCTATTCCACGAGATGTCGTTTGGTGACTCACGCATTGGCTCTGCGAAGTAGGAGGGCCGAGTTTCTTTGGTGGATGTTTTTGCCTGGCGCACGAAAAGAGTGGCGCCGATGAGCACCAGTAAAAGCGCTATCATGATCCACCAGCCAATGGCGCCGATGATGTGGGCTTTAAGCAGCGCGAGCAGTGCGATCACTGCGGTGGTGGCACCAATTGCCGTCCCCAGTCGCACGGGGCTATTGATAAATTTTGTCGTGCGTTCGGCCCCGTCTTGGTAAGAGCCTGAAGAGTGTTGGTGCCGGCTGGAATCTGTCATACTTCTTAAGTTTAGTAACGGTGGAGCTATAGATTGTTGAGAGTTGTGTGGCTAGTGTTAAGGCCATGAGCATTGTAAAAATTAACGCTATTACTGTTCCTGAGGGCGCGGGAGAAGAGCTCGAACGTCGCTTTTCCGCTAACTCTTCAAAGATGACCGATGTGCCGGGTTTCATTGGTTTCCAACTGCTGCGTCCGACTGCAGGAGAGAGCCGCTACTTCGTCTTTACCGAGTGGGAGAGCGAGGAGGCCTACCAGGGGTGGCGTGAGGGCCGTGCCTTCAAGGCTTCGCATGAGGGCGAAAAGCGCAAGCCGGTGTCGTCGTCGGCTGATTTGCTCGAATTCGATGTAGTTCTGGATGTGAAGGCCTAAGTAGTACGAAATGTAGTACTCGGCTGAGGTTAGAGCGTCGCGCGGTGGTGTGCGGCGCTTTTCTTTGCACATTAATATCGAACGTACGTGCTATTTAGGGTAGTGTTTAATCCGCTTGCTGGGAAAGAATATTCGAGCAGTGTTCGTGGTGGGCAGGGCAGTGAGATGGCAGTGGGATAGCAGCGGGATGAGGTGGAACAAGAAGTGACAACGGCGGTCAATATTGCTGCGGGGCAGTCTAGGGAACAGACTATTGCGGCATTGCGGCAGGCGATGGCAGCCCAGTCTGGTGGGACTGCAACTGGTGCAACCTTTGGGCTCGGTGAGGCTCTGCCGGTGCCGGAGGCGTTGGAAAATACGTTGGCGGGAGCAGTGCGAAAAGGGGCTGTCAGTGTCATTGAACAGCCCGGTGCGGTATTGGCAGGCCTAATCGCGGAAGTTACGAAGACAGGTCATGTTGCGCTAGTTGGACTCGCTGAACAGGGGTTGCTCTCCGTAGTGGAGTTGGGCGGGAAGCTATCGAACATTGTCTGTGTACCAGATCCTGGAATGCAGCCACTTGAAGTAATTGGGCTGTTGGCGGACGGCGTTGACTTGGTGGTGGCTTCGTTGGCGCGCACTCCGCCGCCGTCGAAGGCACGTCCGCTGCAGGCACGACTGCGCACGAGTGGTTGTGCTCTGGTTTTTGTCGGGCAGCAGTGGCCGGGCGCTGAGTCGGAAATTTCCAGCTCTGTTGCTGGTGTTTCCGGGCTTGGTACTGGTTATGGCCGGATTCGAGCAGTGGATTACCAAGTCAGTGTGTCGGGGACGCGGTTTCCGCGGAGGCAGTGCCGTTGGCGGGTGGGGGAACAGGTGGAACAGAACAATGTGGTCGCGTTTCCCGCGCAGAGGAGGTCCTAGTGGTAGCGGCGGAATCGAGCCGTGTGGTGGCGCTATGGCTTCCTGATTGGCCAGTGCAGGCAGCACATCTAGCATCTGTGACGTCGCAGGCTAATCCGCTCAGTCCAGTTGCGATTGTGGGTGATAGCGGAGTAGCTGCTTGTTCTCCGAGTGCGCGCCGTGCAGGGGTACGGCGCGGGCAAAGCCGTCGCCATGCGGAAGCGTTGTGCCCGGAGCTGGAGGTTGTCGAGGAAAGTGCGGTGCGCGACGCTGCAGAATTCGAGTCCGTGCTGCAACGGTTGGAGGCGGTGGCAGCTGGGGTCGAAGCTCTACGGCCAGGCTTGGCGGTTGTGGCAGCGCGAGGGGTAATGCGTTATTACGGCGGACAGGATGTGGCCTTGGAAAAGCTGCTTGATGCCGCTGCGGTACCGGGCGTGGACTGCAGCTTGGGGCTCGCGGACGATATTGTGACAGCTATTTTGGCAGCGCGCAGGGGAGTGCTGGTAGCTCCCGGGGAAGATGAAGGCAAAAGATTTCGGCAGGGAATCTCTCTGGTGGAGCTGAGGGCGGAAAGTGCACTGGAGATGCCCGCAGAGCTTGCGAAGTCGTGGCAGGAACTCGGCCTGCGCACATTGGGGGATGTCGCTGCGTTGCCTAAGCGGGATATAGCCAACAGGTTTGGGGCGCAGGGGGCTAGATGGCACGATTTGGCCTGCCGTGGGGAAGTGCGGTTGGTGGCACCGCGATCTTTGCCGCCAGGACTGGCGGTGAGCTACCAGTCTTGGGAGAGTCCACTCCGAAGAGTGGATGAGGCCTCATTCGTCGCGCGCTTTCTAGCTGGGCAACTGCATGAAAAACTTTTTAACCATGGGTATTCGTGTTACCGCTTAGCGGTGGTGGCGCAATTTAGTGACGGCTCAGAGGTGCGCAGAGTATGGCGCTGCACTGAGCCACTGGCAGAACAGACTACGGCTGACAGGGTTCGGTGGCAGCTCGATGGCTGGCTGAATAACAGGAATCGGCAGCAGCCACGAGGGGACAGCGGCACTGTTGCTGGAACTGTTGACGGCGCTGAGGAAAATGATGGAGATGACAGCCGCGGAATTGTAGAGCTGCAGTTAGAGCCACTGGATGTGGCCGCCGCCGGGACCGTAAAGCAGGATCTGTGGCACGGTAGTGATGATGCGCGAGCCAAAGCGCGCCGGGCTGCCGAGCGTGTGCAGGGGTTACTGGGGTCAGAGGCAGTACAGCAACCAATCATGCAGGGCGGGCGTGGCCCAGGGGAAAGAGTGGGATTTGTCGCTTTCGGAGAAAAACCCAAAAACACAAAAACCGCGGAAAATAATCAGCCGTGGCCGGGAGCCGTTCTTGCTCCCAATCCGGCAACTATTCCCGCGACTGCTAATGCTGAGGTGGAAGTGCTCGATGACAATGGGCAGACCGTGGGCGTAACTGGGCGAGCGACCATGACGGCGGAACCATCTCTGGTGCGGCATGGAGTGACAACGTACCGCGTGTCATCGTGGGCTGGGCCCTGGCCGATTGACGAGCGCTGGTGGGTACCCGATGAGGCTCGCCGAGCGGCAAGACTGCAAATCCGTGCGGTAGCGCATGACGGTACCATCGTCGCCTGGTTGCTCATAGGGCATGCCGGCGCATGGAGAATCGAGGGGGCTTACGCGTAGAGGCGTAGCGAGGGGCCGGCACCGGGGAGGGGCAACCCGATTACTTCGATTGGAAGTCAATAACCAGGCGGTTCGGGTTGTTCAACGAGAAAACCTTGAACGGGGTCTTATCGCCCTTGAGCCCGACGACATACTGAGTCTGTCCCTCGAAGGTTCCGGCGCCAACGACTTCCTTAATAACGGACGTCGATGTCGGCTTGACCGGGTCAGAGGGGAAGTCCTCCATCTGGAAATCAAAGGGGTAACCCATGCTCCGCAAGTCGATTACCAGCTTGGCTGTGCCGTCGACCGAAATCGGTTTGCCGGAGCCCTGTTGGGTCGGCACATCCTCGTAACGGACGAAATATCCCGGAGTGCCCTCGCCCGTGAGTTCAAAGACAATGCGGTCGTAACCGTCGTGGGAACCGACACGGACATCTTCAATACCCAAGTAAGCGCCATCGGAAGGGGCAGCTTCTGAGGAGGAACTATTGAAATCGCCCTCCGGAGCAGCATCGTCATCCATGGTGGTTTGCGCCGCCGCAGATGAGCTAGTGGAGCTGCTAGAGCTGCTTGACAAATCGGAGGTGCCAGCGGTTGAGTCAGTCTTCATAGACACTGCAGCAGCCGAGTCTGGGGATGAGTCAGAGGAGCAAGCGCCGAGAGCCAGGCCCAATGCGAGGCACAGGGATGCCGCGATACGGGTACGGGTGCGCGAAACATCCAGCGATTTCGTATTCATACGTCTGACGGTATGTGCGCAGTTACGGAATTTCAACAAGCTGAACTACAAAAGTCGAGGTCAGAAGTATTTGTTGTCAAAGTGTTGCACAATAGTAATAAAACAGGGGTGAACGCTGCGACCTAAGACCCAATCGCAGGGGGCACTCAATTACGCTTAGGCGTATGAGCCAGGCCAAATTTGATACCACCTGTTCCGCTCAGATGACTGAGCCGCTTCCCGGTACTGCGAAGACCGGAAAGCTCTTTATTGCGTTGGAGCACCAACTCGGTTGGTCGCACGATATTTTTGACGGCGGGGTATGGGGAGCAGAGATCACCGGTCAGGTAGAGGCCTGGCTGTCTGAACGCGGCGGCGCGTTGCAGCTGATTCGAAAGCCAGGCCGAATCGGCCAGCAGCCGTGTGATGGCGTTAACGTCTATATCGCGCATTGTGAATCAGTGGATGGCTCTGAGGTTTTTCTCGAACATCGCATGGTTGCCGATGTTGAAGACCTGATGACTCTGGATATCCGCCCTGGCCAGCCCACCGAGGGGGCCACTCGTCTGGACCATCCACTGTTTCTCATCTGTACGCACGGTAAGCGCGATCGTTGCTGTGCGATTAAAGGTCGCCCGCTCGCTGCTGCGATGCACAATCTCTACCCAGAGGTTGTGTGGGAAACCTCGCACTCTAAGGGGCACCGCTTTGCGCCGGCCAGCGTGCTGTTGCCATGGAATTACAGCTTTGGACGTCTGAGTGCGATGGATGCCAAGGGGGTCATCGAAGACGCTCAGCAGGGCATCGTGCATGCAGAGGGCTGCCGCGGCCGTGGTATCTACACCCCGCAGGGGCAGGCGGCCGAGTTGGCTGTGCGTCGTCAAGCAGATGCGTGGGGCGTAGACGATGTCGCACGCGTTGACGTCGACGGCACGACTGCAGTCGTCGCGCTTTACGACGGCCCCAGCGACCGCGACAAGGTCGTGGAATATGAAGTGGCCCTGGAGAAAATCACCACGGAAGGCGTTGTGTCTTCCTGCGGTGATGCTCCAGGGCCAAAGAAGGGCTGGGCTGCGGTCGAGGTAACCCGCCGCTAGCTAGTGGCTAGCTAATGTGCGCGGCTACCTGCGCATAATCTTCTTGGAGAGCCAGTTGCCGAAGATCTGCGCCAACTGGACGATGAAGATGATGACCAGGGTTGTCACCAGGGTGACGTTCCAGTCGAATGCCTGGTAACCGTAGGTGATTGCGAAGTTGCCCAGTCCGCCACCGCCGATGTAGCCGGCCATAGCTGACATGTCGACCACGGCGATGAAGGCGAAGGTGTAGCCCAGTACCAGCGGGCCCAGTGCCTCCGGCACGACGACCGTCCGGATGATGCGCCACGGACTTGCGCCCATCGCACGGGCGGCCTCAATCACGCCGGGGTCGATGGACATCAAGTTTTGCTCCACCAGGCGCGCGATGGCGAAGGTGGCGGCAATCGACATGACGAACACTGCGGCTTCGGTGCCGATCGTGGTGCCGACCACGTTCTTTGTCAGTGGGCCGATGGCCGTAACCAGGATGATGAACGGGATTGGGCGGACAAAGTTAATCAGGACATTGAGGACCTGGTAGACAAACTTGTTGCGCAACACGCCACCGTCGCGGGTGGTGTAGAGCAGCACGCCGATTGCCAGACCTGCAACACCACCAATCAGCATGGCGACACAGACCATGTAGAGCGTCTGGCCGAATGCCTCGCCCAGCATTGGGCCGAGGCTATCCCAGTTGGTGTCCTTGCCACTCACCGATGGCAGAGAGTTTAAGAGACCGATCATGATGCAAGCTCCTCTACCTGTGTCAGTTCGGAAATAGCAGCAATGGCGGCATCGAAATCAGAGGAATCCGAGGCGGAATTACCTGTCAGCGGAGTCAACCGCAAAGTAAGGCGACCATAGGACTTCGCCTGCACATTGGCGACTGCGCCGTGTGCCACCGAGGCGGCGACACCGTGGGCACTAGTGGCCTGTGCTAGGGCACCGAGGTCAACACCGTCATTGATAGTGATGGTGACCAGGCGAGCCGCTGCGCTCTCGGCAGACTGATTCACCGAATCGCGTTCACGGCCAATTGGAACATCGCGCAGTGCGGTGGTGGCGAAGCGGCGGCCAACCTCAGTCTTGGGGTTGGCAAAGACCTCGTGGACCGTACCGGTTTCGACGATGTGACCATTTTCCATGATGGCCATGCGGTCAGCGATACCGCGTACAACCGACATGTCATGAGTAATCAGCACGATAGTGACACCCATTTCGCGATTGATGCGACGCAGCAGATCCAGGACGCCGGAAGTAGTTTCCGGGTCGAGTGCCGAGGTGGCTTCGTCGGCAAGCAAGAGCGTCGGTTCGGTGGCGAGCGCACGGGCGATGCCGACACGCTGCTTCTGCCCACCCGAGAGCTGCTCGGGGAAGGACTCCGCCTTGTCGCCGAGACCGACGAACTCCAGCAGTTCCTGGGCGCGAGCGCGGCGCTTGGCCTTCGGCATACCGGCCAGTTCCAGCGGATATTCAACGTTGCGAATCGCGTTGCGCGAATGGAAGAGGTTGAAGTGCTGGAAAATCATGCCGATATTGCGGCGCAGACCCCGTAGCTGGCGCTCGGAGATGCCGACGATGTCGGTGTCATCTAGCAAAACCTGCCCGGAGGTTGGCTTTTCCAGGCCGTTAATCATACGGATGAGCGTTGATTTACCAGCGCCGGAATAACCGATGACGCCGAGGATTTCGCCGGGTTCAACGGTTAGGTTGATGTCGGCGAGCGCGGTGACGTCGCCGAATTGCTTGTTCAGCTCGCGGAATTCGAGCTTCGTTCCCTTGTTGGTCACGAGTGAATCAGTGCCCCTTGGTCTGTGTTCCCTGGTGTTGGGCGGTGCTTAGGTGGCAGTGGCGTTAGTTCTGCTCGCGCTGCTGCTCTTCGACGCGATCCAGAATGTCCTGCAGCTCCTTAGCCGAACGGTCAACCGGAACCGAGGTGCCCTTGGAGTCCTCAGCGACTGCGTCCTGGACCTCCTTGGAGTGCCAGATCTTGGAGAGCTCCGCGTACTTCGGGTTGTCAGCATTTTCAGCCTTGGTGACAAAGACGTTGATGTACGGCTCTGCCTCCGTGGAGTTCGGGTCATCCTGGAAGATGGCGGTGTTCGGGTCGATGCCAGCGCGGTCCAGGAAGGAGTTATTGATAATGGCAGGCTTGCCCTCACCGTAGGCGGCCGGAGTCTGAGCGGCATCCACCGGCAGAACCGTGACCTTGGAAGCTTCCTTATCGATGTCAGCAGGGGACGGGGTCAGCAGGTCATCCTGCTTCAGCTTCAGCAGGCCAGCCTGAACCAGCACGTTAATAGCGCGGCCCTGGTTGGACGGGTCGTTCGGGATGACGACCTCGGTGCCCTTCTCCAGCTCATCAACCGACTTGTGGTCCTTCCAGAACAGAGCCAGCGGGACAATTTCGCTCGAGCCAATCGGAGTCAGGTCCGACTTAGCGCCGACGTTGTACTCAGCCAAGAACTTGATGTGCTGGAAGAGATTGACGTCGAGCTGGCCCTCATCGAGTGCACGGTTCGGGGTCTGGTAGTCGGAGAAGGGCTGAACATCCAGATCGATGCCCTGTTCAGAAGCCTTCTGCTCGAAAACGGTCCAGGCCTTCTTGCCGGCATCCGTGGTGCCGATACGAATGGCGTCATCCGAGCTGCCACAGGCGGTAAGGCCGGTTGCGGCGAACGCGACAGTAAGTACACCGGCGGAAAAACGCTTGAGGTTCATCGAGGGGTCTCCTTATTTAATGGGATTTGTTAGCTGAAGTTTTAAGGCAGAACTAGACCAAGCTGTCTTTAATTCTGGGGTTAAGGCTAGCACTTGCCCAGGTAGTGCTGAAAATTCAACTTCAGCCTAAACAGTCGAACGTGGCTGAGGTGTGACTTACGGATGCGTCCCGGGGGTGGCGCTTAATGCACATACTAATCGAAAATACGTTTGAATGCAGTCCGTAGGGTGGGTTAATGTTCATGGCATGGAAAACATCTCGGACGGACAGTCGGAGCAGTCCGGTCGGCCACTGAGCTGGTCGCGGATTGAGCGTATTCTATCGGGTAAATTTTCAGGAAAACTACAGCCTAATGGCAGCTTCAATGGCTGGCGGGGGCAGCTGTCAGATTCCATCGTTGGGGCTTTTGAAGCTCCGGAAAGCGGTGTTAGTGGCGGAGGGGGCGTGTCATTTTCGCCTGCGGATATTAAGGCGGAATTGCACTGTCGTTCGAGCTATTCATTCCTGCATGGCGCATCGGATCCGGAAGAATTGGTGTCCGAGGCTGCGCGTTTGGGGTTAAACGTGTTGGGGCTCGCAGATCGCGATGGTTTCTATGGAATCGCTCGTTTTGCCGAGGCTGCAGCGGAGGCTGGTATCGCCACAATCATCGGCGCGGAGCTGGGGCTTCCGCAGCGGCCCCTCACAGTGCTGGGGCGGGGGCCCGAGGGCTATCGGCGCCTGAGCCACACGCTGTGTGATGCGCATATGTCGGCAGGGGAGAAGTCCGTCGTCCGCTATCCCTCGCTGCCAGAGTTAGGGGAGGCCGCAGGTGGTTTCTGGCAGGTGCTTGCCGACGTCAGCTGGGTCGGCGACTTGGAAGAGCTCATTGCGGCCTTCGGTGCGGAGAACGTGGCGCTCGAGCACCGCCTGAGCTCCACAGCAGAGGCGGCCGATGATGAGGAGGCTATTTCGGCCGCAGCTGTGAAGTATGGCCTGCGGGAGGTGGTTTCCTCTGCTGCGACGGCGGCCTCGCCTGCGGCAAGCCGGTTGGCCGGGGCGAAGCAGGCCCTTGCTGTGCGGGAGGACTTAGGCGGGTTCGAGTCACGGCTGGAGCCCGCAGGCGGAGCTTGGTTGCGTTCGTGGGAGGAGCTATCGGCGGCAACACGGTATCTGGGGGCGCAGGTGCTGCAGGCAACACAGGACATTGCAGGTGAGTGTGCTTTTACGCTTGATCTCATTGCGCCTGAGTTGCCTCGCTGGGAGGTTCCTGCTGGTCACGATGAGGATTCGTGGCTACGGGAAATTGCTCGTGCGGGGGCGCGGCGGCGGTATGGTCCGGCCGATGGAGCTGGGGATAGCTCCGTGCAAGCGCGGGCGTGGGCGCAGTTAGAGAATGAGCTGACTGTGATTCGAGAGCTGGGTTTTCCAGGCTACTTCCTCATCGTGCATGACCTCTGTGAGTTCTGTCGCCGGGCGGGAATTCTGGCGCAGGGGCGCGGTTCGGCCGCTAACTCGGTGGTGTGTTTTGCGCTGGGGATCACCAATGTTGACCCCATTAGTGCCGGGCTGTTGTTCGAGAGGTTTTTGTCGCCAGAACGGGATGGGCCACCGGATATCGATGTAGACATTGAGTCTGGTCGTAGGGAAGAGGTCATCCAATACGTCTATGAAAAGTATGGTCGTGACAATGCCGCGCAGGTGGCCAATGTCATTACCTACCGGCGGCGCGGTGCATTGCGCGATGCGGCGCGGGTGTTGGGGTACTCGCCGGGCGTTATCGATGCGTGGGTCAGAGACCGGGAGGCGTGCCCGCCGGAGCCGGTGCAGCAACTGGCGGAGCAGCTTCGTGGGCAGCCTCGGCATCTAGGTATTCACTCTGGCGGAATGGTGATTTGTGATCGGCCGATTGCGGATGTCGTGCCAGTGGAATGGGCACGCATGGAAGGTCGCTCGGTAGTGCAGTGGGATAAGGATGACTGTGCGGCAGCGGGACTGGTGAAGTTCGACCTGCTTGGCCTCGGAATGCTGGAGGCCATCCACCATTGCATTGACTTGGTCTATGAACAGCATGGGCGCCGAGTGAACCTGTGGGAAATAGATGTCGCCGAGCCGGGGGTCTATGAGATGTTGGCACGCGCGGACGCGGTGGGCGTGTTTCAGGTGGAATCGCGCGCGCAGCTGGCCACCTTGCCCCGACTGAAGCCGAGGGAGTTCTTTGATCTGGTGGTGGAGGTGGCACTCATTCGCCCAGGCCCCATTCAAGGCGGTAGCGTGCACCCCTACATTCGCCGCCGAAATGGACTCGAACCAGTGACCTATGAGCATCCAGTGCTGGAGAAGTCCCTCGGGAAGACACTGGGCATCCCGCTATTTCAAGAGCAGCTGATGCAAATGGCCGTCGATGCGGCGGGTTTCAGTGGGGCGGAAGCGGACTCGCTGCGTCGCGCTATGGGGTCGAAGCGCTCAGTGGCCAAAATGGAAGCGCTTCATGCCCGTTTTCTGGCTGGGCTGGAGCGCACCAGTGGCATTGATGCGGATATTGGGGAACAACTGTGGAACAAGATAGTGGCCTTTGCCGCCTACGGTTTCCCGGAATCACACGCGCAGTCGTTTGCCTCCTTGGTGTATTTCTCGGCTTGGTTTAAGTACCACTATCCGGCGGAGTTCTGTGTCGCATTGCTCCGTGCTCAGCCCATGGGGTTTTACTCTCCGCAGTCGTTGATTGCCGATGCCCGCCGGCACGGTATCGGCTGCGATGGTCCGGATATCGCGGTTTCAGGCGTGGAAGCCCGCGTCATCGATGGGCGTATTCGTTTGGGGCTCGGCGCCATTGCCAGTGTGGGCAATGACGTGGCGGAACGTATCGTTGCAGCGCGGCCATTTGTCAACGCAGCAGATGTCGCCCGCAGAGCTCGGCTGGGTGTTGGGCACATGGAAGCACTGGCGCGTGCAGGGGCACTTGGGTCGCTGGGGATTGACCGTCGTCAAGCACTGTGGGCGGCGGGCGTGGCGGCGACGGAAAGTGAGGGCATGCTGCCGGGGCTCACGCTTGCCGACGCACCTGCGTTGCCCGGCATGACGGAGTTTGAGCTGGCAGCTGCCGATTTGACTGCAACGGGAGTGACCCCGGGGCAGTACCCGGTGGCCGCGTTGCGGGCAGACCTGCAGGAACGTGGAGTGGTGCCTGCGGCGGAACTGAAAGCAGTGCCCGACGGAACACGAGTAGAAGTGGCGGGAGTCGTGACGCATAGGCAACGTCCGGGGACCGCTGGCGGAGTGACATTTTTGGGAATGGAGGACGAAACTGGGCTGGTGAATGTGCTATGTACGCCGGGGCTGTGGAATCGATTTCGGCCGGTAGCGGTGAATTCGCGGGCGATGGTGGTGCGCGGTATCGCGCAGACAGCCTCTGGTGCGGTGACAATCGTGGCCGATCGTCTGGTGGATATGTCCGAGGCTCTGGGTCAGCCAGTGGTGGCAGGTCGAAGTAGAGATTTTCGCTGACTACTAGAATGGATTGTCATGCGCCAGACCTATGAATCCTCGTTAGCACCGGATGGGAGTGCAATCGCCTTTATTGTCCGCGATAGCGGCTACCCGCGTGCGGTACAGCAGGAGATTACTCCGGAGGGGCTAGGTGTGGAGCGCCCCGTGAAACTGCCGGTGGAAGGCCCGGTTACCAGGGTGCTGCACTCCCCGGATGGAAAGTGGATCGCCTGCGAGGTCTCTCCGTACGGTACGGAGCGACTGCAGACCTGGCTGGTATCCACCAATCCGGAGGTCGACGGTGCCCGCCCCCTGCGTATGGATGCGGATATGCGCGCCACACTGGTGGAATGGGATAATGATCTCCTAGCGATGAACGCGGTCGATGCCCAGGGCATTAACTATGCGCGTTTGGTCAACCCGACGGACTCAAAGTATGAGGTCATTGATAAACGCACTGACAGCCAGCTGGTAGCGGCTGAAGGTGGGTTTGGCCTCGTGCGGGTGGGGCCACGAGGTCACCGTGAGCTACTGCTGGTCGGACCGGGGCAGCAGTGGCAGCCGCTGCTGCCGTCCGATCCCGGCTCCACCACAGATGCCGGTGTCTTATTGGCGCATCCGGGGCAGGAGAAGCTGACCGCGTTCGTGCTCTCAGATCATGGCGCGGAACAGCGTCGCATCCTGCGCCTGGGTATTACTCCCGATAGCGGTATCAGCACTACTGAGCCGCGCACAGCGGAATCGACCGCAGCGGAGATTTTGGATATGAAGATCGGCATCGAAGTTGATGTCGAGGAGTTCATTGGCAATCCGGATCAAGACGTCGAAGAATTTGTCATCAGTGAGGATTCCTCCACTGCGGCTGTGCTGTGGAACAGCGGTGGGGTCAGCACGCTTGAGGTGCTTACCCTTGGCCTTCACCCGCAGACTGACGACATGCGGGTGATGGTGCGCCGCAATGTGGAATTGCCGGGCATGGTTGCGCGCGAGCTGTCAATCTCCGGTGACGGTGAGCTGATCTCCCTGACAGTAGAAGGGCCAGGCCTTGCGCCAACGGTGGAGATTCTGCGCAATATCGGTGGTGTCATTGAGCCATTGGATATGGAACGCACCGAACGGATTTTGGCTCTGGAAGAGAAGAATCTGGAGACCATGCCGGCTCCAGAGCTGGTCTACTTTGTCTCCCGCGATGGGTTGGAACTGTCTGGCTGGCTCTACCTTCCGGAGTCGGTGCGCAATAGTTCTAATGACGTCTCCGGAAACGCGCTACCGCCGGCTTTCATCCACATCCACGGCGGACCAGAACTGCAGGCGAAACCCATCCACCACGATGTTCTAGCCAGCATTGTGGAGGCGGGCTTCGTGGTGTTCACTCCTAATGTGCGCGGTTCCTCGGGGTCCGGTAGGTCATTTGAGCACGCGGGCGACCGCTATGGGCGCTTTGCCGCTATTGCGGATATCGCAGCGGCGCGTTCCTTCCTCGTTGATGCCGGGTTGGCGGACCCAGAACGCATTGCTCTGGGCGGGCGATCCTACGGTGGCTTCATGTCGCTGTTGGCCTCGGCATGGTACCCGGATCAGTTTGCGGCCATCGTCGATGCCTGCGGAATGACAAGTTTTGAAACCTACTACCAATCCACCGAGCCTTGGTTGGCGCAGGCCGCGTTCCCTCGATACGGCTACCCGTACCAGGATGCTGAGCTTCTGCGCGATATCTCGCCGCTGCACCGTGCGGAGGAAATGAAGGTTCCAACGCTCTTTATCCACGGCGAGTGGGATACCAACGTGCCTCCGCGAGAGTCCGGTCAGATGCGCAACGCCATGGACGCATACGGCGTGGCCACCGATTTTCTAGTGGTCGAGGGAGAGGGCCATAAGTTCTCGAAGCCGAGGAGCCGAGCGCTCATCGGTGAGACCATCATCGCGTTTTTCACCGAGCACGGTGTGTGCGATGCGGCGCCTGCCACGACAGCGGCAGCAGAAACCAACAACGAGCAGTAAAAGAAACAGCGGAAAAGAACTGACGGAAGAAATGAATAGCGCCACGACCGAGCCAACGAACTCCGAGCCAACGAACTCCACAGACTGGATTACGAGCCACACCTGCCACGTGCTTTTTGACCGGCCTGTCATCCCGCCGAACACCGGAAACGCTATCCGCATGTGTGCGGGCTCTGGAGCTATGCTGCATCTGGCCAAGCCATTGGGGTTCAACTTCGATGACAAGAATCTGCGTCGCGCCGGGCTGGATTACCATGACCTGGCCGATGTGCGTATTCACGATTCCATCGATCAAGCGTTGGAGGCCTTTGCCAGCCAAGGGTGCCGCATCTTTGCCTTTACCGCACACGCTGACACGTGGCACACAGATATTGAGTACACGAACACCGATGTACTGCTCTTTGGTCCAGAGCCAACCGGGTTGGAACAGTCAGTGCTCGATGATCCGCGAATTACACAATTAATCCGAATTCCGATGCTGCCAGCTCGTCGCAGCATGAATCTTTCCAACGCCGCAGCAGTGGCTGCTTATGAAGTCTGGCGTCAGCAGGGCTTTATGGGCGGTAAATAGGGGCAAGGCGAGAGCGGCTACGAGGCGTTTCTGGGCATTATTCGCTCCTGTGCCTAAGATAAATGCCATGGCAGCGACAAAGCTTGATGGCAAACTCTACCGAGACGAAATCTTTGAAGACCTGGAAAAGCGCGTTGAGCGTTTAAAGGAAGCCGGCTACACCCCGGGGCTGGCCACCGTGTTGGTTGGTGATGATCCAGGCAGCCACTCTTACGTCAAGATGAAGCATCGTGACTGTGAGCAGATTGGTATCGCCTCTATCCGCCGTGACCTTCCTGCTGATACCACGCAGGAAGAACTCGAGGCAGTAATTAACGAGCTGAACGAAAGCCCGGAGTGCACAGGCTACATTGTTCAGTTGCCACTGCCGAAGCACTTGGATGAAAACCGTATTCTGGGGCTCATCGACCCGGAGAAGGACGCCGATGGCCTCCACCCGGTAAACCTGGGCAAGCTGGTCCTCAACGAGCCAGCACCACTGCCGTGTACCCCAAACGGCTGTATCCACCTGCTGCGACGCTTCGGCGTCGAGCTCAACGGTGCCAAGGTTGTTGTTATCGGCCGCGGTGTCACCGTTGGTCGTCCAATCGGCCTGATGCTCACTCGCCGCAGCGAGAACTCTACCGTGACACTATGTCACACCGGCACCAAGGACTTGGTCGCTGAAACCCGTCAGGCTGATGTCATCATCGCCGCTGCTGGTGTCGCTCATATGCTTACTGCAGACATGGTCAAGCCTGGCGCCGCTGTGCTCGACGTGGGAGTTTCGCGTGTCGACGGCAAGCTGGCCGGTGACGTTGCTGATGACGTCTGGGACATTGCCGGTTACGTATCCCCGAACCCAGGTGGTGTCGGCCCACTGACTCGCGCTTTCCTCGTACGCAATGTCGTCGAGCGCGCTGAAAAGCTCGCTGGCCTGGCCTAGTCAGCCAGGAGGAACAACTCGTGTCGAAAAGGGAAATTGCGCAGCGTGCCCGGCGGGAAGATCTGCCGGATCCAATGCTGAACCCGCACAGCCCAAAGACCCCGCCGCCGGGGGCATCGTGGCCAATGTGGGTGCAGTATACGATTTACGGCGCGCTCTTTTTCGGCATGTCCGCCTTCGTTGTGTTCCTGGGGCTGGAGCGGTGGCGACGCGCCACATTCATGCTGGGAAGCACAATGATGCTGCTCGGCGTGGCTAGGCAGTACCTGCCTGACAGCATTTTAGGTGTGTTCTCCGTACGATCCCGGGCCTTTGACCTATGGTTTTGCTCCATAATCGGGATGGGAATCGTATTCCTCGCAGTCAGCGTGGATGCGCTGGGAAGCTAGCTGACATTAACTGACATCGCGAGCGAGGAAACTACGCACAATCGAATCCACTCGCTCGAACTCCGTCAAGAATCCGTCGTGACCCACGGCGGATTCAATCTTTTCCAGCCCCAAGCAGTTGCCCAGATTGCGGGCGAGGTGCTCCTGCTGGTGGAAGGGGTAGAGAATGTCCGTGTCCACACCGGCAACCATGGTCGGCACGGTTGACGAGTGCAGCGCCTCGTTGAGGCCACCGCGATCACGGCCAATATTGTGCCGATTCAAGGTATCGGTGAGCACGACATACGAGCCGGCATCGAAACGCTGAGCCAGCTTCTTCGCCTGATGATCCAAGTAGCTTTCTACCTGGAATCGATCTTCCGTGCGCATCGCGCCCAACGGATCCTCACCGGGCTGCGCTGCCGCGCCAAAGCGGTCATCCATCTCCAGCTCGCCACGGTACGTCAAATGCGCGACCCTGCGTGCAAAACCCAGACCTCGGGCCGGAGTCACACCGCGGTCGTAGTAGTCGCCGCCATGCCAATCGGGATCGGACTCAATGAATTGAATCTGCGCAGACTGAATACCAATCTGCCAAGCAGACGCACGTGCGCCGACACACATCACCAATGCCTTGCCGACGAAATCCGGGTGCATCAGTGACCATTCAAGTGCGCGAGCCCCACCCAGGGAGCCACCAATGACAGCTTGGAGGCGGGAAATTCCCAGTTCTTGCAGCGCCAGGTGCTCCACCGTCACCGTGTCGCGCACGGAGATTGCGGGGAAGCGAGAGCCCCAGGGCTTGCCGTCGTCCGGATGTGGACTGGAAGGGCCGGTTGTACCGCGACAGCCACCGATGACGTTGGTGCAGATAATGCAGTACTCGTCGGTATCCAGTGCGCGGGCAGAGCCAATCATCCCGTTCCACCAACCCGCAGTCGGGTGGTACTCATCCGAGGGGCCGGAAGCGTGGGCGTCGCCGGTTAGAGCGTGCTCGAGGAGGATGACATTCGAGCAGTCGTCGTTAAGCCGACCCCAGCGTTCGAACTCGACAGTGACGTCGGGGATGACCGCGCCAGCCTCGGTTGTGACATCGCCGATAAAGACACGCCCCGGCTCGCCCTCGGGTGGGAGGGCGGCCGGGGTAGATGGGGAAAAGCTCATGCCTTATAGACTACTTAGTCCGTTCTGTGTCCGTGTACAAACGGTCTACGCGAGTGCTGCGAAGCCGCCCTCGAGATCGGCGATGATGTCATCGATGTTCTCGATACCGACAGAGAGGCGAACGGTGGCCTGGGAAATACCGGCGCGAGTCAGACCCTCCTCATCGGACTGGGAGTGAGTGGTGGTGGCCGGGTGGACAACCAGCGAGCGGACATCACCGATGTTGGCGACGTTGGAGTGCAGCTTCAGAGCGTCAATGAACTTCCAAGCCTTGGCGGTGTCGGCATCCTTCAGGTCGAAGGAGAGCACGCCGCTGGCGCCGGAAAGGCCCAGCTTGTTCAGGGTCTCGTACCACGGGGAGCTCGGCAGTCCAGCGTAGTTGACCTTGGCGACCAGCGGGTGGTTCTCGAGGAACTCAGCGACAGCCTTGGCGTTCTCATTGTGGCGCTCGATGCGCAGAGCCAGGGTGTCGAGGCCCTGAGCCAGAACCCAAGCGTTGAACGGAGCCGGGGCAGCGCCGGTGTCGCGGAGAATGCCAGCGCGAGCACGCAGTGCGAAGGCCGGGGCGCCCAGGTCGGCGAACTTCAGGCCGTGGTAAGCCTCGTCGGCCTCGGTGAAGTTCGGGAAGATGGAACGGCCGTTGCGGGTCTGAGTCCAGTCGAACTTGCCGCCGTCGACGATGACACCGCCAAGGGAGGAGCCGTTACCAGTCAGGAACTTGGTGGTGGAGGAAACCACGACGTCAGCACCGTGCTCGAGCGGGCGCAGCAGGGCCGGGGTCGGAACCGTGTTGTCGACAATCAGCGGAACGTTGTTGCGGTGTGCAACCTCGGCGATGGCCGGGATATCGAGGACGTCGATCTGAGGGTTGGCGATGGACTCACCGTAGAAACCGACGGTGTTGTCCTGAACTGCTGCCTGCCAGGACTCCGGGTCATCCGGGTTCTCGACGAAAGTGCAGTCGATGCCAAGGCGCGGCAGGGTGACCTTGAACAGGGTCTCAGTACCGCCGTAGAGGCGTGGCGAAACGACGAAGTGGTCGCCTGCACGAGCCAGGGTGAGGACAGCAGCGGTCTCAGCTGCCTGGCCGGAGGAGAACAGTACGGCAGCGACGCCGCCTTCGAGGCTGGCGATGCGCTGCTCGACGGCATCCACAGTCGGGTTGGTCAGGCGGGAGTAAATCGGGCCTGCATCCGAGAGGTTGAAGCGGTTGGCAGCGTGCTCAGCGGAATCGAAGACGTAGGAGGAGGTGTTGTAAATCGGCAGGTTGCGCGCGGAGGTCTGTGCGTCCGGAGCGAAGCCGGCGTGAATAGCGCGAGTGGACAGGCCCCAGTTGGCGGCGTTGCTGTTGTCGTACTTGGTGGTCATTTCAGATACTTCCTTGCGGTTTTTTGAGGTCGTTCAAAACGTTGCTTACAAACAATAGTGAACCAAGCTGTCTATTGCAAAGTTTTGGAAAAACCCAAGGTAAGAGGGTGTGTGTATCTGTGTCGAGAGTGCTATAGCCCGCTTAGTACGGATTGGTTTGATTAGTTCTGGGGCGTGGTCGGTTGTGGGGGGTGGAGGCTGCTGTATATGGGGGCGTGGGTGGCGCGTGGTGGGTGGTGGGTGGTGCGTGGCGAGTGGTGTTCGACGGGTGGCGGTTTGCCGAAGGAGTTAGTGCCTACCTTTATGACAGTTTGAAGGCAATTTTTTGGACAAAAGTGTCATAAAGGTAGTCAGTAACTCATGGGGTGAGGCACTGCGGTGCCGGGGCATCGGGCGCTGCGGTGCCGAGTGTCGAGGTGAGCCAAACAGGGGACTGAGTATGGGCGAAGGGTACCGTAAAGCGCCGAAAAGCACTGGGTACTGTCAAGACCGTTACGGAAGTCAGGGCATAGAAAAAGCCCCTCGCGCCATGTGCATCAAATGCAACATGAGCGAGGGGCTATCGCCCGAAACCGGCGGTCAGCCTAGGTCGGCCTAGACCAGCCTGGGCCAACCAGGTCAGCCAGACCAGCCAGGAGCAAGCAGCTAGTCCTACTTCTTCAGACCGTCGATGATCTCGTTGAACTCAGCGGACGGACGCATAACTGCGGAGGTCTTCTCATCGTCCGGCAGGAAGTAGCCACCCAGATCAGCTGGGGAACCCTGAGCATCAATCAGGGTCTTGGCGATGGACTCTTCCTTCTCCGTGAGAGCCTTAGCGACCGGTGCGAAAACTTCCTTCAGCTCGGAGTTCTCGTCCTGCTTGGCCAGCTCCTGTGCCCAGTAGAGAGCCAGGTAGAAGTGGGAGCCGCGGTTGTCGATTTCGCCAGCCTTGCGGGACGGCGACTTGCCCTCGTCGAGCAGGGTAGCGGTTGCCTTGTCCAGGGCCTCAGCCAGGACGCGTGGACGTGGGTCGTCGTCATGCTCAGCGGCGTAGCGCAGGGACTCGGCCAGTGCCAGGAACTCACCCAGGGAGTCCCAGCGCAGGTGGTTTTCTTCCTGAACCTGCTGGACGTGCTTCGGTGCGGAACCGCCTGCGCCGGTCTCGAACAGGCCGCCCCCGGCCATCAGCGGCACGACCGACAGCATCTTGGCGGAGGTGCCCAGCTCCATGATCGGGAACAGGTCGGTGAGGTAGTCACGCAGAACGTTACCGGTTACGGAAATGGTGTTCTCGCCGCGGCGGATGCGCTCGAGGGAGAACTTGGTAGCGGACACCGGATCCATGATGCGGATATCCAGACCCTCGGTGTCGTGGTCTGCCAGGTACTCGTTGACCTTGCTGATCAGGTTGTTGTCGTGCGCACGCTGCGGGTCCAGCCAGAACACTGCAGGGTCGCCAGTGATACGAGCGCGGTTAACGGCCAGCTTCACCCAGTCGCGGATTGGGGCGTCCTTGGTCTGGCAGGAGCGCCAGATGTCACCCTCGGCGACGTGGTGCTCAATCAGAACCTCGCCAGCGGAGTTGATGACCTGCAGGACACCGTCAACCGGAATCTGGAAAGTCTTGTCGTGGGAGCCGTACTCCTCAGCCTTCTGAGCCATCAGGCCGACGTTCGGGACAGAGCCCATGGTGGCCGGGTCGAAAGCGCCATTGGCGCGGCAGTCCTCGATAACAGCCTGGTAGACGCCTGCGTAGGAGGAGTCCGGGATGACTGCGAGGGTGTCGCGCTCCTCACCATCCGGACCCCAGCCCTTGCCGCCGTTGCGGATCAGGGCCGGCATGGAAGCGTCAACGATGACGTCAGACGGAACGTGGAGGTTGGTGATGCCCTTATCGGAGTTGACCATGTAAAGGGCCGGACCTTCCTTCAGGTCCTTCTCGATAGCGGACTTGACGGCCGCCGCAGTAGCGTCGTCAAGCTTGTGTAGACCATCGAGCATGGCGCCCAGGCCGTTGTCCGGAGTCAGGTTGGCGGCAGCCAGCTTGGACTCGAACTTCGGGAAAACAGATGGCAGAAAGGCCTTGACAACCTCGCCGAAGATCAGCGGGTCGGAGACCTTCATCATGGTGGCCTTCAAGTGGACGGAGAACAGGATGTTCTCGCGCTGTGCGCGACGAATCTGAGCGCGCAGGAAGTTGTCCAGGATGTGGACGTTCATGCCCGTGCCGTCAATAATCTCGCCCTTGAGGACCGGCATGTCCTTCTTCAGGGTGATGATCTGGCCGTCGTTAGCCTCGAGCTGGTAAGTCAGCTTGTCGTCGGCCGGCATGACAACGGACTTCTCGTTGTGGCGGAAGTCGTTGGAGGCCATGGTGGCGACGTTGGTCTTGGAATCCGCGGACCAAGCGCCCATGCGGTGCGGGTGCTTGCGGGCGTAGTTCTTCACCGGCTCCGGAGCGCGGCGGTCGGAGTTGCCCTCACGCAGTACCGGGTTAACGGCAGAGCCCTTGACCTTGTCGAACTTGGCGCGGTCGGCGGTCTCTTCCTCGCCTTCCGGCTGCGACTTGTACTTCGGAATGTCATAGCCCTTTTCCTGCAGCTCTGCGACAGCGCGCTTAATCTGCGGGACGGATGCAGAGATATTCGGCAGCTTGATGATGTTGGCGTCCGGCTCCTTGACCAGCTTGCCCAGGGCTGCCAGCGCATCCTCTACCTTCTGCTCGTCCGAAAGACGCTCCGGGAACTGAGCCAGAATGCGGCCTGCGAGGGAGATGTCGCGGGTTTCAACATTGACACCAGCCTGGCTTGCAAATGCCTCCACGATTGGCTTCAGCGAGTAGCTCGCCAGCAGAGGGGCTTCGTCAGTACGGGTCCAAATAATTGTCGCCATAATTCATGTCTCCTATCTGTTTTGTTCCACGATAACCCAGTTTTGAATCTTGGGTTGTGTCGGGGCATAGCGCAAAAACAGTGATAGTGATATGAATAACGCAATTATGTGAGGCAAGTCACGAAATGTGCAATTATTTGTCGCTTATTCGCCGCTTTTCATTCCATTTTTCGCTTTACGACGGCCCCCGCGCTCAAACCCTTCAAATACGAAAAACCGCGCTGGGGTGTCGTGCACGCCGGCGCGGTTGTTCAGGGCAGCCTATTTAGTTCTGTGTATTGTTCGGAGGATTGTTCTGGCCGAACTGGTAGCCCTGAGTGTTCTGAGACTGGGGGTACTGCGGAGCATAGCCCTGCCCCGGCGCCGACTGGGTAGTCCTGACCAGTTTCTGGCCGCGGAACCATGCGCGCATGTCCTTGAGGAACATAAGAACACAAGCCGCGATCAGCATGGCACCTGCGAGGAAGAGGACTACATCCACCCAGGAGCTCAAGAACAGGAGGGGGATGATGGTCATAGCCAACGCCAGTGGTGCCACGGTGACGCAGAAAAAGATTGGTGCCGTCGAGTCTTCACCGCGGAGGATGGAGTGAATCCAGTATGCGGTCAAGGTGACAAGCATCATTCCCATCAGTAGGAGGACTGGAACAAGAACGAGGGCGGCTGCAGCGCCCATAATGTAGCCGATGTCATCCCAAGAATCACCCAACGATGACTCTAGGCTGCCGAGATCGTTGGCGCCCTGGATGCCGAGCGTGATTGCGTACAGAACTGCGATGATGCCAATCAGAGTTGAAAAACTGACCAAGCCGGTAGTGATTCGGGGGATGAGTGGCATGCGCTGCCACATGTTCTGCAGTGTGGCGTTTGCAGGCAGCGGTGGTACATCCGTGGTCACCGTGGTGGTTACTGTCGCAGGACTGGTTTGAGTTGGGGCGGACCACTGTGCTTGCTGGGTTTGCGTCTGGAACGAGGATTCCTGCGCAGTGGGTACCGGGCGATTTGCCAGCCCGCGCAGCGTCGCAATGGTGATGGTGGCGTTCTCATCGGCCAGCAAAGCGTCGTATTCGCGACGACGTCCCTCATCGCCAAGCACTTGCAGCGCAGTGAGCTTCTCCTGGAACTCGCCGGAGTACTCCGAGACTCCAGCATCTCGCAGTTCGGAGAGTTGATTAGAAAGATTTGCATGGAGCTCTTCGGTGCTGGCTGCGCTATCCAGCTTCAGAGACTCATAGAGGTTGTAGCGGTCGCCCATAGTGAATCAAGATCCTATCGGTATTGCAGTTCGAAATATCTTTTAAAACAATTTACCCGGTAGCTAGTACGGCAGCATCGAAGACCCGGAGCGCTCGATGGTAGGAAGTCCGTCACGCTCGAAGGGAATTCGTAGTCCTCGGCAAACAATGCCGATTACAAAATGCATTGGGAAGAACTTGAGTGAGCGACTTCCACTAATGGCCGCAGATGTTATTCCGCGCACAAATACCCGGGGAACAGGCGGATTAAATAGCGAAATTTTTGTGTTGCGGAGTAGAGTCTCATTTTTCCCTTGCGGCTCCCCTCACGGTTTTGCGAGCCCGTCTTGGGTCGAAAGTCGAGGGGAACTGAGAGTCCACCAACTGGCGTAAGAAGAGAAAAGGAGACGGTCGCAATGACGTCGTCAAGCGAAGTAACAACCCACAACGACGACCACAAACCGCGTGCGCGTCGTGCGGGAGCGTTTAGCTCGCATCGCCGTCCTGTTCCGGTGCAGGACGACATCTCTGATCTACGCCGAATCTTGGTGATTGTGGCTCTGTCGGTCGGTGCATTCGGCATCGGCGTTACCGAGTTTGTGGCCATGGGCCTGCTGCCTTACATCGCTGATGCCTTCGGACGTGATGAGGATGCCGCAGGGCGCATGATTTCGATGTACGCACTCGGTGTTGTCGTGGGCGCACCCCTAATTACCGTGCTGACCGGCTCGATTCCGCGCAGGCGCATGCTCCTGCTGCTGATGGCGGCATTTACCATCGGCAATGGTGCCACGGTTTGGGCAGGCACACTGGGCTCTTTCGAAGCAGTCATGGTCTCGCGCTTCATTGCCGGTCTGCCGCACGGCGCGTATTTCTCGGTGGCGGCGCTGGTGGCGGCCTCCCTGGCTAAGCCGGGACAGCGCGGCAAGATGGTGGCTCTGTCGGGCGTGGGGTTGTCGGTGGCGACTGTGATTGGTGTGCCGGCCGCGCAGGTGCTGGGACAGATTTACGGTTGGCGCAGCGCCTTCGCGTTTGTCGCGGTCATCGGGCTGATTGCATTTGTTTCGCTGTGGTTCGCCGTGCCGCATATGAACCGCATGCCGAAGACACGTCCGATGGATGAGCTCTCGGCTCTGGTGACACCGCAGGTGCTGCTGACCGTCGCGATTGGCACCGTTGGTTTCGGCGGCATGTTCGCGGTTTACACCTACATCACCTGGACTATGACTCGCGAAGCGGGCATGAGCGAAAACCACATCTGGATTGTGCTGATGGCCTACGGCATCGGCATGGTTGTCGGTACTTACATCGGTGGCTGGCTCTCCGACCGCATCGGGGAGTGGGGCATCATGGTTGCGCTGGTGCTGATGGTAATCATGCTCAGCGTCTTCTACTTCACCTCACAGAATGCTGTGCTGGGCACGATCAACTTCCTCCTTATCGGTCTGCTGGGATCGGTATTGGTGCCTAATCTGCAGACCCGTCTGATGGATGTCGCCGGTCGCGCACAGACGCTGGCGGCAGCTCTCAACCAGGCCGCATTGAACATGGCCAACGCATTCGGAGCGGCGCTCGGTGGTTGGGTCATTGCGTCCGGTTATGGCTACCGCGCACCGGCTTTGGGCGGCGCGACGTTGGCGATGTTGGCTATCTTCATCGCTCTGCCGACCATTGTTCTTTACCGCCGCTCACAGGCGAAGAAGGCCGAGCGCATCGAACTGCGCTAGGGGTCTTCAAGGCGTAGTGCACGCATAGGTAACGTATGAGGGCATGAGCCTTACAATCGCGACAATCAATGTCAACGGCATCCGCGCCGCCGTCAAGGAGCGCAGCGAAACCAATCTGGGATTGCTGGAGTGGCTGAAGCACACCAGTTCCGATGTCGTTTTGCTGCAGGAAGTCCGCGCCACCGACGACCAGGCACGCAAGGCCCTCGCGCCCGCTTTCGATGCCGGATGGCATTGGGTCGGTGCTGAAAACCTGGGTGCCAAGGGGCGCGCCGGCGTGGGCATTCTCTCGCGCTTTCCGCTTAACGACGTCCAGGTGGGCATCGGCTCCGAGGAGTTCGAAGAATCCGGTCGGTTTATCAGTGGTGTTGCCCCGGCAGCGGACACCGGCCTGGATGTGGATGTCCAGATTGCCAGCCTCTACCTGCCCTCTGGTGCCGCCCTGAGCGAGAAGCAGGATGAGAAGTACCGCTTCCTCGATGCCTTCTCCGACTACCTGGCCGAACTGGGTGCCAAGGGGCGCGACGGTCACCACGCAGTCATCGGCGGCGACTGGAACATCTGCCACCGCGAACAGGATTTGAAGAACTGGAAGACCAACCGCCGCAAGAGCGGTTTCCTACCGCAGGAGCGTGCCTGGATGGACTCGGTCTTCGGCTGCTGGCCCGATGAGGTTCCCCAGGATTCGCAGGTACAGGCCAGCGACAAGGAGCTGGAATCCGGTGCCTTCTCCGATGGTTCTGTGTGGGAGGCCCCGAAGCTCAATGCAGATCCGGTGTGGTTTGATGTCACTCGCCGTCTGCACCCAGAGGCCGACGGTCCCTGGTCCTGGTGGACCTACCGCGGTAAGGCGTTCGATACCGATGCCGGCTGGCGGATCGACTACCAGGCGGTAACCGAACCAATGCTCAAGCGTGCTGTCAGCTCGGTAGTGGATAAGCCTGCCGCCTACGACCTTCGCTGGACGGACCACGCGCCGGTGATCGTGGAGTACGCCTAAACCCGGCATACGCCTAACCCCGAGCGGACTAGTGTGCTCCGACGTCAGCGAACTCTGGGATTATCTCAGGCTCGGGAGCAGTTACGAGATGCCGGTTCTGCCGCAACATGGAGGCGATGCCGTCAACGATGGCGTCGGCCCATTTGTCCTGCATAGCGGGGTCGGCCAAATCGCGGGTGAGTTTTTCAGCGCCCACCGCTCCCAGCGATAGCGCAATTGTCGGCGCATGCGGCCGCGAACTCTGGTGCACCGCCACTGCCGGCGCCAGGCCGGTGCGAAACTCGGTTGGCACCCCGTTTGTGCTGTAACTGCTGTGCGGATTGAAACCTCGGTACACCATTCCGTCGCGCACACCCGCCGGCAACTGCCAATCGGCAGGAGCATCGTCCTCAGGTTCGAGAGACTTCACCACAGCGGATACCGAAAAGCCACGATCGCCGATGTTATCCCCAGAAAGAGTCTGGCCCTCTGATGAGCGACCGACGATTACGGTGGCTGCGCTCGCCGTGTCGTCGGCAAGCGAATGTGCGCCAACGATTGCGCCGCGCTGACGGAGCTTGTCGCTGGCGCGTTGCACGATGCTGTCGATGTGAGCGGAAGTATCCCCACTCAAACGCAGCGCGCGAGGCAGGTCGGCGTTGATAGCCTCGATGGCCTCGCGGCGGGAGTCGACGGTGATGTGCGCGCCGGCGAGCGGATCGACAGCCTCGTCGGGGGAGGGGACGATTGGCTGGCGCGGAGGCATCCACAGCGGATTGGGGCGCGCCGGGCGGTGTGGGGAACTGTTGACAACAGCGTGCAACTCTTCCGGTGAAAACATCTTGTTGACCGCGAAAATCATCACCGAACTGTCGTGATACACAGGCGTGAGCCCCGGCGCGTGCCATGCCCAGGAACGCATCGACAGCGCCTCCGTGCCATCCGTGTTCACACCCGGCGGGGAACTAATGATGTAGTGCACTCCCAATTTCTTCGCCATGGCATCGAATTCCGGATGTGAGCCCAGCAGGTCAACGTTTATCGGCAGCTTGTTGCTCGCCTCGGCAGTTTTGTCAGAGAAGGAGAAATGGCGGAACAGGGTCGGCAGTCCGGCGATGGCATACATCCACGCAGAACCGTCACGACGGTCATTGAGAATATGCCCCTCAAACGCATGCGGCTGTGCGGACAGCCAATCAATAGCTTCCATGTCCGCAGCGGTCACAAACGTGCTTCCGAAACTCTGGCGAATTGCCTCGCGCTGAGCAGGCCCACTCGCCCAGGTCGCAGGCACAATCGCCAGTGCCGCTACGAGCCCCATCGCCAGCGCAGGATTCCACGACTTGGTCGGCTGATCTCGCTTTGCGACGATCCACTGCGCCGCAGCCACAATCCCGACAACGGCAGCCGCGACTGCGTAGCCGACCAGCACTGCGCGCAGAATTCCCATAACCGCCTGCATGCGGTACGGCATGTCGTAGAAGAAAGTGCCAATAAACTTCAGATAGGTGCCGAACGGCTCAGACCAACGGGACTGCGCACTATCGGACACCACAAAGAGCAGCCCGAAAACCAGTGCCGGCCACGGAGCCCATGGGCTGTCTGGCAGGCGAGAGACAAGCGCCACCACCAGGCCGATGAGCACAAGAACCAGAACAGTCCGGGAAAAGATGGGCTCGTCAGCATAGCGGGAAAACCCAATCAGAGTTCGCCACAGTGATTCGGAGCGGGAAATCTCAATTTGGCCGGTAAAACCCGCAACGGATTCGCCTTGCCCCCTCGCGGACAAAGCTGCCGGGAGAGTCATCACCAGGGCGAGCGCGCCGATAATTAGCGTGCGAACTAGGCCACTGACGCTCGGTTGGGTAATCAACCACAAGCCAACAAAGAGCACGGCAGCAATTGCGCCGGCCGGGTGGGTGATAAACGTGCCGACCAGGGCAAGCGCAGCGGGGACAATATAGCCCCGCATGGTCAAAGCCGCAGCAATCGGCAAAGCGGCCACCGCGAGCAGATACGGCATGGAGGAGGTGCGCCAAAGGGCCACCCAAATCTCCGGAAGCATCAGCGTCGCGACGGCAGCTGCGGGACCGGCATAGGCCGCCCACTTAGGACCAACTGCGGTGCGGGCTAGCACCGCAGTTGCTGCGGGAACAAGCAGCGCCGGGGCCAAGAACGCAAACACGTTGGAATCGAGGAAGACCGAGCCGGGCAGCAGCCCCGCCATGGCATGCCAGCCGGTGGGGTAGAACATTTCGGCCCCGGTCTCCTGATTCATCAGGTCACCGGCCGCGGTGGGCGAGGCTATTGCATGCTCGTCAATGAACCGGAGGAAGTTGGTATGCCAGAGCATGTCCCAGGCTTCGCGGATAGCGCCGGGGCCGCCAGGGACGTCGTTAAGCACGAGCATGGCGCGCATCGAGCCGACTACCGTAACTCCGACGACAATCATCGCGGTGACAACGCCGGAATCGAAGCCGTCTTCGGGCGTTGCTCGGGGGACGAATCTGCGCACCAGATAGCCAATAGCACAGAACCATGCCCACATGCCGGCCACGAAGAGCCAGGTGTAATCCAGCCCGAGCGCGTGAGACAACCATGCGGAAAAACCGGTCACACCCAGCATTAATGGGCCGGCAGATGCCAACGCGAGCGTGGGACGTAGCCCACTGGCCCAACCGAGAACTGCGCCTGGGACCAGCAGGATGAAGACGGCAACCGCAATGGCAGCGAGCATGGGACTCCTGACGGATAAGAGAATTGAATTAGTCCAATAATACCTGTGGGTTAGTTCGGCACTTGGGACGCGAGCGCCTAAGATTTGAAGAAGGACTGATGGGACTTCAGCCGCTGTAAAACCCAAGCGCGAATCTGCGCGGGACTTGAAGCGAGCTCGGTGCGGACCAGGAAAGGAGAGGACATCCCCAGTGAAAAACGGCGAGAGCGATAACAAGCGGCACCAGATGGCCGATTTGGAAGCCATCGCACGGAGTCTGCAGAACGACCCTGGCACTGCTGTCAATGTCCCAGTGGTCGTGACTTCCGGTGTCATTGTTGCGTTTATCGTGCTGTCTTTTGCCTACGCGTGGCCACTGTGGATTTCCCTCGGACTCATTGTTCTGCTGGGAGCCGTGATGGTCGTGTCCTACACCCGTAGGCCACCCGTAGCCCCGCTCGAGTTGACCCAGGGGGAGCGTGAGCGTGTTCGCCGTGTTCTCTCTGAACACGGCATTCGCCCAGCGATCACGTTGGTGCGCGCACTGTACCCCGAGGAATCGCCAGCCGCTGCGGCGCGCACCGTCAAATTGCTATCCGATCGAATGCTTGTGGAGCAGGGGGACGAGGGGCGTCGGGGCTAGCTTTTGGCAGTCGGTTTCCTGCAAAAGCCCGTGGTGTTGTCGAAACGGGTACGTCGTCGACTCTCAACTGCGGGCCTCGCGCTAGACTTATTGGCTATGAGTGAAAGCAAGGGTCCTGAGGCAACTAATCCTGCACCGAGTGCTCGTAAGCAGCGCGTTCTGTCCGGCATTCAGCCGACCGCAGATTCCTACCACCTGGGCAACTACCTGGGTGCATTGAAGAACTGGATTAATCTGCAGGATGACTTCGACGCTTACTACTTCATTCCAGACCTGCACGCCATCACTGTCGAGCAGAATCCGAAGGAGCTGCGTCAGCGCACTATCGCAGGTGCCGCACAGCTGATTGCACTCGGTATTGATCCGGAGAAGTCGGTGCTCTTCGTGCAGTCGCATGTGCCCGAGCACGCGGAGCTCGGATGGGTGTTGACCTGCTTGACTGGCTTTGGTGAAGCCAGCCGTATGACGCAGTTCAAGGACAAGTCCTCTCGTCAGGGCGCGGAACATACCTCCGCTGGTTTGTTCGCGTACCCCATGTTGATGGCTGCCGACATCTTGCTCTACCGCCCACAGCTGGTGCCGGTGGGGGAGGATCAGCGCCAGCACCTCGAACTGACGCGTAACCTGGCGCAGCGCTTCAACTCCCGCTACAAGAAGACCTTCGTGGTGCCGGATCCACACATCATGGAAGGCTCCGCGAAAATTTACGACTTGCAGGATCCGACCTCGAAGATGAGCAAGTCGGGTGCAAATCCGAAGGGCATTATTAACCTCTTGGACGACCCGAAGGTCTCCGCCAAGCGCATTCGCTCGGCCGTTACCGACAATGACGGAGAGATCCGCTTCGACCGTGAGAACAAGCCGGGCGTTTCCAACCTGCTGGTCATTCAGTCGGCGTTGACCGACAAGCCTGTCGACGAGCTCGTTGCCGGCTACGAAGGCGCTGGCTACGGCCAGCTGAAGGCTGATACCGCAGATGCGCTGGAGGCATTCACCACGCCACTGCGTGCACGCTATGAGGAGCTCATGGCCGATCGTGGTGAGTTGGAACGGATCCTGGCCGAAGGCGCTGACCGTGCCCGTGAAGTTGCCGCCAAGACACTTGCAGATGTGTACGAGCGAGTCGGGTTCCTGAAGGCCGCCAACCGTTAATTCAGCTGTAGACTCTGCGCTTCAGTCTCCGTACCGAAAGCTGGCACGTTAAGGTAGGGGACATGGCAACCTCTACTCAAAAAGATCCGAAGAGAACGGACCGCTATGGCATCGAGCGTGTACACGCCGATGAACCGAGCGCAATCGACCGCCTCCGCGAAAAGTGGGCGTGGTTCGATCACGTTATGCGGATGCAGGAGCGCTACTCCGAGCAGGGCGGTAACTTTTTTGCCGCCGCTGTCACGTACTTCTCCGTGCTGTCGATTTTCCCCCTAATCATGACGGCATTTGCCATCCTCGCGCTTGTGCTGCGTGGCAATGAGCAGCTGCTTGAGCAAATCCAGTCCGCTATCACCGACTCCATCGATGGGTCGATGGGCGACACCATCAACGCAATTATCGAAGGCGCGATCGATCAGGCAGGTGGCGTCTTCACCGTCGGTTTCATTGCCACCCTGTGGTCGGGTCTTGGTTGGATGGGCAACCTCTCCAACGCAGTGACACAGCTGTGGAAGCGCCCGCTGGGCGCTAGCAACTTCGTGGTGGGAAAGGTTCGCGACCTGCTGCGTCTGCTGGGCATGCTGGTTATGATCCTGCTGACCTTCGCTGTCACCGCAGCCGGCTCTTCCGGACTGACCCAGTCCCTGCTGGACAAGATTGGTCTGGCTCATGTCCCGGGAATCACAATTATTGCGGGATTGATTGCCATCGCCATTGGTCTCGTTGCCAACTGGCTGCTGTTCTTCTGGATGCTCGCTTTCCTGCCGCGCGGGGGCGCCCCGTTCCGCTCTGCGGCAAAGGGTGCGATTATCGGTGCGATTGGCCTTGAGGTTGTCAAGCAGCTCGGTAGCGTTTTCTTCTCCAACGCCCTGTCGAACCCGGCCGGTGCAGTTTTCGGTCCGGTCATCGGTTTGATGGTCGTTTTCTACCTCATCTGGCGCATAACTATGTATGCCACTGCCTGGACCGCGACGACCGAAGAAGCGCTTGCCGACGAGGAGCTGGATGCACCTGCTCCTGCTGTCATTAACGTCCGTGCGGAAGCGGCCAACCCGTCCGGATTGAACCGCCTGCTCGGTTCGAAATAATTAGCCGCGATCGCGTCTGCCGAAGCGGTAGGTGACCATCGCAATCAATGCGATGACACCTACGATGGCAGCGCTGACAGTAATTTTTAGCCCGGTTCCTGTTGACTCGTTGTCCAGGATATCGGGCAATTTTTCTACCAACTTATCCTCAGTCGCTTCCGCTTCGAGGACACCGACAGAGCTGTCCTGCGGTGCCGCGAAGCCGGCGTCGAGAAGCGATGCCGCCTGCTCCCAGGGGCGCGGTGAATCCTCCACAGTGACGTCGAGAACGATGACGCCGAGACGACGGCCATCGCGCTCAGCCACCCCAGCGAAGGTATGACGGGCATCGTCGGTAAAACCGGTCTTGCCTCCAAGGGCGCCGGGGTAGTCCTGGGCAATCAGCTGATTGTCGTTGGCGATTTCGAAGTCATCGACCTCGAGAGCCTTGTCTCCGGGGATGGTGGCCAGGCGGGTGGCCGAGAGCTTGCGATAAATCTCATTGTTGAATGCGTGCTGGAAGAACAGTGACATGTCGTATGCCGACGTCATCTGTCCCGGAGCATCGAGACCAGTCGGGTTGACCACTCGCGTATCCGTCGCCCCCAACTTCTTTGCCAGGGCATTGACCTTCTCTGTGGTCTTATCCATGCCACCAAGTTCGCGAGCCAAGGCGTGGCCGGTGTCGTTGCCGGAGTTAAGCAACAGACCAGTCAGGAGCGTTTCTACCGAGTAGTTCACGTCCTCGACGATGCCGACACGAGAGCCCTCCATGTTCGCGTCCTCGAAGGTCGCCTTGACTGGGGTGTCGAGCTTCAAATTCTCGATTGCCTCCATCGCCAGCAGCACCTTAATAATTGATGCCGGACGGTAGCGGCCGTGCGGGTCCTTCGCCGCAAGGACATCGCCGGATTTCAAATCGAACACCGTCCATGCAGAGGCGGAGAGGTCCTTCGGAACGTCAAACCCCTCACCGCTGACAATGCCGCAGGCGGACATCTTGCTACCTCCAGCCGGCTTTTGAGGAACCGGAAGTGGAGCGGGAGATGTTTCGCCGGGAGCCGGAACCTCAGAGGAATCCACTGGTGCTGGTGGAAAGGTCTTGTAGGGGCAGCCCTCCGTGTCACGGATATCAGGTGTGGGACCGACAATCGGGGCGTCGTCGGTAAGCGAGGTGCTCTGCGCCATGGCTGCGGGGGCGGTGCTCGGCAGAAGCAGAGCGCTGGTAGCTAGCAGCGTAACGGCAGATGAGAAGCGGCGAGAGGGAAACATGATGAGATAAGGGTAGTAAAACGTCACCCGAAATGACGTATTCGTCGTGTGTGGATGGGGGAAAACGGGGGAGCGGAAGCCTTTGTACAAAGCAGAATTACGATTCACCGGCAGTGAAGTAGAAGCGGAGGGCACAGTACCGATAGTCTGGCCATTATGACTAATTCTTTGCACAGTGATGCTCAGTCTCTGGACACACAGTCTTCGGCATCGAATCTCGATGAGATGCGCAAGGTTGTCGCCAGCCTGCCCAAGGTACTGCTTCACGATCACCTCGATGGCGGCCTGCGCCCGCAGACCGTTATCGACCTGGCCGCGGACTGCGGTTACACCGATCAGTTGCCCACCACCGACGTGGATGAACTGGAGAAGTGGTTCATTGATACCGGCAACTCTGGCTCGTTGCCGAGCTACCTGACCGCCTTCGCGCACACCTGCGCCGTCATGCAGACCGCTGAGTCGCTGACGCGCGTGGCGCGTGAGGCCGTCGAGGATCTGGCCGCCGACAACGTCGTCTACGCTGAGCTGCGCCTGGCTCCGGAAAACCATTTGGAAAAGGGCCTGGATATGCAGGCTGTCATCGACGCGCTGGTCGAAGGCCTGGCGCAGGGTGAAGCCCATGCCGCCGCTGAGGGAAAGCACATCACCGCACGTCTGCTGGTCTGTGCGATGCGCCAGAATGACAATTCCAAGGAAGTCGCACAGCTGGTCATCGACAACTACGGGAAGAACTCCGACGGGTACGTTGTCGGTTTTGACATCGCTGGACCGGAAAACGGCTTCCCACCGGCTAACCATGCCGAAGCATTCACCATGCTGCGGGAAAACCTCATTCCGGTCACCATTCACGCAGGTGAAGACGCCGGTGTGGATTCGTTGCAGGACGCTGTCGTGCAAGGTGCTCGCCGCCTGGGTCACGGCGTGCGCATCTACGAGGACTTCGGTGCTTCCCTCGAGGGCATCGAATGCCAGGAGGTTGCCTCCGCTATTCGTGACCGCCAGATTCCGCTGGAAATCTGCCCGACCTCCAACGTTCAGACTGGTGTCTGTGACAGTGTTGCGGATCACCCGTTCTCGCTTCTCGACGATATGAGTTTCGCCTGCACGGTCAACACGGATAACCGTCTGATTGGTGCGACTTCCATGACCCGGGAGTGCATGGAGTTGGTGGAGAACTTCGGTTACGGCTACAGCGAGCTGTTCGAACTGACCTCGAATGCGCTAAACAATGCATTCGTGGATCTGCCGACCCGCGAGCACATCATGGACACCATTATTTACCCCGCTTACCTGCAGCTTATCGACAACAGCGACGAGGACATCGAAACTGATGTCAACGGTGCGGGTTTCGGTGCCGAAGATGAGCTGAACCTGACGCTGGACTAGCCAGCGCCGGCCAGCTTTGCTGGGAGGAGCTAGATCTTGGTCGTGAACCGAGCGGCCAAGTCCTTCTCCAGCTGCCTCCAGCCCTCGGCCTCATCGTCGTAAGGCGGAACTGGCTCGGACATTTCTCCGGTGTCCAGCAGGAAGTTCAGCAGCCACTGCAGCTGCTGGTTGCCCGCCAGTACCTCGTTCACGGCATCATCTCCAGCCCAGTCAGCGGCGTCTGCGAGTAGCTCGTACGCGCGGGCGAGCTGGGCGGTGTCCACGGCGTTCGGGCCCTTTTCAATGTCCTCGGCCAGACCGGTAAACGAGTACTCATTGTCCTCGTGCACTACGGCCTCCAGTTCACCTGCGTTGGCCGCGGTGATGATTTCATCCCACGTCGTCAGCGCCGACATGTCGTGATGCTTGTGCTCCAGCAGCCAACGCACCATCGTGCGGGGCTGTGAGAACGTGTGAATCTCACCGGCGCTGCCCAGGAATAGCGGGCGACGCCCCATGTAACAACGCAAGGTGTAGAGCGTGCGGCCAGCGATGGAGATCTTGATCGGGTCGATGCCAGCGTTGGCCCACACCGTCTGGTCGTACGGATCGCCGGCGGTCTCCTCTGCGGACTTCTTTTCCTCTTCGCGCTTCTTCTCCGCTGCTTCACGACGCTCACGCTCCGCGGCCTCCGCTTCCTTTAATGCGGCTGCAGCAGCGGTTTCAGACTCTTCATCGATGCTCGGAGTATTTGCGCCGATGGCGTCGATAGCGTCAATGCAATTGTCCCAGTTGGTCAAGATGACATTGCCGATAGCCGACCACTGAGCGGCGCCACTGCCCTGGAAGTGATCAGCACCATTTTGTGTGGCAGCCAGGACAGAGTGAGAGGCGAACATCTGGTTGATTGGAGTGAGATCCGCGATTGCACCAATCGAGCGAGTGATGGCAAGAATGCGATCTGCGCGCGAAACATGGTCGTAGTCGGCCCGGCCGGCCAGAATCTCTGGCAGCCCAATCAGGTCATAGCGGTGGCGTGGCGCCGCGATGGCAGCTCCCGGTAGCTGCTGGTTGAAGTTGCGCCAGCTGGGGTGCTGCGTGAAGTCGTGAGGAGCATCCGACTGTAGGAAAGCCAGGAGCTTTGCCGCCGATGAGAACAAATAGATGTCATCACCGCGGCCGAGCAGAGCCTGCCACTCGGAGCCACCCTCACGCCAGCTTGGAGCCCACAACGTGTAAAAGGTGCCCGAGGTCAGCTCGAGTTCGATAGGAACGATGCCTTTCCTGGCCATAGTTTTCGTCGCAGCCCTTCTGCTTGTCGGTGATTATTAAAACTCAAAAATTGTCATACCTGCAGCGCCCCCACGGGTGGCAAGTTTGCGTATTCCTATCTTAGAAGTTTTACGACGCAGATACCCACCGCACTATCCGGTCGGACGGTAGAACCCCTTAAACGGCATGCCGATGTTGGTCGTACGCACGGGGTTTACCTGCACCGGATCGCCCGCTTCGACCATCTTTCCGTCACCGATAACCATGGCGACATGGCCGTCCCACACTGCAAGATCGCCAGGTAGCAGTTCATCCTGGCTCACCTGTCTGCCGACGGCCTGTGCTTCTGCCGTGCGGGGAATATCAACACCAGCTTGCCCGTAGGCCCAGTGCGTTAAGCCTGAACAATCGAGCGCCTGCCCCGGAGTATTTCCGCCCCAACCATAGGGCGTTCCGACGGCACTGAGTGCAGCCTTCACCGCAGCTTGGGCCTCTGGTGTGGGCGCGCCAGCTCCAGCATCCGCAGGTACCGGCGCGCTGCCCGAATCGGACGACGCCTCCGAACCATCTGCAGCGTCGGTAGCGCTAGCCGATCCTGGGGTGTTCGTAGACGTAGAAGCGAGGGCGGCTTGAGTGATACCTGGGGCCTCCAACTGTGCCGAGTGAGGTGGGGTAGGGGTGTCCACCGCGGTACTCGCTTGCTGTATCAGCGACTGCACCAGAGGTCGCAGTTCTTGCTCTAGTTTCATGAGCCGCGCAATGGCCTGGGAGATCGCGGAACTGGCCGCTGAGGCTAGGCTGGCGCCGGTCGCGGCGAGACCAGCGGGCCCCGCAGCCGTCGCAGTCAACGAGCCCATGGCGGAAGTGACAAAATCCATGGCAATCCGGGCCAAATCAGTGGCCGCTGACATTACTGCGGCCAGCCCCTTGGCAATGTCACTGTCAATGGTTCCGGCGCGAGTTTCCAAGTCGGCTGCCGCATTTGCAGCCCGTTTGAGACTTGTTCCCGCGGCCCCTGCTCCGGAACCAGCACCATCGCCCCAGTTGCGGTCAACGGAATCTGCCACTGAGCGCCAGGCGGTACTCGCGGCGGGTATTGCGGCCCCAGCAAGTCCTGCCAGTGCGGGTGCGATGGCAGGACTTAGCTGTTGTGCAATCGCGGTGGGGACCTCCGTAAGTAGATTGGTGGGAAGCATCACGCACCGCCCATTCCGCGAGTTGCAACGGCTCCCATTTTCGGTGAGATGGACTGCAGCGCATATGCGCCGGCATCTTCAGCAGTGGACACCGCAGAGACAAGAGCGTTCAGTGCACGAGCAGCGCTGGTGCCGTACTCATTCAGCTCAGCTACATGCTCATGCTGGCGCTGTAGAGCAGTGGCTGCAGCGTGACAGAAGGGCCCAGCAAACGGGACGTCGCCAAGCGAGAGCAGTGCGCTGATGCCCAAGTCAGCGCCGCTGACCTGCTGCGACAACGCGTCAAGGCGCGTGGCATCGGCAGAAATAAGCTCTGGCGCCAGCGTAAAGACTGAGTCATTCCCGCTAGTGGTCGGAGAGAGAAACGATTGGCTGTGGGAACTGTGTGGTGATGGACGGGACAATGTTGACGGCCTCTCTAGGAAATTCGCGTGTGGTTCAACACTCAGTGCTGTGGCTGAACGGCTAGCGGGGTTCGGACGGCGGCTGAGCGGCAAGTGGTTTGGTAGTAAGCGGGCTTACGCAAATGGGGCGCAGTAAAAAGCCCTCGTATTGTTAGGCGCGAAAAAGGCCGATTCGGTTCCATCTTTTTTGGGAACGCGTTTTCAGAAACTTGCGATGCCGGCACCAGAGCGGCAAAAGCAAAGCAATGTATTTTGGAAGGCATGGAGATTACCGTTGTCAACCATCCCTTGGCACAGTCACGTTTGACCATTCTGCGCGACGCGCGCACTGATAACGCGGGCTTCCGTGCGGCACTCGCCGATCTGGGCGCAATGCTGATTTACGAGGCAAGCCGGGAGCTGCCCGTCGATAACTTCGATGTTCAGACCCCAATCACTACCGCGCCGGGTTACCGTCTGCAGGATCCGCCGATTATTGTTCCCGTCATTCGTGCGGGGCTTGGCATGATCGATCCGTCGCTGTCGATGATTCCGGATGCGCAGGTGGGCTTTATTGGCTTGGCTCGTAATGAGGAAACTCATGAGCCGGTGCCGTACCTCGAGGCGCTGCCGGAGGATCTGTCCGGGCGCACTGTCTTCCTGGTCGACCCGATGCTGGCAACCGGCGGTTCACTGCTGCATGCCCTGAAGCTGTTGGCGGATCGCGGAGCGGACAACATCACGGCCGTGTGCATCATTTCTGCACAGCAGGGTGTCGACGCCTTGAAGGAATCCGGTTTCCCGGTGCGTCTTGTCACCACTGTGGTGGACCCGGATCTTAACGAGGATGCCTACATTGTGCCGGGGTTGGGAGATGCGGGCGACCGTCTCTACGGTCCCCGCAACATTGATCTTTAAATTAATCTCTTAGGCAGTTCCCCAGGCTTCTGCCGCGTACTTCTTGACGACCTCGTTGTCCTTGGTCACAAGAACTCCGTCGGGGGACATCTGGTACTTGTACGAGCCGTTTTGTGCAACAACGCGGTCGCCCTCATCGACGATGATGTCCATCGATCCGGAACCCTGTGGTGTATCCGAGCGGTAGTACTTCTCGCCGGAGCGCGTCTCACAAGCAGCAGCCTTAATTCCCTGTTCAGCGGCGATAACAGCAAAGGCGCGGTCACCGTTGTCGCAGCGTGCGGAGCTGCCCACGAAGCCCAGGCCGTCCAAGTCGGAGCGGCCAGTGCCGAAGTCCTGTCCCTCCGGAGCTGTTGTCGGCTCAGAGCTCGTCGTCGTGGATGGCGAAGACGTGGTGCTCGGCGTCGACGACGAGGACGATGTCGAAGTGCTCGGCGTGCTTGACGACGTCTCGGAGGACTTCGACGTAGTTGTGGTCGTGGTGGTCGTCTTGCTCGTAGAAGTCGAACTCGTCGAGGACGGCGGTGTCGAACTGGGCGACGTCGGCTGCGAGGAGGAGGGGACCTCCGGACGCTGGGGCTCATCACTATTGTTCAGCGACAGGCCGATGGCGATGCCGATGACGACCACGAGTGCGGTGGCCACGATGATGATGGGGATGCTGAGAGACTTAGGTGTGCCATTGCCGGACATGCCTATTATCATCGCAGACTTCCTCAAAATGTGAAACATCTGATAATTGAAGAGGTCAAAGTTAAAGAAGTGACTCCTGGTCATGCGTACGTCTGGCGCCGACATTCAAGCGCTTGCCGGCCACTGCTGTCGCTGGCGCAGTCGTCGGTAGGCCTCTTGTTACGGCCTGCCGGTGGAGCGCTTACACTGGAGAGTTGTGATTGAGGAGTTTATTAAGCACTGGTGGGCCGAGCACGCGAACGAGATTCTCGAGTGGCGGCGGCATCTTCATGCGCACCCAGAGCTATCTCACATGGAGCACGCCACCACGGCTTTTGTGGAGGAGAAGCTGCGTGCTGCAGGGCTGAAACCAGTGCTGTTTCCCAACACCGGCCTGATGGTCGACATTGGTGAAGACGAACTCGCCGGTAGCGAAGCCGGAGGTGAACTCCCGGGACGTCTCGCTTTCCGCGGTGATATCGACGCGCTTCCAATTACAGAGAGCACGGGGCTGGAGTTTGCCAGCACCAATGACGGCGTCATGCATGCCTGCGGGCATGATTTCCACACCGCGATCACGCTCGCGACGGCACTGGCTATGGCTGAGTACCACGAAAAGCACACGTTGCCGACGCCGCTGCGTTTCATTTTCCAACCCGCCGAGGAGGTCATGGTTGGCGGTGCACCCGAGGTTATCGCTGCCGGTGCGCTCAATGGCGTTGAGCGTATTTTTGCCGTCCATTGTGAGCCGAAGCTGCGCGTAGGTCACGTCGGCGTTCGAACAGGTGCCATCACCTCTGCGGCCGACACGCTGGAGATTCAGGTGCATGGCCCGGGCGGGCATACCTCCCGTCCGCAGATGACAGCCGATGTTGTCTATGCACTGGGCAAATTGATTGTCGATTTGCCCGGATTACTGTCGCGACGCGTCGACCCGCGCACCGGCACCGTGCTCACGTTCGGTTCCGTGCACTCCGGGTATGCGCACAACGCGATTCCGTCGGAAGGCAGCGTCAGCGGCACCCTGCGCACCGCGGACATCAAGACCTGGCGCGACATCGATCCACTGGTCCGCGAACTCATTGAACAAGTCCTCGCTCCGACCGGCGCCGAGTGCACCATCAATTACGAGCGTGGCGTGCCGCCTGTGCTTAACGACGAATACTGCACCGCCCTGATTGCGGAAGCAGTGCGACGAGTGGACGAGAATGCTGTCATTCAGGCCCCACAGTCGTCCGGTGGCGAGGACTTCGGTTGGTATCTCGAGCACGTCCCGGGCGCGATGGCCCGCTTGGGCTGCTGGTCCGGCCGCGGCGACAAGCACGATTTGCACCGAGATGACCTAATCGTGGACGAGCGTTGCCTGGGCGTTGGTGTGAAACTCTTCGCTGGCATTGTTGCTCGCTATGAGGACGGCGCGCAGTCAACCATGACTGTCCGTTAGACTATGGGGGCAAAGCGGGGAAAATGCCTCCCGCGGTAGTTACATTGTGATATCCACGGCAACTTTGGAGGATTTGTGGCACAGAGGATCGTAATCATTGGCGGCGGCCCAGCCGGCTACGAAGCAGCGCTGGTTGGCGCCAAGTACGGTGCTGAAGTCACTGTGGTTGAGGATGCCGGGATGGGCGGTTCTTCCGTCCTGTGGGATTGCGTTCCCTCTAAGGCCTTCATCGCGGCGACGGGCGTTCGTACCGATATGCGTCGTGCGGACGAGATGGGTCTGCGTCCGGACTTTTCCCAGCGCAAAATCGACTTCACTGCGGTCAACGAGCGCGTTAAGCGCCTGGCTCAGCAGCAGTCCGACGATGTTCGCGCGCAGATGGAGCGTGAGGGCATCAAGATGCTGCAGGGCCGCGGTCGCCTCGATGACCACGACCCGGGCCGTGTAACTCACTACGTCACCGTCGACTTGCTCGAGGGCGGCGAGGTCACTCTTGAAGCCGACCTGGTGCTGGTCAGCACCGGTGCGTCCCCGCGCATTCTGCCGGGTGCGATTCCTGATGGTGACCGTATTCTGACCTGGCGTCAGGTCTACGAACTGGAGGAGCTGCCGGAGCACCTCATTGTGGTCGGTTCCGGTGTGACTGGTGCTGAGTTCGTATCCTCGTTCACCGAGCTGGGTGTGAAGGTCACCATGGTCGCCTCGCGTGATCGCATCCTGCCGCACGAGGATGCCGACGCTGCAGATGCCCTGGAGGAAGTCCTACTGGAGCGCGGTGTGGACGTTGTTAAGAACGCCCGCTGTGATCTTGTCGAACGCACGGAGGACGGCGGCGTTCGCGTCGTCACTTCCGACGGCCGTGAGGTCTTCGGTTCCCACGCGTTGATGACCGTCGGTTCGATTCCTAACACCGCGGATATGGGACTGGAAGCCAGCGGCGTAAAACTGACTCCGTCTGGCCATATTCACGTTGACCGTGTTTCCCGTACCAACGTGCCGGGTATCTACGCTGCCGGTGACTGCACTGACTTGTTCCCGCTGGCTTCGGTTGCAGCTATGCAGGGCCGTATTGCGATGTACCACGCCCTCGGTGAAGGCGTATCTCCGATTCGCCTGCGCACTGTTTCATCGGCAGTGTTCACCCGCCCGGAGATTGCGACTGTCGGTGTTTCCCAGGCTCAGATTGAGTCCGGTGAGGTCTCCGCTCGCGTTGAGGTTTTCCCACTGGCAGGTAACCCGCGTGCGAAGATGCGCTCGCTGCGCCACGGTTTTGTCAAGCTGTTCTGCCGTAAGAACTCCGGCATGATTATCGGTGGTGTGGTGGTCGCTCCGACCGCCTCGGAGCTGATTCTGCCAATTGCGGTATGTGTTTCCAACCAGCTCACCGTCGATGACCTGGCAAGCTCCTTCTCTGTCTACCCGTCACTGTCTGGCTCGATTACTGAGGCTGCTCGTCAGCTGATGGCACACGACGATCTGGACTAATGCTGGTATCGCGACTGGCAACATGACCGGTCGTATTCATACATAAAAAGCCGAACCCCGGAAGTGGGGCTCGGCTTTTTAATTACTTAGCTTTTTAATTACTTGCTGGAGAGTTCAGCGTACTTAGCGGTGACTTCCTCAACCGACGGATTCGTGGCGTGCACGCCATCGGAGTACAGCACGGTCGGAACAACGCGGTTGCCATCATTGACGGACTCAACCCACTTCGAAATGTCGTCGTGCTTTTCGACATCCCAGGCCTCAAACGGAGTGCCGTTTTCCTTCAGGCCAGCAATAAGGTTCTGGCAGAAAGGACACCAGGCTGCAGCGTAAATGGTCACGTGTTCGGTGGTCTGTGGAGTCTTCACATCAGTCATACTTAGGTCAACGCGCGGACCAAGGCCGATATTCCATTGCGCAATACGTTCGCCGGGCAGTAGTCCCGCCTCAGAGCCTTGCGAGACAGGCTTCCAAGCGCTAATCCTCTAGTCGCCGCCACGTGCAGAAGCGGTAGCGTAGGCCGGTTGTTGACGTCTGCCACGGGCCATCCTCGACGCGAACCCAGTCGTAGAGGTCGGGAGCCATGACCGGTACTGGGACGTTGACATCAGTATCAATGTCAGTGACCACGCATTCGTCGGCAAGCGAAAGTGCATCGCGATAGACACGCCCGCCTCCGATAATCCAAGCCGCGGGCGCGTCGGCGACGGCGGCGAGCGCGGCTTCGAGGCTGGTTGCGGACTCGGCGCCGGGGAAATCGGACACGGAGCGTGAAAGGACGATGTTTCGACGACCGGGGAGTGGTCGGAACTTGGGATTCAGCGAGTCCCACGTGCGACGCCCCATGATGACCGGTGCGCCCATCGTTGTTGTTTTGAAATGCTGAAGATCTTCAGGCAGATGCCAGGGCATAGTCGCACCGTCGCCGATAATGCCGGCCCGAGACTGCGCCCAAATCATCCCTACAAATGGGGGCCTTGCGCTGGTGGAAGCGGTGGACTCGTTCATGTCGACACTCACCTTTCGCTGACTTAGACAGCCACCTGACCGCGAATCAGAGGATGCGGGTCGTAGCCGATGACCTCAATGTCCTCGTAAGCGTAGTCGAAAATGCTGTCGGCCTTCTGAAGCTTCAGCGTGGGGTAGGGGCGTGGCTCACGGGAGACCTGCAGTTCGCACTGTTCAATGTGGTTGTCGTAGATGTGGCAATCGCCACCGGTCCAGATGAACTCACCAACATCCAAGCCCGCCTGCTGCGCCATCATGTGCGTCAACAGTGCATAGGAAGCGATGTTAAACGGCACGCCTAGGAACATGTCCGCGCTGCGCTGGTAGAGCTGGCAGCTGAGCTTGCCATCTGCGACGTAGAACTGGAACAGCAGATGGCACGGCGGCAGCGCCATATTGGAAATCTCGGAGACATTCCAGGCGCTGACAATGTTGCGGCGGCTATCCGGGTTGGACTTCAGAGTCTCCAGCGCTTGTGCGATCTGATCGATGTGGTGCCCATCTGGAGTGGGCCAAGAGCGCCACTGCACGCCATAGACCGGACCGAGGTCGCCGTTGTCGTCTGCCCACTCGTCCCAAATAGTCACCCCATGATCCTGGAGCCACCGGACGTTTGAATCGCCGCGGAGGAACCACAACAGCTCGTACACGATGGACTTCAGGTGCACCTTCTTAGTGGTGATCAGTGGGAAGCCCTCGCTCAGATCAAAGCGCAGCTGGCGGCCGAACACTGAGCGAGTGCCCGTGCCAGTGCGGTCTGATTTAGCTGCTCCGTCAGCGAGAATTTCGCGTAGCAAATCCTCGTACGGAGTCTTAATGCCCTGATGAGCCTGTGTCGTGATGTCAGTGGAGTCGGTCATAGCCGCCCTAGCTTACCTACTTCTGCTCTTGATCCTTGAATTCCTTCACCAGTGCCAGAATCTCCTCCGACAGGTCCGGTCGGCAGAACAGCATATCCGGCAGGAAAGTATCGACATTATTGTAGGTCGGCGCGGAGCCGTCTAGGCGGCTGACAAAAAGCCCTGCGGACTTAGCGACACCAACCGGCGCTGCCGAGTCCCACTCGTACTGACCACCGTCGTGGATGTAGGCGTCGTAGTCACCGAGCAGCACGTGCATTGCCTTCGCACCAGCGGAGCCCATCTCCACCAGCTCCATGCCTAGCTTGTCAGCGACGTACTTCGCCACAGCCGGTGGGCGAGTACGCGATACGACAATCTTGCCCGCACGCGGCCCCTGCACAGCCTTGGCCTCACCCGTGTGGAAAACCTGGCCGTGATCCGGCAGACCAACAGCAGCGTGGGTCGGCTGACCGTCCTCTACTAGAGCGACATGAACTGCCCAGTCCTGGCGCCCCGAAGCGAACTCACGCGTGCCATCGAGTGGGTCAATAATCCACACCCGCTTTGAGTCCAGGCGCTCACGGTTATCCGCGGCTTCCTCCGACAGCAGTCCGTCGTCCGGACGGTGCTGCTCTAGTACGCGGGCAATCCACTCCTGTGCCAGTGCGTCGCCGGCATCTCCCAGAATGCGGCCACGCAGCAGGCCTACGTTGCGGACACCCTTGAGAATTTCACTGGCGCCCACGGCAAGTCGATAGGCAAGAACATCATCTTCAATGTAGGCAGACATGACTTAGATACTATTCGCTTTTTCCCGACCCCGCTTTACGACGGGATGCCGCGCCCCATCCTCACCGCAACCGAGTGGCCATATAAATAACAAAAGTCCGCCCGCAGCGAGAATCAGTTCAAGCCGAAGGCGGACTCTTAGCTATCTAGGCCAATTGGCTAAAAGACGTTAGCGCTTGTCGCGGTACCACGTCAGCAGCGCATCGGTAGAAGCGTCGCCAGAATTAGGCGCCACTTCACCGGTAACTGCAGGCAACAGGTCGCCAGCCTGCTGCTTGCCCAGCTCGACGCCCCACTGGTCGAAGGAGTTCAGGCCCCAAACAATGCCCTCGACGAAGGTGATGTGCTCGTAGAGTGCAATCAGCGCACCGACAGCGTCCGGGGTCAGTTCCTCGGCCATGATGGTCGTGGTCGGACGGTTACCTGGCATGACCTTGTGCTCTACGAGTTCCTCGGCAACGCCCTCTGCGCGAATTTCTTCTGCGGTCTTACCGAAGGCCAGCACCTTGGTCTGTGCGAAGAAGTTACTCATCAGTAGGTCGTGCATAGAACCTTCGCCGGAAGCCGTCGGCAGATCCTGGCGTGGACGGGCAAAGCCGATGAAGTCAGCCGGAACTAGGCGAGTTCCCTGGTGAAGGAGCTGGAAGAAAGCGTGCTGGCCGTTCGTTCCCGGCTCACCCCAGAAGATTTCTCCGGTGTTGTAGTCCACCCTCTTGCCGTCGGTACGCACGGACTTACCGTTCGATTCCATGGTGAGCTGCTGAAGGTACGCCGGGAAGCGAGAGAGATCTTCAGAGTAGGGCAGCACGGCATGCGACTGAGCGTCGAGGAAGTTTGAGTACCAGACATTCAGCATGCCCATCAGTACCGGCACGTTCTGCTCCAGCGGAGCGTTGAGGAAGTGCTCATCCATTGCGCGGAAGCCCTGCAGGAAGCGCATGAAGTCCATCGGACCAACGACGGCCATGATGGACAGGCCGATGGCGGAGTCGACGGAGTAGCGGCCGCCGACCCAGTCCCAGAAGCCAAACATGTTCTCAGTGTCGATGCCGAATTCGGCGACCTTTTCGGCATTCGTGGAAACGGCGACGAAGTGCTTGGCGACGGCATCTTCGCTACCCAGCTGCTGGATAAGCCAGCGGCGAGCTGCGTGAGCGTTGGAGAGCGTCTCCTGCGTGGTGAAGGTCTTGGAAGCGACGATAAACAGCGTGGACTCCGGATCGACCTCATCCAGAACCGCATGTAGATCAGATGGGTCAACGTTAGAGACAAAGCGGGCATCAATGCCGGCAGTGGCGTAGGTGCGCAGCGCCTTGGTCACCATTGCCGGGCCCAAGTCGGAGCCACCGATGCCGATGTTGACCACAGTCTTAATAGTGTGACCCGTGTATCCCAGCCAGTCTCCACTGCGGAGGCTGCGAGCAAAGTCGCGCATGCGGCCGAGCACCTCATGCACGTCGGCAGCAACATCCTGGTCGCCGACGGTCAGATTTTCCTCTGCTGGCAGGCGCAGCGCTGTGTGCAGCACGGAGCGGTTTTCAGTGGTGTTGATCTTGTCACCGCGGAACATCTTCTCGCGTGCTTCTTCGATGCCAGCGGCGCGAGCGAGCTCAACCAGCTCGGCAAAACCGTCGAGGCACATCAAGTTCTTGGAAAGGTCAACGTGGAGAGTGCCCGCATCGAAAGTCAGCTTCTCAGTGCGGCCATCTTCATTGGCGAAAAGCTCACGCAGCGAGGTGGCGCGAACATTGTCCACGCGCTTAGCCAGCTGAGCCCACTGTTCGGTTGCGGTGATATCTACAGTCATTCCTGCTCCCAGGTGAGTTTTGACGAAATGCACTTTATACCTCCCCAGACTAGTTGCGTTTTGGCGCTCTCGCCGGGCGACAGTATTCGATCAGGCGTGACCACAATCTGCTGGCAGCTCGATTCCGCGGTGCCTATGCTCCGCCTATGCGCCGACCATCCGTCGACTATCCGCCACCTACGAGTCCCTAGCCCGCTTCAGCAAAGGCACCTACCCTGGAAAATATGACTGATTTCACCCCTGATTACGACAACATCCTCAAAGATGTCCCCACAGGCCTTCTCCTCGGCGGCGAGTTCCGTCCCGCGTCGAATGGTGAGACCTTCGATGTCGTTAACCCCGCGACAGATAAGCCGCTGGTCCAGGTCGCCTCCGCCACAGAGGAGGACGCCAGGCAGGCGCTTGACGACGCCGTCGCAGCCCAGAAGGAGTGGAAGGTAACCCCGCCCCGCAAGCGCAGCGAGATTCTTTACCGCGCTTTTGAACTCATCCGTCGGGATGCAGACAAGTTGGCCCAGCTGCAGTCCCTGGAGATGGGCCGTGCGTTGCCGGATTCCAAGGCTGAGGTCGGCTACGGTGGCGAGTTTTTTCGTTGGTTCGCTGAGGAGGCCGTGCGTATCTCCGGCGATTACCGAATTTCTCCGAGCGGAACCTCGCGCGTCGCGGTGATTAAGCAGCCGGTCGGCCCGGCTTTGGCTATTACGCCGTGGAATTTCCCGCTGGCTATGGGTACCCGCAAGATCGCCCCGGCACTCGCCGCCGGCTGCCCGGTCATTATTAAGCCGGCGTCCAAAACTCCGCTGACCATGCTCTACCTGGGCAAACTGCTTATCGAAGCCGGTGTCCCCGCAGGCGTAATCTCCGTGCTGCCAACAGGACACTCAGCCAACGTTTCGGCCCTGCTTTCCGATGACCGCCTGCGCAAGTTCACCTTCACCGGTTCCACCGAAGTTGGCCAGATGCTCGCTGCGAAGGCCGCGGAAACTTCGATGAAAGTTTCCCTTGAGCTCGGCGGGAATGCTCCGTTTGTCATTCTCTCTGATGGTGATGTTGATAAGGCTGTGCAGGCAGTCAGTGACGCCAAGCTCCGCAATGGCGGCCAGGTGTGTATCGCCCCGAATCGCTTTATTGTTCATGAATCCAAGAAGGATGCGTTCGTAGAAGGCGTCGTCAAGCGTTTTGCGGAGCTGAAGTTGGGCGAGGGTACCGATCCGGCGACGGACCTTGGGCCACTCGCGCTGCGTGATCAACAGGAAAAGGTTCGTGATCTGGTTGACGATGCGGTCAAGCGCGGTGCGAAAGTAGAGTGCGGCGGCAAGATCCCAGATCTCGGCGGCGCGCTTTCCGACGGCTACTTCTTCGAGCCCACAGTTCTGACCGATGTGCCCGAGGATGCGGATATTGTCCGCGAAGAGATTTTCGGTCCGGTGGTTGCAGTGACAACCTTCACGGACGATGAGCACGCGATTGAGCAGGCAAATGACACGATCTTTGGTCTGGCGGCGTATGTGTTCAGTGAGAACCTGACCAAGGCACTTGGTGCGGCAGAGGCATTGGAGTCCGGCATGGTTGCGGTCAATAAGGGCTCGCTGTCGGACCCGTCGGCGCCGTTCGGTGGTGTCAAGCAGTCCGGTCTTGGCCGTGAGGGCGGCTTCACCGGTATCAATGAGTTCCTAGAGGAAAAGCTGATTTCCCTGGAAGGCTAGCAGGACAGGTAGCTGGCGAGGGTTAGCCCAGGCGACCGCGTCCCATGCGCAGCAGCGCCGACGCGATTGCCGGGCCCTCTGGGCCAAGTGCGTCGCGGAACTCGTTGATGATCTGCACCTCTCGGCCGTGCACGAGACGCGTGCCGCCAGATCCCAGGCGGGTTTTGCCGACGGCCTTACTGATTGCGGTGCGGCGTTGAATGGCATCGATAATCAGCCCGTCAAGGCGGTTGATTTCCTTGCGGTACTGTTCGATCTCCGCGGAGCTCAACGGGTCATCGGTACCGGTGGGGGTGCGGACTTCAAAAGGGGATACTGCCGCCGCCTGCTGGCTGTGCTCGGCGCCGTCGGTGTTGTCGGTGTGTGCGGCGCGAGTGTCCGCAGGGTTTTCGCTCATAGTTCTTATTGTGCCAAAGGATTCGAACAGTCCAATCCGGGGGCTCGGCTACTGTAGTAGCCATCATGGGAAATGAAACTGGAATGCTGTTCGGGTCCTTCAATGCTGACGATGGACGTAGTGGCGATAGCCATGCTGGTTCGAACCACGGTGAGGCGGGCGGTGCTACGCCTGGCCGTGGTGGGTTCGGCCACTTCGCCAGCGCTGGTAGCAATAGCGCACCGAGTGACGCTGCCAGCTTTGGCGGCGGTTTTGGCGGTGGCTTCGAGCCCAGTTTTGATTCAGAGTCGCTGCTAGAGGGGCTTAATCCGCAGCAGCGCCAAGCAGTGGAGCACATTGGTTCACCACTGTTGATTGTGGCTGGAGCGGGTTCAGGAAAGACATCTGTGCTGACGCGCAGGATTGCATACCTGATCGGTGCGCGTGGGGTCCTGCCAAGCCAAATTTTGGCTATTACCTTTACCAATAAGGCCGCAGCCGAGATGCGCGAGCGTGTGGCGGGACTGGTCGGTGACCAGGCGCGGCGTATGTGGGTGTCCACGTTCCACTCCATGTGTGTGCGCATACTGCGCATGCAGCATGCGCTAGTACCGGGGCTTAATTCCAATTTCTCTATTTATGATTCGGACGACTCCCGGCGTTTGCTGTCCATTATCGCTAAGGACATGGACCTAGATGCCAAGAAGTTCACCGGCCGCGTGCTCTCGTCGCGTATCTCCAATCTCAAGAATGAGTTGATTGACCCGGAGAAGGCCCTCGCGGACGCGTCGACGACGCGCAATCCTTTTGATGACGTCGTTGCACGGGTTTACCTGGAGTACCAGACCAGGCTACGGGCGGCTAATGCCGTGGACTTTGACGATCTAATCGGTGAGGTCGTTCGGATTTTCACCAATCACCCGCAGGTTGCAGAGTATTACCGTCGCCGTTTCCGGCATGTGTTGGTGGACGAATACCAGGACACCAACCATGCGCAGTATGTTTTGGTCTCGACGCTCGTCGGCAAGCCCGGTGGAGATGTGCCTCCGAGTGAGCTGTGTGTGGTGGGCGATTCGGACCAGTCCATTTATGCCTTCCGTGGTGCGACTATTCGCAATATTGAGGAGTTTGAGAAGGACTATCCGGAGGCCACGTCGATTCTGCTGGAGCAAAACTATCGCTCGACGCAGACGATTCTGTCGGCGGCCAATGCGTTGATCGCGCGCAATGAGAATCGCCGGGAGAAGAAGCTGTGGACCGATCTCGGTGAGGGCGGCAAGATCAAGGGCTACGTAGCGGACAATGAGCACGATGAGGCCCGGTTTATTGCTAACGAGATTGAGCAATTGGTCGATTACGGGCCGCACTCGTACTCGGATGTGGCGATTTTCTACCGCACCAATAATTCCTCCCGTGCTCTAGAGGATGTCTTCATTCGTATGGGCGTGCCGTACACGGTGGTTGGTGGCACCAGGTTTTATGAGCGTAAGGAAGTACGCGATATTGTCGCCTACCTGCGCGTTATTGAGAACTTCGACGATGATGTTTCGCTGCGTCGCATTATCAATACGCCGCGGCGTGGAATCGGTGACCGTGCGGTGGCGCATGTGTCGCTCTATGCCGAAGACGAGCGGTGCTCGTTTGGCACGGCGCTGCGTGCCGTAGCTGAGGGCAAGGTTCCGGCGGTGGCGGCGCGGAGTCGAAACGCGATGGCGGCGTTCGTCGAGATGATTGATGCTCTGGCGGCGGATATGGCATCCGGTGAACTGGCCGATATCGGTGACTTGGTCAACGCGATTATTGACCGCAGTGGATACAAGTCGGAGCTCGAGCGCTCCAATGATCCGCAAGATGCCACGCGCCTGGACAACCTCAATGAGCTCGTCAGCGTTGCGCGGGAGTTCTCTGCAGAGGCGCGGATGATGTCGTCGGTGGATATTAGCGCTGATGTAAATGAAGGCTCTGGCGCTGCAGCTGATGCTGAAAGCGGTGCTGATACCAGTGGCGAGTCCGAGGTGGAATCTGAGATCGCGAATGACCTCGCGCGTGATTTCGCGGCCGACTTCGACAACGATGGGGAAGCGGAACCGGGAAGTCTGCAGGCATTCCTCGAGCGAGTTTCTCTGGTGGCCGATGCGGATCAGATTCCGGATGATGACACCGGTGTAGTGACGTTGATGACGCTACATACGGCTAAGGGCCTGGAGTTTCCGGTGGTATTTCTCATTGGCTGGGAAGACGGACTGTTCCCGCACCTGCGCGCCCTGGGCGATCCGAAGGAGCTGGCTGAAGAGCGACGTCTGGCCTATGTGGGTATTACCCGAGCTCGCAAGCAGCTGTATCTCACGCGCGCTGTGACTCGGTCCTCGTGGGGTTCGCCGCAGAATAATCCGCCTTCACGTTTCCTGGGGGAAGTCCCAAGCGACCTGATCGATTGGCTGCGCGAGGCTCCGGCTCGCAGCTGGGGCGCCGGTTCTGGTGGTTTTGGTTCTGGTGGCTACGGCGCGGGCAGCGCGTTTGGTCGTGGCCATGGTGCCTCGTCGGGCTTCGGTTCCAGCTCGGGCTTCGGCTCTGGTGGATCCTCTAACTCTGGTGCGTCATCCCGAAAGAAGAATCAGGTCTTGCACCTAGAGCCCGGTGACAAGGTTGTTCACGACAAGTACGGCTTAGGCACTGTGCTTGAGGTCCAAGGGGCCGCGCCCCGGGCAACTGCGATGATTGACTTTGGATCCGCAGGTAAGGTCCGCATGATGCTTATCGGCGGCGTGCCCATGGAGAAGTTGTAAAAGAACAACCACCGCCCGACTGGCCGTCCCTACCCGCGGCCGTGCACGTGCCACTATCGCGTGGAGGCTACTTAGGCTTCTTCGCTGTCACCCAGCAGTTGATGGTGGCATCTTGTACTTCGGTGCCGTTGGCATCGGTCAGCACGATGTGGACGGGAAAATCTACCCCACCAGTCTCCGGTGTGATGGTGGAGAAGTCCGGCAACTCAGCCTTGGCCACAGCCGTCAGGCCACCAACGGAGATGCGCTTGTAGTTCGTCGTCATGCCCTTTGGAACCCAGCGATGCGTTGTCGGTACGCTGGCCTCACAGAGCATGCCCATCGCGAATTCAGCGAGGTTACACGCAGCAATCGCATGCACGGACTTAATGTGATTACGCACGCCCCACCAAGCGGGCATGCGCGCTACCGCCAGTCCAGGCTGCATCGTCTCTAGCTTGGGACAGATTGTGCGGAAATATGGCGCCGTCAATGCGGCGGTTAAGGAAAATAGACGCTTGCCGACGACTGGAGTCGCAGCCAACTTCTTCCACATGCGGAATGTTTGAGTCTCTGCCATGTGTCAAGAGTAAAGCCCCAGTACCGGCGGCGATGCCGGTTTCTGAAAAATTTAATCAGGGGAGGCTTGCAGCCGCGGTCAAACAGGGGCCGGTGCACAGGTAGGGCCTTCGCAGAGCGGCCAGGCTTGCTCGTACCTGTGCCGATACCTGATTAGTTCAGGTTCAGACCACGCTGGATGAACCAGGTCACCGGGTCGACCGGAGCGGTGCCATCCGGGTGGATCTCGAAGTGGAGGTGCGTACCGGTGGAGAAGCCGCGGTTGCCCATACCGGCGATGACCTGACCAGCTCGGACAGCTTCTCCGACAGCAACGTAGATGGACTCGATGTGGCCGTAGACGGAAACAGAGCCGTCGTCATGGCGAACGCGAATCCACTGGCCGTAGCCCTGAGCCGGGCCTGCATCGATAACAGTGCCGTCCATGACGGACATGATTGGGGTGTTGGTGACGTTAGCCAGGTCGACACCGTAGTGGAAGGTTCCCCAGCGTGAGCCGAACGGTGAGGTCAGCAGCCCCACGGTCGGGATGGAGAGTTTCGGAGCGCGGGCAGCCTGGTCGCGAGCAACGCGCTCCTGGTTGTACTGCAACGCCGTAGCGAGGTGGTCGCTGAGGTTAGTGCTCGGATTGAAGGAGCTGGAGGCCAGCACCATCGGAGCGTTGTTCTTCGGCTGAGCAGCGCGGGTCTGAGTCGAAGCTGAGTTCTCCGGAGCCTTATTCTCGGTCTCAGCTGCGTGGGCGACCGCGTTGGAGGAAGCGATCGTCGATGCGGACAGTGCGACCAGTGCTGCGCGAGAAGTTGCGGAAACCTCTACCTTGCGGTGCTTTCCGCCTCCGCGACGAGCATTGAAAAACGTCACTTCAATCTCCCTGCCAACGAAACTCTTTGTAACCCAACTGTTATCTAACTTCTGCGATAATAACGGTTCGATATAGGGCAAGCAACTTGTTTTTAGAGAACTTGTTCGCTGATTCGTCAGTTTCAGTTCAATAGGGCCGTGCTGTGGCCGTGGGGCTGTTGTCTTGTATCACGGATCCGGTGAAGCGCAACCGGTGTGTTGCCAGGGGATTTATGGCGGATGCCCCTTAATCGAGGGGCTGGGTAGGGGGATCGGCAAGTAGTTTCCGGGTGAACTAAGGGTGTGGTCGCGGGGGTGGCAAAAAGTAACCCATCGGCGTTGACAAATGGAAACCAAAGGTGAAGCCACTTTGGGGGGGGAGGGGGCAAAAGGAGATCGGACTCAACGGATACCGTCCGTCCTGGGATCCGTACCTTCAAATTAGACTCTGCAATGCCTAAACAAAGAGGCGTTGTATGTATGGCACTATATGGCCATGGCTGTGACGCACCCTTGCGTGGCACCCTATCTATATAGGTGGGCAATCAGCTGTCAATGATTAGACGCGGGAAGGACGATGTCACTGTGAAAGGCGCGGATTCGCGGAGAGGTTCCTCCGGTAGCGATCGAAATCGGCGAAGCCGCACCGGTGCCGGTGGCAGCGGCGGGGGTTCCCGTAGCGTCCGCAGCGAGCGCACTGCCCGCGCATGGCAGAATACGCAGGCCGGTCAGGCTGGCGGTGCGCGCAGCGTCGGTGCCGACAGCAATCGAGCCGCCACGACGAAGATGAAAGCGGGGGGCTCCGGAACGTCGTCACGCAAGGGGCGTCCCTCGGGGTTCCGTCGTTTCATTAACTCGCCTCGTACACGCCGGTTTGGGCTGTCTGTTGCCGGTTCTTACGGCGTCGTATTGCTGTTCATCATCTCGGTAGCTCTGATTGGCGTCATCGTCAGTGGCGCTGGAATGTCTCCGCTTCCAGCGAGTATCGCGTCGATGTGGATGATCTTTAACCTCGCGCCGTTCCGTTTTAACGGCACGACGCTGGGGCTCACACCAGCACTGCCCGCGGTGCTGATGGTGTTGTTCATCGCCTGGCGTGTACGCCGCGAAGTCGCTGACCGCATCAGCATCAAGGATGTCCGCGCGTTGGTCGGCGCGTATCTGGGCACGCCCATTGTTCTCACCATCATCGCGTGGCTCATGCTTTACGACGCGTCGAAGGTGTTTCCCCGCGTTCAGACCCCTAGTTTCGGCCTTGCGATTGCAGCCGCGCTGCTTGTAAATCTCGTGGCCTTGGTGCTGGGAATGGGGCAGCGGTTGCTGCGTGCACTACTGCTGCGCCGGAAGCTGCCGGAGTGGTTGCTCGGGTCGGCCCGTCTGGCGGGCAGCTACGTGGCATGGCTGTGGCTGGCCGGTGTTGTGGTGACACTCGTTTCGCTGATTTGGCATCGAGAGTTGCTGGCAGAGACATTTGCAATCACGGATACCGTCGGTGAAAGTGTTGCGGTCAGCGGCCTCTCGCTGCTGTACCTGCCAAATGTGGCCTTCGGTGCTGTCGGTGTGCTGGTGGGCGGAAAATCGACGTTTGGGCCAGCGGAGGCTGGGCTGTTCGCAGTGCACCCGGCTCAGCTGCCACCGCTGCCGATTTTGGCTGCCATGCCTCAGTCGCTGGTGCACTGGGCTTTCGGAGTGCTGATTGTGCTACCGCCAGCCGTTGCGGCTTGGCGCGTCGTGGCATTCCTGAAGAAATCTGCACCGAAGCAGCCCTACCTGGTCGTCGTTCTCGCTGCCGTGTGGTCGATCATCTTCCTCATGGGGCTGGCTTGGCTGCTCGGCGGTGAGGTTGGCATCTTTGGGTGGGCCGGTGCCTCCTGGTGGCTGACTGGACTGCTCGGCTCGATGTGGCTGGTTGTTCCGGGGGCCATCGTGGTTGTTGCGATGACCGGTGTGCCGTCACTTGGTAGGGACAAGGGAGTCTCGGAAGTGGCCGCCGAGAAGTTCCCGCCGAAGCCTGCGGGAGATGGAAACGGTCATGCTGAGGCTGAGGATGCCGGCGACGCCGATAAGTCCGACAATGACGGGAGCGGTTCGGAGGAGTCGGAGGAGATTGTCGACGGGGAAGTCGTAGCGACCTCCGAAGATGAAGCGACCTCCGAAGACGAAGCCGAGTCCGACACAGAGGAGGAATCAGAGTCCGGTGCTGAGTCTGAAGACACTTCAGAAGACGCTGAGGAATCGGACGACTCTGAAGAGGATTCAGAAAGCGCCGCAGGCGGAGAAGCATCGGGCGAAGTAGATGCGACCGACGAGGACGAATCCGATGAGGACACCGAAGACTCGGAGGAAGGCGGCGACGGGGAACCGTCGTCAAGCCAAAAGAGCTAAGCCAACTTAGGGGGAGCGGAATTTGGGGTCTCTGCCGGGCTGGGTAAGCTAAACGCCGTGACTGAAGCACAGCCCGTCGCAGAAATTTCGCACAATAATTCCTCCAGCAAGCAGCTCCGCATCGTAGTCCTGGCCTCTGGCCTGGGCTCCCTTTTGCAGTCGATGCTGGAACTGCTGGACGCTGAAAAGGTTCAGATTGTCGCGGTTGGTTCGGACAAGGATTGTCCGGCGCTGGAGAGGGCTCAAAACCTCAATATCCCAACTTTTCGGGTGCCTTTCGATGCTGAGGCAAAGAAGGACCGAGAAGGTTGGGATATTCGTGTTTTAGAGGCCGTGAACAGTTTTTCGCCGGATATCGTTGTCTCGGCGGGTTTCATGCGCATTCTGGGGCCATCATTTGTGGAGGCCTACAGCAATCGCATCATTAATACGCACCCAGCGCTGCTGCCGTCCTTCCCAGGGGCGCGTGCGGTACCGGATGCACTTGACTACGGGGTGAAGGTCACCGGCACGACCGTGCATATCGTTGATAATGGAGTGGACACCGGGCCGATTCTGGCGCAACAGCCAGTGGCCGTCGAGGACGACGACACGGTGGAGACCCTGCACGAACGAATCAAGGTTGTCGAACGCCGACTCCTGGTTGATGTATTGCACTCGATTGCCGATCACGGAATTGAGCGTGACGGACGAAAGGCTTATCTGAAATGACCAACGACAACACGCAGCGTAAACCGATCAAGCGCGCTCTGATTAGCGTCTACGACAAGACTGGGCTCGAGGAGCTGGCTCGCGACCTGCACGAGGCTGGCGTGGAAATCGTTTCCACCGGTTCCACGGCTGGCAAGATTGCTGCAGCTGGCGTGCCTGTGACCCCGGTTGAGGATCTCACTGGTTTCCCGGAGTGCCTCGAGGGCCGCGTGAAGACGCTGCACCCGCGTGTTCACGCCGGCATTCTGGCTGATACCCGCAAGGAAGACCACCTGGCTCAGCTGAAGGAGCTCGGTGTGGAGGCTTTCCAGCTCGTTGTCGTTAACCTGTACCCGTTCCGGGAGACCGTTGCCTCGGGCGCTTCCTACGACGAATGCGTGGAGCAGATCGACATTGGAGGCCCGTCGATGGTTCGCGCTGCGGCGAAGAACCACCCGTCGGTTGCCATCGTCGTCGACCCGGCTCGTTACGGCGATGTCGCTACCGCCGTGAAGGAAGGCGGCTTCACCCTCGAGCAGCGCCGTGAGTTCGCTCGCGACGCATTCCTGCACACCGCTGATTACGACGCAGCTGTGTCCAACTGGTTTGTTGAGCAGCTCGGTGGCGCTGAGGGATCCACTCCGACTCCGCTGCGCTACGGCGAGAACTCTCACCAGTCGGCAACTCTGACCCGCATTGGTACCAAGGGGCTGGCAAACGCCAAGCAGCTGAACGGCAAGGAGATGTCGTACAACAACTACCAGGATGCCGACGCCGCATGGCGTGCCGCCTGGGATCACGAGCGCCCGTGTGTGGCAATCATCAAGCACGCTAACCCGTGCGGCATCGCAGTCTCGGATGAGTCCATCGCCGCAGCTCACCGCGCAGCTCACGCATGTGACCCGATGTCCGCATTCGGCGGTGTCATTGCCGTCAACCGCGAGGTCTCCGTTGAGATGGCCGAACAGGTCAAGGACATCTTCACCGAGGTCATCGTCGCTCCGTCCTACGAAGACGGTGCCGTTGAGGTGCTGAAGGCCAAGAAGAATCTGCGTATTCTCGTCGCCGAGTACGAAGCACCGACCACCGAGAACAAGTTTATCTCGGGTGGTCTGCTCACCCAGGATCCGGATACTTACCAGGCAGAGGGTGATAAGCCGGAGAACTGGGAGCTGGCCACCGGCGAGGCATTGAATGCTGAAGAGCTGGCTGAGCTCGAGTTTGCATGGCGCTCCGTCCGCGCTGTGAAGTCCAACGCCATCCTGCTGTCCAAGAACAACGCCACCGTCGGCGTCGGCATGGGCCAGGTCAACCGCGTGGACTCCGCAAAGCTCGCCGTTGAGCGCGCAAATACGCTTGCCGACGGAGAAAACCGTACTCAGGGGGCCTACGCTGCGTCCGATGCCTTCTTCCCGTTCGCTGACGGTCTGCAGGTCCTGATTGATGCCGGTGTGAAGGCAGTTGTCCAGCCAGGTGGTTCCATCCGTGACGAAGAGGTCATAGCTGCTGCCAAGGAAGCTGGCGTCACCATGTACATGACAGGCACTCGTCACTTCTTCCACTAATTCCTTACTGGATTAGGGGCTAACCGCCGCGGTGCTAACTGTCACCTCGGCGGTTTTTCTCTACCCGGACGTGTGGGGACCTGTGGGCGAGGATGTGTGTCTGTTGTCGAGCCGTGGTCTATGTGAACACACGCTGAGGGCAGGCGCTGGTGATAATTATGCAGACGAAATGGCTCCAATGCGTTTAACATAAGGGCTTATGTCACGTAGAACCGAAGCGCGACGGCGTCGAGAAGCAGAGATTCTCTCCGCTGCTGCTGCGATCCTGGCCGACCGAGGGTTTCATCAGACTCGGTTGGAGGATGTTGGCTCCGCTGTCGGCATTTCTGGCCCAGCTCTTTACCGTTACTTCAGCGGCAAGGAAGAGCTGTTGGCGCAGATCCTCATCGATATTTCTATCCGACTTGTCGATGGTGCGCGAGCAGTTCTCGATCGAGCAAAGAGCAATGATTGGGAGCCAGAGGAGACTCTTCGGGGCCTCCTTGCGCATCACGTGCATTTTGCAGTCACGGAGCCCGATCGCATTCGTGTCCAAGAGCGCGAAGGGGGAAATCTGGCGCCAGAGCAGAGCGCAAAAGTGCGTTCCTTGCAGCGTCTTTACATGGTCTTATGGGTGGACGCTCTGCGTGAACTACAGCCCGAACTCACCTCCGACGAGGCGCAGCTTAAAGTCCAGCTCACCGCTGGGTTGATTAACTCTTCCAGGCATGTGCTCAAATGGGCGGGCCCCGAGGCGACAAGGGAAAATGCCTTTGAGATGGCCCTCGCTGCGCTGGGCATTAACAACCAATAATCCGTATTCATTCTTCTGCCGTCTGGCCTCACTGTGCTCAGCAGTGTGGGGGTCAGGCGGTTTTATTGTGTGGCGCGATCGGTCTTATCCGAGTGAATTTACCCCCGAAACAGATTTCTAGGAGAAACTTACATCTCTGTTGGAAACATGCTGTGACCTCGGGGAGGTGTGCGTACTTCAAGCCGCCTAAAAGGCTCTCGGGGGTGGAAGTGTGGTCTAGGAAACAAAATTTGTTGTGAGGTGACTGGAGTCACATTAATCTTTCCGTCAAGAAAGTTAATAGTCATTAACGGAAAGTATTTCGCCCATGACTCACGCCTCAGCATTGACCAACCGACAGCGCCACGAAGAACTCGTTGCAGAGCTCAAAGAGCTGCTCAGCACAACAGCACGCGGTGGTTCCGAACGTGCCCGTGCTCGCCATATTTCCCGCGGTAAGCTGCTGCCACGTCAGCGCATCAACCAACTGCTTGACCCCGGCAGCCCTTTCCTTGAGGTCGCACCTCTAGCGGCTCACGAAATGTATGGCGGCAAGGTTCCGGCTGCTGGCGTCATCGCCGGCATTGGCATCATCGAAGGTCGTCGCTGCCTGGTCGTTGCTAATGACGCAACCGTTTCCGGCGGTACGTACTACCCGTTGACTGTCAAGAAGCATCTGCGCGCACAGGAGATCGCCAGCCTTAACCACCTGCCGTGCATTTACTTGGTCGACTCCGGTGGGGCCATGCTTCTCAACCAGGATGAAGTTTTCCCTGATCGCGACCACTTCGGTCGCATTTTCTACAACCAGGCCAACCTCTCTGCCCGCGGCATTCCGCAGATTGCCGCCGTGATGGGATCCTGTACCGCCGGCGGCGCATACGTGCCGGCAATGAGCGATGAAGCAGTCATTGTGAAAAACCAGGGCACCATCTTCCTGGCAGGTCCGCCACTTGTTAAGGCTGCAACTGGTGAAGATGTCACACCAGAGGAACTCGGTGGCGGCGAACTGCACTCCAAGACCTCCGGAGTTACCGACCACCTTGCGGTTAACGATGCCGATGCACTGCGTCGTGTCCGCGATATCGTCGCAACGCTCCCCAAGGACCCGGAAGTTCCGTGGGACACAGAACCCACCGTCGCGCCGACTCGCAACCAGACCGATCTTTACGATGTCGTCCCCGTCGATGCCAAAGTGCCTTACGACGTCCACGAGGTCATCGAAATCATCGTGGATGGCGGTCAGTACCAGGAGTTCAAGGCCGAATTCGGTACGACCTTGGTCACTGCTTTCGCCCGCATCCACGGTCACCGCGTCGGCATTATCGCCAACAACGGCATTCTCTTCGCGGAATCTGCGCAGAAGGGCGCGCACTTCATCGAGTTGTGTGACCAGCGCGGCATCCCACTGGTATTCCTGCAGAACACCACGGGCTTCATGGTTGGTCGCGAATACGAGGCCGGCGGTATTGCAAAGCACGGCGCCAAGATGGTCAACGCCGTGGCTACCACCCGCGTGCCCAAGTTCACTGTAGTCATCGGTGGCGCCTTCGGCGCCGGCAACTACTCCATGTGCGGTCGCGCATATTCGCCGCGCTTCCTTTGGATGTGGCCGAATGCTCGCATTTCCGTCATGGGCGGTCCACAGGCGGCGATGACGCTTTCGACGGTTCGTCGCAACCAGATTGAACGCTCAGGTGAGAGCTGGTCGCAGGAAGAGCAGGAGGAGTTTGAAACTCCGATTCGCGAGCAGTTTGAGCGTCAGTCGCACTGCTATTACTCATCGGCTCGCCTGTGGGATGACGGTGTCATCGACCCCGCAGATACCCGCCGAATTCTTGGCATGGCCCTCGACGTGGCAAGTGGTGCACCCCTGGATGAACGGGGCTTCGGCGTCTTCCGCATGTAGTAACCAGCTAAAAACTCTCGACACCGCATTTTCTGAAAGGAAACACAGGGCACATGACAGCGCACAACACGCAGCCCCACGCAGCTGGCGGCAGCCTGAGTACCGTATTGGTCGCAAACCGTGGGGAGATTGCCTGCCGCATTATCCGAACCCTTCGTGACAACGGAATTCGCTCCGTCGCGGTCTACTCGGATGCCGATGCCGACGCCCCTCACGTACGCATGGCGGATATGGCCATCCACATTGGCCCATCTCCGGCACGCGAGTCCTACCTAGTTATCGACAAGATCATCGATGCCGCTCGCCGCTGCGACGCGGACGGAATCCACCCCGGTTACGGCTTTCTCTCTGAAAACGCTGACTTCGCGACCGCCTGTGAGGAAGCAGGTATTGAATTCATCGGCCCACCGGCCAGCGCCATCAACACCATGGGTGACAAAATCTCCGCCCGCGCTGCCGTCGAAGCCCGCGATGTTCCCACCGTGCCGGGTCTATCTCGCCCAGGGCTTAGCGACGAGGACCTCATTGAGGCAGCCCCATCGATCGGCTTCCCAGTCCTGATTAAGCCATCGGCAGGCGGTGGCGGTAAGGGTATGCACCGCGTGGAAAACGCTGCTGACCTGCCGGCAGCGCTCGCAACGGCTCGTCGTGAAGCGGCGGGTGCCTTCGGCGATGACTCCCTGTTCATCGAGCACTTCGTCGACACCCCGCGGCATATCGAGGTACAGATCCTCGCAGACAAACACGGCAATGTGATCCACCTGGGCGAGCGTGAGTGCTCGCTGCAACGACGCCATCAGAAGGTCATCGAGGAAGCGCCGAGCCCCCTGCTGGATGAGGAAACGCGCAGCGCAATCGGTGAAGCGGCCTGTGACGCGGCCCGCTCGGTTGGTTATGTCGGTGCGGGCACGGTGGAGTTTATTGTGCCGGCGAAGGACCCGTCGTCGTTCTTCTTCATGGAGATGAATACGCGTCTGCAGGTTGAACACCCGGTAACTGAGCAGGTCACCGGCCTGGATCTGGTGGCACTGCAGGTTGACATTGCCTCGGGACGCCCACTGCCGGTTGCTCAGGAAGATGTAACTCTCACCGGTCACTCGATTGAAGCTCGCGTGTATGCCGAAGACCCAGCGGCGGGATTCCTGCCCACCGGTGGCACGGTCACACGTGTCGTCGAGCCGAGCGGGGCGGGAATCCGGGTGGATTCCGGCATTGTCGACGGTTCCGAGGTCTCATCCCTCTATGACCCGATGTTGATGAAGATCATCTCCCATGGGGAAAACCGTGAGCAGGCGCTCGAGCGGCTGGACCGGGCGCTCGGAGACACCGTTGTCGCAGGTGTCGGTGTCAATATCGACTTTTGTCGCTACCTGCTGAACGTCCCCGAGGTTCGCGTCGGCGATCTTGATACCGGTCTGCTCGACCGTGTGGCGGAAGGCTTCGCCACCTCCGAAACACCGGACGATGTCTACCTCGCCGCTGCGATGGACTGGCTGACTTCTCGCTTTGAAGAGGCCACCGACTCGCCGTGGCTGACCCCGGACGGCTGGCGCGCCAGTACCCCTGCCGCGCAGCGCATCCGCTTCGGAACGGGGGAGGACTCGCGTCTGATCTCGATTGTGGGCACGCCGTCGAGCGCCGACGTCATCGTTGGTGATGTGGTCGCGGGCCTGTCCGCCGAGGCGGAGAACGAAGAGATCGACGTTCCAGAACCGCGAAACTACAAGGTTTCGGTCTACCGCGACGGGGAGCGCTTGCGCATCGTCCGCGACGGTGTCGCACAGCACTTCCTGGTCGAGACCATCGACAATGCGGGGGCAGCGAACCATGAAGAATACGTCGTCACCGGTGCTCACGGCACCTGGGTGCTGCCTCGCACCGAGGTAGTCACCACCGGAGCCGAAGCCGATGCCGGAGGCTCGGGAGTCATCCAAGCTCCGATGCCCGGCGCGATTATCGCGTTGGCGGTGGAGGAGGGAACCCGCGTCGAAGTTGGTGATGCTCTGTTGGTCATGGAGGCCATGAAGATGGAGCACACTCTCACCGCTGAAATTGCGGGTGAGGTCAGCTTCACCGTCGCGCCGGGCGATCAGGTCACCGGTGACCAGCAACTGGCGGTCATCACTGTGGCCGAAGCCGAGGAATAAAAACCCACACGAAACGCACCAACCAGGTCTAACGCCAATCAAGTCCCACACCTACAAAATCTTTTAAGGAGCACTCATCATGTCCGAAAGCACCAAGATTGCAACCGCCATCCTCGACGACGAATACGTGGAACTGCAGAAAGTAGTTCGCGAATTTGCCAACGAAGTTGTCGACCCGGTTTCCGCCGAGCACGACCGCAACCACACTTTCCCGTACGAGGTTGTCTCGCAGATGGGCGAAATGGGCCTGTTCGGTCTGCCATTCCCCGAGGAAGTCGGTGGCATGGGCGGTGACTACCTGTCCTTCGGTATCGCCCTGGAGGAGCTGGCTAAAGTCGATCAGTCGGTCGCTATCACCCTGGAAGCCGGCGTTGGTTTGGGCGCCATGCCAATCTTCCACTTCGGCAATGACAAGCAGAAGGAGACCTACCTGCCCGAGCTGACTGCTGGTAAGAAGCTCGCTGGCTTTGGTCTCACCGAGCCGGATGCAGGTTCCGACGCCGGCGCCACCCGCACCACAGCCCGTGAAGACGGCGATGATTTCGTCATCAACGGCGCCAAGCAGTTCATCACCAACTCCGGCACGGATATTACTTCGCTGGTTACTGTCACCGCAGTCACCGGCCAGAAGGAAGATGGCAAGAAGGAGATTTCTACCATCATCGTGCCGAGTGGCACGGAGGGCTTTGTCGCGGAACCGGCTTACGACAAGGTCGGTTGGAATGCCTCCGACACCCACCCACTGACCTTCACCGATGTTCGCGTCCCGCAGGAGAACCTGCTGGGCACCCGTGGTCGCGGCTTCGCTAACTTCCTGTCCATCTTGGCCGAGGGGCGTGTCGCAATCGCAGCGCTTGCCACCGGTGCTGCGCAGGGTTGTGTTGATGAGTCGGTCCGCCACGCCAAGGAGCGCCACTCCATGGGCCGTGCGATTGGTGAGTACCAGGCCGTTTCCTTCAAGATCGCACGAATGGAAGCGCGTGCGCATGCCGCACGTATGGCGTGGTACGACGCAGCCGCAAAGATGGCCGCGGGCGCAGAGTTCCGTCGTGAAGCGTACATCGCCAAGATGATTGCCTCGGAGGCTGCGATGGACAACGCGCGCGACGCGACGCAGATTTTCGGCGGCTACGGGTTCATGAACGAGTACCGCGTGGCACGCCACTACCGCGACTCCAAGATCCTGGAGATCGGCGAGGGCACCACAGAAGTGCAGCTCATGCTGATCGCGCGCGGATTGGGGCTGTAAAAATGGCTGACAACAACGCAACCGAAGTCACCCACGACGTCGTCCAGCGCGGACTGTGGTTCGAAGAGTACGAGGTTGGCGCGCGTTACCTGCACCGTCCGGGGCGAACCGTCACTGAAACCGATGACGTCCTCTTCACGACGCTGACCATGAACACCCAGCCACTGCATCTGGATGCGCACTGGTCGAGCCAGCAGCCGGGATTCGGAGGCGAGCGCCTGGTCAATTCGATGTGGACGCTGTCGACGGTTGTCGGGCTGTCTGTCGGGCAGCTGACGCTCGGCACCATCGTCGCCAACCTCGGCTTCACCGAAGTGGCGTTTCCCGCACCGATGTTCCACGGCGACACCCTGTACGCAGAGACCGTCTGCCGTAACAAGCGCCTGTCCAAGTCCCGCCCCAACCAGGGCATCGTCGAGCTCGAGCACATCGGACGCAACCAGGACGGCACCGTCGTCTGCCGCGCAGTCCGTTCCACGCTCGTCCAATGCGCACCGACTTCGCTTGACGACGGCTCCGAGAACGCAGCTTCAGCGGGGAAGTGAGTGGCTCATGTCTACGCATAACTCCTGGCAGCCGCTGGGCCCTGCAATTCTGTTTGCGCCGGCCGATCGGCCAGAGCGATTCGGCAAAGCTGCTGACCGCGCCGACATGGTGATTCTGGATCTGGAGGACGGCTGTCGCGCAGAAAACCGTGAGGCTGCCCGCGAGGCTATCGTCTCCTGTGACCTCGATCCGGCCCGCACCATTGTGCGTGTCAATCCACCGGAGGTTGAGGACTACGCAGCGGATATTGACATGCTGCGTGGCACCGCTTTCCGCCAGGTGATGCTGCCCAAGGCCTCCTCGGCGCAGCAAGTGGATCAGTTGGTAGCGGCACTGGGGGAGAAGACCCAGGTCATTGCCCTTATCGAAACTCCGCTTGGGGTCATGCGCGCCGAAGAGCTGGCGCAGGCCGATGGCGTCGTTGCGCTGTTCTGGGGCGCAGAGGACCTGGTGGCGGGCTTGGCGGGAACGTCATCACGCTTTAGCGAAGCAGAGGCTGCACTCGCGCCGGGCCGTATCCATGCGGGCAGCTACCGCAGTGTGGCGGTGCATACCCGCAGCCACGTTCACCTGGCGGCAGCGGCGCACGGTAAGGCCAGTCTGGATTCCATCTACGTCAATATCTCCGACGCGGATGGGCTAGCTGCGGAGGCAGCCGATGCCGCTGCGTTGGGATTCGCTGCCACCGTCTGTATTCACCCAGGTCAGGTCCCGACAATCCGCCAGGCTTATCGCCCTAGCGACGAGGAGATTGACTGGGCGCGTCGGCTCTTGGCGGAAGCGGAAAAGAACACCGGTGCCTTCAGTTTTGACGGCCAGATGGTGGATGCGCCGCTCTTCCGTCAAGCAGAAGCCATTGCTCGGCGAGCCGCTGTAACCGGTTAGTCCCACAGCCGGTAACTACCACTGATTTATCCCCCCTAAAGAACACAATTCCCTCTCACACTCCGCACTATGCGGAGTCACTTAAACCAAGGAGATCTCCCCATGACCGCGACATTGAAGAACCACGCAGAACAGCGCACTGCTGATCCTTCGAAGCTGCCGGAGGGCTTCACCACTGTGCCGGCACCATACGGCAAGGATGTTGTCGATGCTGATGGCAACAAGATGAGCCACGTGTTCGGCGCCGGTGTCGAGCAAGGTGCCGCTCCACTTCGCGATGAGACTCTCGGTGAGAACCTGCGTGCGATTGTGGAGAAATTCCCGTCCCGCGACGCCGTCGTTGACGTCTACGCGGATGTCTCCTTTACCTTTGAGCGTTTCTACAACCGAGTTCTGCGTCTGGCCAGCGCTTTCATCCGTGAGGGCTACCGTCCAGGAGATCGTATCGGCATTTGGTCCACCAACCGCTGGGAGTGGACCGTGGTGCAGTACGCCTGCCACCACATCGGCCTGGTGCTGGTCAACATCAACCCGGCTTACCGCCAGCACGAGCTGAACTACGTGTTGGAAAAGGCAGGTGTGCGTATGGTGTTTGCCGCCCGCCGCTACAAGGACTCCGATTACCGAACCATGCTGATCGAGGCCTCCAAGCAGCGCGGTGTGCGCCTGGACAAGGTCATCTACTTCGGCTCCTCCGAGTGGTACGAGCACATGCACAGCGAAATCGATGACCTGAGCGAGTACACCTCCCAGCTGAAGCCGGATGATCCGATCAACATCCAGTTCACCTCGGGCACGACAGGCTTTCCCAAGGGCGCTACGCTGACGCACCGCAACCTGCTGAACAATGGTTACTTCATCGGTGAGCTGTTGGGCTACACCGAGGCCGACCGCATCTGTGTGCCGGTGCCGTTCTTCCACACCTTCGGCATGGTGATCGGCACCTTCGCCGCCTTCACCCACGGTGCCGCCATTGTCATTCCAGCGCCGTCGTTTAAGGCGCGCGAAACTCTCAAGGCTGTGCACTCGGCTAAGGCCACTAGCCTCTACGGCGTGCCGACGATGTTCATCAATGAGCTTGAAGAAGCCCACGACCAGGAGGAATACGGCTCCCCTTACGACCTGTCGCTGCTGCGCACAGGTGTGATGGCAGGTACCTCGTGCCCGTCGAAGACCATGCGTGATGTGATGGACAAGCTCAATATGCGTGAGATTGCCATCTGTTACGGCATGACCGAGACTTCGCCGGTGTCCTTCCAGACCCGCGCGGATTCCCCGCTGGAAAAGCGCGTCAACACCGTCGGGCAGATCATGCCGCACCTGGAAGCCCGCATCATCTGTGAAGAAACCGGCGAGACCCTACCACGAGGTGAACAGGGCGAGGTCGTCGTCCGTGGATACTCCGTGATGAAGGAGTACTGGGAGCACCCGGAAAAGACTGCCGAGGCCATCGACGCCGACGGCTGGATGCACACCGGCGACTTGGGTGTGCTTGACGACGAGGGCTACCTGTCCATCACCGGACGTATCAAGGACATGCTCATCCGCGGTGGTGAGAACATCTACCCGCGCGAGATTGAAGAGTTCCTGTTCACTCACCCGGCTGTTGTCGATGCACAGGTCATCGGCGTGCCGGATGACAAGTATGGCGAAGAAATCATGGCATGGGTAATTCTGCACGACGATGTGGAAGACCTCACCGCTGAGGACGTGGCGGCCTTTGCCCACGGCAAGCTGTCGCGTCACAAGATTCCGCGCTACGTCCACGTCGTCGAGGAGTTTCCGATGACCGCGTCGGGCAAGGTTCGCAAGGTTGAGATGCGTGAGATGGCTCCGCGAATCCTGGGCTGGGTGTAGAACAATGTCAAAAACAACTGATCAGACCGGTCGCGAGCTTGTCGCAGGCCTCGTCACTGATGGAATGACCCTGGCAGTCGGCGGTTTCGGCCTTTGCGGTGTGCCATATACCCTCATCGAGGGCGTGCGCGACTCCGGGGCAAAAGACCTCACCATCGTGTCCAACAACATGGGCATTGACGGTACTGGGCTCGGCATTCTGCTGGAGAACAAGCAGGTGGCAAAGGTAGTGGCCTCCTACGTCGGCGAGAACAAGGAGTTTGCTCGCCAGTACCTCGAAGGAGAAATCGAGGTGGAGTTCACCCCTCAGGGAACGCTGGCTGAGCGGCTTCGCGCAGGAGGCGCAGGTATTCCGGCGTTCTACACCGCAACCGGCGTCGGCACGCTCGTTGCAGAGGGCAAGCCCCACGCCGACTTCGACGGGCAGACCTACGTGCAGGAGCGTGGCATCGTTGCCGACATTGGCCTGGTGCACGCCTACCACGGCGATATCGACGGCAACCTTGTCTATCGCCGGACCGCGCAGAACTTCAACCCACTGTGTGCAGCATCCGGCAGGGTGACCGTTGCGGAGGTGGAGCACTTGCTTGGCCGCGGTGAGATCGACCCGGATCTGGTGATGACTCCGGGTGTGCATATCCAGCACATCGTCCGCGGTGACGGCCGCGAGAAGCTCATTGAAAAGCGCACAACTCGGCCACGCAATACCGATTCCAGCCACGATGCCGGTGACGCGGCAGCAGGGGAGGAGATTTAAATGGCACCTGCGAAGACAATTATGGACAAGGGCTGGAGCCGTGATGAGATGGCACAGCAGGCCGCCGAAGAGCTGCGCGATGGCGACTATGTGAATCTGGGTATCGGCATTCCGACACTGGTGGCAAACCATATTCCCGAAGGTGTGCGTGTTCTGCTGCAGAGTGAAAACGGAATTTTGGGAATGGGCGCCTTCCCATATGAAGGTGAAGAGGACGCCGACCTTATCAATGCGGGTAAGCAGACCGTGACATTGGTGCCGGGCGCGGCAATCTTCGACTCCGCCACCAGCTTCGGCATGATTCGCGGCGGTGCTGTGAAAATGGCCGTGTTGGGTGCAATGGAGGTTAGCCAGTGCGGTGACCTGGCCAACTGGATGATTCCGGGAAAGATGGTAAAGGGCATGGGCGGCGCGATGGACTTAGTCGCTGGTACCCCTCGAGTGGTGGTTTTGACCGATCACGTTTCCAAAGATGGCAAACCAAAATTGGTAAAAACCTGCGAACTGCCCCTCACAGGTGCAAAAGTAGTGAAAAGGATTATTAGCAACCTGGGAAGCTTCGATGTCGCTGATGATCACCTGGTGCTACGCAGGCTGGCACCTGGGGTGACGCTAGCCGATATCGAGGCCAACACCGAAGCCGCATACGTGGTTGACCTCGAGAATTAAATACGCAGCAATCATGGTCAGTCCACACTCATCAGATTTGACTTAGGAGAATCCATCCATGAGTAACCTTCCAGCTCCCAGCCCGAATGATGTCGTTATCCTCGCCGGTGCCCGCACCCCGCAGGGCAAGCTGCTCGGCCAGCTGGCACCGCTTACTTCCGTCGAACTCGGCGCACATGCTGTCAAGCACGCTGTCCAGCGTTCCGGCGTTGCCCCGGAAGAGGTTCAGCACGTCGTTCTGGGCCAGGTGATTCTCGCAGGTGCTGGCCAGAACCCGGCCCGACAGGTCGCCATTAAGGCAGGTCTGCCATGGAATACGACCGCTGAGATCGTTAACAAAGTCTGCCTCTCGGGCCTAAACGCGGTCATTCACGCCGCTCGCCTGATTCGTCTCGGTGACGCAGACGTCGTTGTTGCAGGTGGTCAGGAGTCCATGACGCACGCTCCGCACGTTGCACGCGGTGTTCGTCAGGGGAAGTCCTTCGGTGCGCTGAAGCTGGAGGACACCTTGGAGCGCGACGGTCTGGTCGACTCCTTCGATGGTGTGTCCATGGGTACGCTTACCGACGGTCCGAACAGCGACCTCGGCATTAGCCGCGAGCAGCAGGACGAGGTTGCGGCCGCTTCTCACCAGCGTGCGGCTAAGGCGCAGGAAGACGGTATTTTCGCGCAGGAAATCGCTCCAATCGAGATTCCGCAGCGCAAGGGTGACCCGGTAGTTGTCGACACCGACCAGGGCATTCGCCCGGAGACCACGGTGGAGACCCTGGCTAAGCTGCGCCCGGTCTTCCTGAAGGAAAACGGCACCATCACTGCCGGTAACTCCTCGCCGATTTCCGACGGTGCCGCAGCAGTTGTGCTGGCATCGCGTGCTTACGCAGAAAAGCACGGACTGGACTACCTCGCAGTTGTGGGCAAGGCTGGCCAGACCGCAGGTCCGGATAACTCCCTGCACGCTCAGCCTGCGGACTCTTTGAAGGAGGCCCTGCGTCGCGCTGAGTGGGACGCGCAGGAGCTCGACTTCATCGAGATCAACGAGGCATTTGGTGCGGTGGCCGTCAAGTCCCTGCGTGAGCTGGACTACCCGCTGGAGAAGACCAACATCCACGGTGGCGCGATTGCCCTCGGCCATCCGATTGGCTGCTCTGGTGCCCGCCTGACTCTGACCGCTGCGATGGAGCTGAACCGTCGCGGTTCGGGTCGCGCTGGTGTGTCCCTGTGCGGTGGCGGCGGTCAGGGCGATGCGCTGCTGCTGTACCGCGACTAATCGCGAAAGGCTGAAAAACTCAGCAAGCCCGCGTTGTGGTTTCCACTCTATGGATGCCACAACGCGGGTTTTGTTGTCTCCTGGGGGAGCCCCTGCGCGAAGGTGATTCGAGTTTTCAATTAGGTTAGGAGCTATGACAGGCTTTAGCTCCCTCGATGGTGAACAGACCTTCCCTTGGCTTCCCTCTGGCCCGGCGCTACTCTTCGCCCCGGCTGACCGTCCGGAACGTTTCCAGAAAGCTGCTGAACGATCGGACATGGTCATCATTGACCTGGAAGACGGCGCTGCCGTTGACAATCACGAGCAGGCACGTGCGAACATCATCAACAATCCGCTCGACCCGGAGACGACTATTCTTCGGATCACCGGTCCCGGGACTCCGACCTTCGCGGAGGATGTCGCCTTTGCCCGTGCATGTGATTACGACATCGTCATGGTGCCCAAGATTCGAGACTCCATCCCCGCAGAGCTCGAGGGGTTGAAGATCATCGCGATGATTGAAACCCCGCAGGCCATGATTAATATCCAGCAGATTGCCACGCACCCGGACGTTGTGGGTCTGTTCTGGGGTGCCGAAGACCTGACCGCCGAACTCGGCGGGGTGTCCTCGCGGCAGAGTGTGGATGAAAACCCACGTCGCCACTACCGAGACCCGCAGCGTCTGGCGCGAGCACTTGTTCAGGTCCATGCAGCTGCAGCGGGCATTGCCGCCATTGATGCCATTCACGCTGATTTCCGGGATGAGCGTGGCCAGTATCTCGAGGCACTCGACGCAGTGGGGTGCGGATTCCTGGCTACTGCCTGTATTCACCCGGCGATGGTGCCACCGGTGCGTAAGGCATACAAGCCGTCGGACGCAACGCTGGCCCGCGCCCGGGAGATTGTCAAGCACGCTGGAACGCATACCGGCGCCTTCCAGCTCGATGGTGAAATGATTGACGCGCCCGTCGTAAAGCAAGCCGTGGCAGCGCTCGCGCGAGCGGGAATTACGGAGTAACTAGCGGCGAGATTTCGCCAGGTTCTCGGTGACCTTCCGATCGATGCGGCCGAAGTTGTAGTACGCCGCACAAGCGCCTTCGGGGGAGACCATGCAGGTGCCGATGGGGGTCGCCGGGGTGCAGGCAGTGCCGAAGACCGCGCACTGCCAGGGCTTGATGTGGCCGGTGAGCACAGAACCGCATTCGCAGGTCACGGGATCTGGGATACGGCGCCCCGGCACCTGGAAACGACGCTCGGCGTCGAATGCCGCGTATTCCTCAGAGATGCCGAGGCCGGAGTTTTCAATCCAGCCGAGGCCACGCCACTCGAAGGTGTCGCGGAGAGAAAAGACGCGGTCCATAAGTTTCTGCGCGGTGGTGTTGCCGGAGGAGCGAACGACGCGCGCGTACTGGTTGTCCACCCGCGACTTACCGGCAGCAACGTCGCCGCTGACGAATTGATCCAGCAGCATGACGACGGCCTGGAGCACATCCAATGGCTCAAAACCGGTGACCGCCACTGGCAGATTAAACTCGCGCGGCAGGAACTCAAAGGCGTCCGTGCCGGTGGTTGTAGCCACGTGACCTGGGCCGATGAAACCATCGACCTTGGTTTCGCCGCCGTTGACGATGGCGCGCAGTGGCGGCTCGATGAGTACGTGGTTGGAAAATACGGAGAAGTTTTCCACCCCCTGCCGGCGCGCGGCCTCAACGGTCACGGCAGTCGACGGGGCGGTTGTCTCAAACCCGACGGCGAAGAAAACGACCTGCTTATCGGGGTTATCGGTGGCAATCTTCAGCGCGTCGAGAGGCGAGTAGACAAAGCGCACATTGGCGCCGCGCGCACGTGCCTGCATCAGCGACGTTTCGGACCCCGGAACACGCATCATGTCGCCGAAGGTCGTGAAAATGACGTCTTCCTGCTGTGCCAGCCAGATGGCATCGTCGACGCGCCCCATGGGGATGACACAGACGGGGCAGCCGGGTCCGTGAATCAGCTCGATGCTCTCCGGTAGGAGGTTTTCCAAGCCGTAGCGGTAAATGGTGTGCGTGTGCCCGCCACAGACTTCCATCAGTGCGATGGGCTTTTCCAGCTTGGTGGCCTCGCGTTCGATGCGTGCGAGCAGCTTCTTCGCAGCGGCGGGATCGCGGAATTCGTCAACGTATTTCATGGTGCCGTCCAGCCCCCTTAGTTGATCTGTGACGATGAGAAGGATTCCAGCTCATCCTCGTAAGCGTCGCCACCTAGCTGTTTGATTTGCTGGAGCGAGAGCCTGGCCTCTTCCTCGTCGATCTTGCTCATGGCGAAACCGACATGTACGAGAACCCAATCACCGGCGGTGAGGCTCTCGTCAATAAGTAAATCGGTGGAAATCATGCGTGCGACGCCACCAATTTCCACTGTTGCACGGGCAGCATCGTGGACTTCCGTGATGACGGCGGGGACACCAAGACACATACGCTTCTCCTCGTTTGCAATACTTATCGAGACTACCATCAGGAGCAGCGAGCCTCGTTTTCGAAGGACGAGTGACGCAAGCAGTTTTGTCCGCCAGCAGCTGTGAAGTTAGGGATAGTGAGCATGCAGCCGAAGAATCGTCTGAACACCAACGAAGCCAAGGTAAACACCAATATTGGTCGCGTTCGGGCACGTCCGTTCAGGCTTCTCGACGACTACGTCACCCTGCAACACGGCTCCGGCGGAAAGGCATCCGCAGCTCTGGTTGAACAGGTCTTTTTCGATGCCTATGGCAATGAAATTTTAGGGCAGGGTGGCGACTCCGGGCTCTTCGCTGCCGATGCCGTCGTCAAGGCTGCGACAGCTTCTGCACATGGCGGGGCGCGTTTGGCAATGTCCACTGACTCCTACGTGGTCAATCCCATCGAGTTCCCGGGCGGCAACATCGGCGATTTGGCCGTCAACGGCACGATCAACGATCTGGCGGTAGCCGGAGCCAGGCCGCTGGCGCTGACCGCATCGTTCATCCTGGAAGAGGGGCTGGAGATCGCGACTCTCCGTCGCATCGTGGCGAGTATGCGCACCGCTGCCGATGCCGCAGGGGTGAGCATCGTCGCCGGCGACACCAAGGTTGTGCCGAAGGGCGCAGGTGACCAGGTCTACATCACCACGGCCGGGGTGGGCGCGGTCCGCGGCGACTACGCAGGTGCCGCTACGGAAGGATCTGTCTACGCAAACATCGAGGCCGGAGACCGCATCCTCGTCTCCGGGCCAATCGCCGATCACGGCATGGCCGTCATGCTCGCCCGCGGCGACTTGGCTCTGGCCGCGCCTATCGAGACCGATACCCGCGCAGTCAACGGTCTGGTCGAAGCGCTACTTGAAGCTGCACCCGGCACTCGCTGGATGCGCGATGCCACCCGCGGCGGCCTCGGCACGGTCGCCAACGAGCTCGCCCGTGGCACCGGTTTTGGTGTCGTGCTTGACGACGAATCCATTGCGGTTCGTGAAATGACCCGTGGCGCCTGTGACATGCTCGGCATCGATCCGCTCTACGTCGCCAATGAAGGCACCTTCGTCGCCGTTGTCCCGGCTGAGCAATCCGAGGCAGCGCTCAGTGCGCTCCACGCAGCCGGGGCTTCCGAGGCTCGTGATATCGGCTCCATCGAGGACGAGCCCGCCGCTTCCGTGGTGCTGGTCACCGGATTCGGTGGCACCCGCATGGTGGACATGTTGGTCGGCGACCCGCTGCCGCGCATCTGCTAGACATCCATGCCGGTTGCCGCCAGCAGGCGACCGGCCACCGCCTGGCCAAGACTCAAGCCGCCATCGCCCGGCGGCACGATTTGATGCTGCAACAGAGTAAAGCCCTCAGCTGTAACTTCGCGCTGCAGCAACTCCATCAACAGCGCATTGTTCGCGCAACCCCCGCTGACACCGACAACATCGGTTCCAGCTTCCTCCGCCGCCTGCACCAATCGCTTGCCGACGACGCCCGCAACCCCACTGTGAAACAAGAATGCGGCCTGCTCAGCGTCAGGCGATGCTGCCGCCTCTCGAATGACGTCCTGGAGGGGCACCGGCTTCGTCTCTGAACTGATCGCTCCGAGCGCTTCCGCATGTGACCTCACGTAGCGAGTCGCCACTGCCTCCAACTCCATGGCCGCTTGCGCCTCGTAGCTGATGGCCGCGCCACCGCGCCAGCGAGGCAGCAGCAGAGCTGCGGCGGCATCGAATATGCGGCCTAGAGACGAAGTTTGCACGGTGCCAATTCCCGTCGCCAGCTGGCTTTTGACCAGGGCTACTTCGTGTTCGTTGGAGAGGTTGCGTAGGAGACGGTCGTCGTCAAGCTCCCACTCGTGCGCGAGACCGAGGGCTAGCCGCCACGGATGCGTGACGGCACGATCGCCGCCTACCAATGGGAAAGAGGGGCAGTGCCAGGTGCGTTCCCAGCCTGCGGAATCTCGACTGAGCGTGAGGATCTCGCCGCCCCAGATGGAACCATCAGTGCCATAGCCGGTGCCGTCGAGGGTAGCGACGACTGCGTGACCGGCACTGGGGGAAAGGAGGCGGTGTTCGGCGAGTAGGGAGAGCGCGTGGGCGAAGTGGTGTTGAACCGAGAGCAGCTCGATGTCGTGCTCGGCAGCGAAGCATTCGGCGAAGGCGGTAGTGGCGGAGCCCGGGTGAAGGTCGCAGACGACAAAATCCGGGGTCGCGTCACGCATGGAAAGGAGCTGATCAACTGCTCTCTGGTAGGCCTTCTGACTGGCCCACGAACCCATGTCACCAATGTGTGCGGAGACGTGAACGAGGTCCCCATGCGCGATCGCGAAAGTGTTCTTCAGCTCCCCGCCAGTCGCGAAAATGGTGGGTTGCGACGTACTACGGGCGCTGGTGCCGGTGCTAGTGCCCGTGTGGCTACGAGAATCGGTGGCCGTGATTGAAACGGGGATGGGAGCGAAGCCACGGGACCGGCGCGATGGGGCGGTGCCGATGAAAACCGAATCTTCAACGGGGACGTGGATTTCGCGGTCGTGGAGGATGAAAGCGTCGGCGATGTGACCGAGCTTCTTCAGCGCGTCGGCATTGTCGGTGCACACGGGCTCGCCACTGAGGTTGCCGCTGGTGACCACGAGCGGGCGATCGCAAAGCAACAGGTGAATGCCTGAGTATGGAAGCATAATGCCGAAGCTGTCGAGGCCAGGGGCGATGAGATCGGAAAGCGGCCCCGACCGCTGCTTCGGTGCAATCACAATCGGTGCCTCAGAGGAGTCGAGGAAACGCTTCTCCTGCTCAGTTAACTCAACCAGTTGGGCAGCGGTGTCAACAGTGGGAGCCATTACCGCCAGCGGTTTGTCGGGTCGACGCTTGCGCATCCGTAGTTTCTCGCAGGCAGCGTCGTTGGCGGCATCGCAGACCAGGTGAAAACCACCAATACCTTTGACGGCGAGCAGGGCGCCGTCGTCAAGCAGCGCGTGTGCGCGACGAAAGAGTGCGAGAACCTCCTCGCGGGAGGTAGCGGTGATGGTGCCGCCTGCATCGTGCCAGCTCAGATGCGGTCCGCAGTCGAAACAGCTGATTGGCTGGGCGTGATAGCGGCGATCGGTCGGGTCGGTGTATTCGCGCTCACACGGGGTGCACATCGGAAAGGCCGCCATAGTGGTGCGCGGGCGGTCGTAGGGCAGTTCAGTGATGATGGACAGACGCGGCCCGCAGTTGGTGCAAGAAATGAAAGGGTAGAGGTAGCGCGGGTTGGTAGGGTCGAAAAACTCACGGCGGCAGTCCGGGCACAGTGCGGTGTCGGGCGGAAGCAGCGCGCGGCCGGGGTAGCTGTGGCGAGAGGACACGATGGTGAACTCGCGCTCATGGCCCAGCGCAGCGATGTGCTCGGCGGAGTGATTGATGATGCGGGCAAGCGCCGGCAGTTCGGTGAAAAGCTGGCTGCGGAAGGCAGCGAGGGCGTCCGACGCGCCTTCTACCTCGATGAATACGCCTTGCTCATCATTGCCGCAGAAGCCGACGAGACCCGCGCGCCGGGCGATGGTGGCCACAAAAGGGCGGAATCCGACCCCCTGGACGATTCCTTCGATACGCCAGCGAATGCGTTGAATGCCCGTGCCCATCCCCGCCCCGGTCGTGCCTGCCTTTTCCATGCGTTCAACTTTACGTAAGCGACTCGGGTCCGTTCGCACTGCTACTTTGGAGATTGTGCACGAAGTAGCGTTGAGCATGCAGTTGGCGAAGGTTGTCACGAGAGCAGCCGAAGGTCGAACTGTACGCACTGTGCACCTGCGGATAGGCGCTCTGCGTCAGGTTGTTCCAGAAACCCTTTCATACGCGTGGGATTTCGTCAGTCGCGATACCGGTTTGGGGCACGCGGAGTTGGAGATCGACTGGGTGCCTGCCGTTGTCGAATGCGCGCACGGCCATCGCGAACAGGTCGGGCCACTCGACGGTCTGCTGTGCCCCACGTGCGGAGAGCCCGGACGCGTAATCTCGGGGGAAGAGTTCACAATCGTCGACATCGACGTCGACGCGCACAAGTAGGAAAGACGGTTTAATCATGGGACGTTTCCACCGGCACGATGGCGATGATGCACACCACCACCATCATCATGACCACGACCATGACCACCACCACGGCCATGACCACGTTCATCTCGCCGACCCCAATGACACCAGCCACGGCGACCACTCGGGTTATGAAACTGGTGTGGAACGCGTGACCATCCTCGAGGACATCTTCAGCGAGAACGACCACCGCGCGGAGCATAATCGCGAGCTGCTTGCCGAACATGGTGTTGAGGCCATCAATCTGATGAGCTCCCCGGGTTCAGGCAAGACCGCGCTGTTGGAGAAGACACTGGTGGCTGCGCAGGGCAAGCTGCGCGTCGGCATTATCGAGGGCGATATTGAGACGGCCCTCGATGCCGATCGCCTGGAGGGCTACGGGGCACAGATTTCGCTGCTGAACACGGGCAACGGATTCGGTGGCGAATGCCACTTGGACGCCCCCATGGTTTCCCGCGCACTCGAGGGGCTGGATCTGGACACGCTTGACCTGGTCATGATTGAAAATGTGGGAAACCTCGTCTGTCCGGCTGAGTTTGAGGTCGGTGAGACTCGCAAGGCAATGGTCTACTCCATTACTGAAGGTGAGGATAAGCCGGTCAAGTATCCGGTGATGTTCCGCTCTGTGCAGGTAGTGGTTATCAACAAGATGGATCTTGCCCCGTACCTTGACTTCGACAGGGAGCTCTTCCGCGCCAACCTGGAAAAGGTCAATCCAGGGGTGAAGGTGATTGAGGTCTCCGCTAAGACCGGGGAGGGCATCGACGAATGGCTCCGTTGGGTCAACCCTGCGCTGGTTGATTAAGCGCGCGCCGGGGGCATGAAGCAATGGGGGGCATTACGGCATGCTTGACGACGGTCCCGCTCCCCCCCTCGTTTCGCTCCACCTTAGTGGGGGATAGGTGATATCCCGCTGTAATCTGCGGCGGTTTTTCACGTTCATTCCCTGTACCTGGAGCTATATTTACGCAACAGTTATCTTGCATATTATTTTGTTATAACCGCAGCGCAGCGCCATTATTCAGGTTGTTCTTAGGTCGCTATACTTGGCCATGTATAGGCAATGGGCCTGGGTAGTTGTAAAACCTCGAAACCAATATTCCTAATAACTAAGCAGAAGGCGCAGCGAAAAAAAATGATTAGTGGCGCGAATTGGCAGGAAGGCACCCTCGGCGACAACCTCGCTAGAGCTGGTGTCTCACGGCGCAGTTTCATGAAGTTTTGTGGCACCATGGCGGCAATTTTTGCCGCGGGAACTCCGAATGTCGGTGAGGCCGCGGCGCAGTCGCTGACTCCCTCGGCGGAGGAAATCGCAGACAAGCTCTCAGCTGTAAAGAAGCCGAAGGTGGCTTGGTTGCAATTGCAGGAGTGCACCGGATGTATGGAATCCGTATTGCGTTCCGGAGGCACTACTGCTGAAGACGTGGTGCTGAACTTAGTTTCGATGGACTATAACGAGCTGCTCATGGCGCCGTCCGGGCATGCGGCCGAAAAGGCTTTGGATGACATGAATGCCGAGGACCACATTCTGGTGGTCAATGGCTCGATCCCGACCGGCGAGCACGGTGCGTATTGCACCATCGGCGGTAAGTCGGCAGAACAGGTGCTGCTCGAGGCTGCTGAGAAGGCCACGGCAATCCTGGCCGTTGGTGCCTGTGCTGTCTGGGGTTCTGTTCAGGCCGCTAAGCCGAATCCGACCGGCGCTAAGGGCGTCGATGAGATTATCAAGGACAAGCCGGTGATTAACGTCTCTGGTTGCCCGCCGATTGGTGAGGTTATTACGGCCACTCTGACGTACGTGCTCACTTATGGCAAGACTCCGGAGGTTGACGCTGAGGGGCGGCCAAAGTTTGCCTACGACCAGCGTATTCACGACTCCTGTCCGCGCCGCGCACATTATGATGCCGGTCAGTTCGTGAAAACCTTCGATGACGAGGGTGCACGCAACGGCTGGTGCCTTTACGAGGTCGGCTGTAAGGGGCCATCCACGTTTAGCCCATGTCCAATCGTGCAGTGGAACCTCAAGTCTGGCTGGCCAATCGGTGCTGGTCACCCATGTATTGGCTGTACTGAGAAGGACTTCTTCGACCAGTTCACTCCGTTCTATGACAAGCTGCCGGGTATCCCGGGTATTGGAGTGGAGTCCAGTGTGAACAAGGTCGGCGTTGGACTGCTGGCTGCTACTGCTGCGGGTACCGCGGTCCATGGCGGACTCACATTGGTGAAGGAACTGAAGATAAGGCGCTCCAACGGCGAAGAAAAGGTGTTGGCTGCGTTTGGTGGTGTGGAAGGCCGGAAGCCTCCGACGGTCGACCTTCCTTCAAACTCACCGGGCACGCAGAGTGAGACAGCATCCGATTCGAAGGACAACTAAGGGCATAGGACATGGCTACGGAAAAAGTTGTAATTGACCCGATTACCCGAATCGAGGGACACCTTCGCATTGAGCTGGAACGCGAGGGAGAGCAGATTAAAACCGCGTGGAGTGAGACCACTCAGTTCCGCGGCATCGAAACCATTGTGAAAAACCGCGATCCTCGCGATGTCTGGGCGTTCGTTGGTCGTATCTGTGGTGTGTGCACGGGTACCCACTCGGTGGCATCTATTGCTGCGGTCGAAGATGCCATTGGCTCGACACCGCCCCCGCAGGCACGTCGTATTCGCGACCTGGTGATTGGCTCGCAGGAGATTCACGACCACGTCGTGCACTTCTACCATCTTCACGGGTTGGACTGGATTGATGTCACGAAGGCTCTCGAGGCAGATCCGAAGAAGACCGTTGAGTTCGCGCAGTCGATCGGCTCGACGTGGAAGGGCAATAACGAAGAAACCTTCGCCCGAGTCAAGGACACTGTGCAGGGCATTGTGGACTCCGGCCAGCTGTCCATCTTCACCGGCGGCTACTGGGGGCATGAGGACTACCGCTTGCCGCCCGAGGCCAACCTGATGGCAGTGTCGCACTACCTCGACGCCTTGGCTTTCCAGCGCTCTATCATCCGCATTAACACCGTATTTGGCGGTAAGAATCCCCACCCGAACTTCCTGGTCGGAGGTATGGCGTGCTCCATAGACCCGGAACGCTCGGAGACGGTCAACCAAGTCGGCATTGACCAGATCAAGTCCTGGATCGATGAGATCGTGGAGTTCGTCAATGACTGCTTCTACCCAGATGCAGTCGCCATCATGAGCGTTTACAAGGATTACTTCGACATCGGTCGCTCCTCCGACAGCTTCCTGGCGGTCGGCATGGCTGGCGCCACTTACTCCGGCGACCCGGCTAAGTCCCGTGTCCAGACCGTGCATCCAAATATCAAGCCCGGTGTCATTCTCGACGGTGATTACACCAAGCTCCACCCATTCCAGCCGGAGAAGATTGAGGAATTCATTAACTCCGCCTGGTACAAGCAGGAAGCGGGCGACGATGTCGGCCTCAAGCCGTACGACGGTGAAACCACAGTGAACTACACCGGACCGAAACCGCCGTACGAGTGGCTGTCCGACAATGAAAAGTACACCTGGTCGAAGGCGCCGCGTTACGACGGTCGCGCTGTTCAAGTTGGCCCGGTTGCACGTGTGCTGTTGGCGTACCTGCAGAAGGAGTCGGAGACGGTGCGCCTGGTCGACGAGGTTATGGACAAGCTCGACCTGCGCATTGAGCAGATGAACTCCACTGCGGGACGCACCTACGCTCGTGCCGTGGAATCTGTGACTACCGCCAATTACTTGGCAGATCACATTTTCCCAGAGTTCGTTGCGGCCTTGAAGAATGGCGATATTGATGTCTTCGACAACAGCCGTTGGGAGCCGTCCTCGTGGCCGGAAAAGTGCCAGGGCGTGGGCTTTCTCGAGGTCGCTCGTGGCATGCTCAGCCACTGGGTCAAAATCGAAAATGGCAAGGTGACCAACTACCAAGCCGTGGTTCCTACCACGTGGCTGGCCGGTGGCCGTGACCCCAAGGGGCAGCTTGGCCCGTACGAGCACGCGCTGGCTGGCGATGGCACACATCCGCTGGTCGATCCTGAGCAGCCGCTTGAGCCACTTCGCACGATTCATTCCTTCGACCCATGTATGGCCTGCGCAGTCCATGTTTTGGATCCGTCTGGTCAGGAGGTGTTTAAGGTGACGACGGCATGACATCCGATGGCATAACCCCCTCAGTGAGTGAAAATCCGGAACTGCGACTAAAGGATTCCAAGGGCAACCCCCTGGTTATTGCGGTTATTGACGCCCACACCAGCCACTGGTTGTCGCCATCTGAGGTCATTCAGGCCGCAGCAATTGTCCCGGACGAGTCCCGCGATCCTGTCGACCTTGCGCTGAAGGTCAGCTTGCGTCGTCGTCGCGACGATCTTTTCCACCTCGACGGCACGCCACTGATGAAACTAACTCCGGATTCCTACGACCCGGCCACTCCGGATCGCCGTTACTCCATCGCCAAGGTGCACGGTCTCAACATTGCGGATCAAACGGTCGATGTCGCCATCATGCGCGGTGAATTGAATGCGGTCGTTGAGGCTTCCACAATGTCCCGTGAGGAAGGCGTTCTACTTCGGCGTAACGCGAACATGCACCATGGCCGCGGTCATCGCAGCATGGGTGTCGCACTTGCTCCCATTGACAAAGACGGAAATATCATCGGAGAGTTCATCTTCGAAGGATTCGTGGCAATGGGGCTGCGGAAACTTGACGAGGCCATTGCGGAGAACAAGAAGGGCTCCGGTTCGTGGGTTGAGGTTCACCTGTGGGGATGGGCGCTGCGCGTTCAACATTGGTTGAACCTGGCGCTGATGCTGGTGATGACCTTTACCGGCTGGTACATCATGCAGCCCTATTTGACCGAGCGTACTTATGACGGTTCGGCGGCGGGATTCGCGATGGGATATGTCCGTTTCGCGCACTTCTTAGCAGGATTCCTATGGATTGCGGTGGGGCTGTGGCGTGTCATTCTGTTGTTTGTTACCCACGACCGACAAACCCGATGGCGTGCGCTATGGCCGATTTATAACAAGCAGGATGTTAAAGACCTCTGGCACACGATGCAGTACTACCTCTTCCTGCGCAAGGAAGGGCCGTTCTACTTCGCTCACAATCCGCTGCAGCAGCTGGCGTACACCGGCATTTATGCGATGTGTTTCATCCAGATGCTCACAGGTTTGTCGCTATACGCGATGATGGATCAGTCCAACTGGTTCTTCCAGCTGTTGGCTATGCCCACGCACTGGATTGGCATCGGTTACTTCCGCCTGATTCACACAATCATCATGTACTTGATTTGGCTCTTCGCCGTCATTCACGTTTACCTGGTCATCCGCTCCGATGCGGTGCACAATCACGGTGGTCTGTCCTCGATGATTGGTGGCTCTGTCTGGCTACCGCGCGGCACGCAACCGGTTGACTCTCCACGCATTGGATAGGAGATCATTGGGTAACGATAAGGCGTCCGACGCAGTCACCGGCGCCGATACTGGAACCCCGTTGGTGACGGTTCTTGGCATCGGCAACCCCGTCATGGGCGACGACGGCATTGGTCTCGAACTGCTGAGGCGCCTCGCCCCGGAACTGGAATCTGCAGGCATGAGGCAGGCAACTCAGGCCGGAGATTCTGCGCATTTGGTCTGGTCGCCCTCTAATCTCGATGATCCTGCGAACATCGCCGGGCGAGGGGACGAATGGACGGGTGCGGTTGCCTACATCGATGGCGGCACCTGCGGTATGGAGTTGCTGCCCCTCGTGCAGGAGGCCAAGAACTTATTGCTGCTCGACGCTCTCGCTGGTCCGGGGGATCCCGGTACCGTCGTCAAGCTTGTCGGTGACCAGATTCCTCGACTATTGGCGGCAAAGCTGTCCGCGCACCAGGTCGGCTTGTTGGATTTGCTCACCGCGGCGCGCCTGTTGGGGCAGGAGCCTGCGCGCGTCGGTGTGGTGGGAGTGGTCTACGAGTCGGCTGACATGGTGGTGGGGCTCAGCGACACGGCACTTGTCGGCATTGAGGAAGCGACTGAGGTTGCGCGTGAGCTCATCGACAGCTGGCTTGCCGACGAGCACGACAGCGGCGTCTAACTCTCGCCCTCAGCGTTGACCTCAATACTGGAGATTTCAAACTCGCGGCCGTGCCGTAGATCCGCAGTTGGGGTGCCGCAGACGGGGCAGGTTAGAGCATAGAATTCATCGATCTCATGCTCGGCCTCGCAGGTGGGGCAGTAGACCGTCGACACAATGAGCTCGGCGTCTAACTCGGCGCCCTCACACTGTGTCGCGGCACTGGCCACGGGCCACGCGGCGATGAGGGAATCGTAGACGACTCCGGAGCGGTCGCCCACACGCATTGACACCTTTGTCACGGTGCGTCCCGGGCAGACCTCGGCAATCTTTTCCACCACGCTGGTCAACAATCCAAGCTCATGCACAGATACCATTATGGCGAAGCACTCAGCGCAAAGGAGGCGCAGGCGGACCATGTCATCCAAATCCGTTCCGGTTACCCAGCACATCCAGCTCGATGAGCTTGTTGACCCATTCGAGGCACGACTGGATGTCTATCGCGATGACAACGGCGCCATCACACAGGTGTCCTTCGACCTTTCAGGGCTACCGCGTATCGACGGGATGCTCGTGGGCAAGCAGGCGCTGGCTGTACCAGATATCACCAAGCGGCTGTGTGGCCTGTGCCCGGTTGTGCATCATCTTGCAGGCGTGCGGGCGGTAGAGGACCTTTACGGGGTCTTCGACATTCCTCGAACCGCACAGTTGATTCGAGAGCTGCTGGCGGCCGGGTCGACCTTGGATAATCTAGCGACCAAATTTGTGGCCGTCGACCGCGAGGGGGCGCGGGCAATGAAGCGTGCCGGAAAAGCTCTGATGCGTGCAGCGGGGGCACCGTCGCATTTCCCAGATGTCGCCGTCCCCGGCGGTGTGCGCGCGGCAGTGGATAAGACGCTTGTTTCTGAGGCCGAAAGTGCTCTGGAGGTGCTGGCTGAGACGGCGGTAATCAAGGAAGTGGAGCTTCTTGCTGCCCCCGATGCTTCTGATGCTTGGACGGATACTTTTGACGGTCTCGACGTCGCAGTCGTCGACGCTGACGGTGAACTTGCTCCGCTGGGAAATCACCTGGCAGTCGCGCGGCACGACACCGATACCGCAGCGCAGATTTTCCCGGCTGCTGATTGGCCTACACGTGTTCGGGAATCCCGTCCGGGCGATGCCGCTCCCAGACCGGTGTTTGATGCCTCGAAGGAGTTGGGCAAGCATGGCTGTGAAGGTCAGCAGGCCGATTTCTACCGGGTGGGGCCGGTCTCCAGGCAGGTTGTCGTCGATAAGCGTGGAATCAGCCCACGCGACGCCCAACGCCAGCTTCTCGCCGACACCGTGGCCTGGGCGAAGCGGGTGCTTGCCGACGGGGAGCTGCTCGGCGACCATGTGTGCAATCCGAATGCTGCGACGGCGATTGAGAATGCTGACTTTGAAGAACCTCGCAGCGGTGTCGGGATGATTGACGGGCCACGTGGGCTGTTAGTGCATCGTTATACGGCAGGAGCTGACGGCATCATTACGGATTGTCAGATTATGACACCGACTGCGCAGAATGAACCCTGGCTGACGCGTATGCTTACCGAGCAGCTGTGCGGTGGCGGGGAGACTGCGGGGGTCGAGAAGTCGATTTGGGCCGCTGATCCGTGCCTACCGTGTAGTTCGGCACCTGCGGGAGTGATGACATTCACGATGCAGGAACATGCCGGTGCACCTGCGGACAATATAACAACGGATAGCCCTGGTTCGGCGGACGCCCGACTGTAGTGGAGAGGACGAAGTAACACGATGTGTCTTGGAATTCCTGCCCGGGTTTTGGCAATCGCCGATGGTCCATTGCCGATGGCGACGGTGGATATGGCGGGGCAGAAGCGGCAATGCTCGGCAATGTACGTGCCTGAGCTGGTGGCAGGTGATTGGGTGTTCGTCCAGAACGGGTTCATCATGAACGTGCTGGACGAACAGGAGGCCAAGGAGGCCTTGGCCGCAATTGAGGAATATAACCTCATCGAACATGTCGCTGAGGTCTCCCCGAAGGGACGGGCCTAGTTCACGCAGGTCACGCCGGCGGCGTCGATAGCGGGGCGATCTTCCTGCGGAATTGCCCCGCCTTCCTGGCCGATGACATCGCCATTGGAACCATCTTCGACTTCAGGCGCGGGTTCGGCACCGTCGCCCGAATCAGCGGCCATTCCCTCTGATGTCAATCCCGGGCCTTCGTAGTCACCGGCAATTGTCACTGAGATGTGGTGCGGGTCGAGGTATGGATCGTGGACAATCGGTACGCCACCGAGTGCCTCAGAGATGGCCTGCGCTGCCGGATCCTCTGGGTCAGCCGCATTGATCTGGCTGGAGGCAACGCCGGCGAACTCAGCGTTGCCGACCTCGCCCTGGGTGTAGCCCTTTTCCGTTAAGAAACCTGAGACGCCGCTGGCCAAACCTTCAATGCCTGTGGCGTTGTAAACGCTGACCGTAGTTTCAGCCGCGTTGGGGTCAGCCTTCTTTTCGTCTTCTTCCTTCGCCGGAGCTTTTTCTTCCTTGGTGCCCAGCAGGGTCTCGAAGTACTTGTGAACCTGGCCCTTATCGATTGTGACCACCGACTCGCCATAGTCACCGACACCGTCAATCGAGGTCACCGGGATAGTTTCAAACTTCACGTTGCCACCACTGAGGCCCTGCATCTGGGTAGCAAATCCGGTGACATCCCAGTTGTCGTCGAGTACCACCGAGCGCTGGACAGCATTGCCCAGTTCAGACAGCTTCGCGGGATTAGACAGTGTGCCAGCGCCGAGCAGCTTATTGGTGAACGAGGCCATGAAGACCTGCTGGCGAGTAATTCGGTCGAGGTCACCGCGGGGCAGACCATGGCGTTGGCGGACGAATGAGAGCGCGTCGGCACCCTTCAACGTCTGTGAGCCCGCTGGGAAATCTGCACCCGAGAACTCGTCGTAGACAGCCTCATTCAGACATACATCGACACCACCAATCGCATCGGTGAGCAGGACAAAGCCGAGCAGACCAACTTCTGCGTAGTGGTCAACGGTGATACCGCTGAGATCGCTAATGGTTTCAATTAGAGCTCTACGTCCGGCCTCGGTCGAGCGACGCTCAATGTCTTCCGGCGAGGCGCCGCTTCTTGCGAGTTCCTCTTCGACCATCTGCTTTGTGTTGCCGTAGACACCATTAATCTTTGTGTTGCCTAGGCGATTGGTGTGGACATAGGTATCGCGCGGAATGGAAATTGCCGTCGCTGAAGAACCATCGGCAGGAACACGAATCACAATAATCGTGTCTGTATTCGTGGCTTCTTCGTCGCCGGCACGCAGAAGCTCAACTTCTTCCGGAGTCAGCGGGTTGCCCTGGGCATCGGTGCGAGAGTCGGAGCCGACGAGCAGAATATCGGTTGCACCGTCCTTCTCACTGCCCAGACCGAAATCGCCACCCGAACCCAAGTTGTCGGTGGTTCTACCAAGTGTCCACCAGCCAACTGCGGAAATAACCAGGATAATGGCTGAGAGCAGCACAAGCGCATTGCGTAGCATCGGCGGCCAAGCTTGGGCTGTACTCTCTGCAGAGGACGGTGGCGCTTGAATATCGCGTGCGTGACGCGCGCGTGGCGTGTGGCTGCTCAAACCGGGGCTCCTCTTAAACCGTTTTTCGAAAATATAATTTGTGCTGCATGTCTGCGTGGGCATTCCACACATCGTGGAGCGCAGTAAGCAGCTGCGGAAACTACATAAACCTTAACCGTCCAACCGTGTGCGGTTACACCTCAACACAGTGTCAATCGTATCTACGATAGTGATAAAGAAGAATATGTCCGAAATTTCAGTCTCGCATTTCGCCACTCCTGGACCAACCCACAGCAACTCGCGGCGTCCCATTGTCGCCATAACTGGTGCGGCGGGACAGCTGGGTACTGCGCTTCAGTGTGATTCCTTCGCCGCCGATGTTGAGGTGCGCGCTCTCACTCGGGCACAGTTGGATATCACTGATTCGGCTGCTGTGGAGGCAACGCCTCTGCTTGACGACGTCGACATCATCATTAACGCGGCAGCGGCGACCGATGTCGATGGCGCAGAATCCGATCCCGGTTCGGCGCACCTTATCAATGCACTCGGACCGAAGTACTTGGCGGCTCGGGCGAAAAAGGAAGACGCGTATCTCATTCATATCTCCACCGACTATGTCTTCGGTGATGTAGCAATCGATGAGATGACGGGGCAGCGTCGAGCGCTGCGAGTTGATGATTTCACCTCGCCTCGGACTATGTATGGACGTACCAAGTTAGTGGGGGAGAATAATGTGCGTGATTCGGGCGCGCGTTTCGCTATTTTGCGCACGGCGTGGGTCTGGTCGGGGCCCACACAGCCGGAGGCTAAGGACTTCGTTTCCACGATGATGCGTCTGGCAGAGACGGCGACTGACGACAAAGGCAATCCGGCAATTATTAAGGTCGTTGACGATCAGCACGGAAACCCCACATTTGTCGGTGATCTCGCCGGAGCTGTCTGGGAGTTGTCCGAACGTGTGTTGTCCGAACCGAGCAGCGCACCGACCGGCACCTTCCATGTCACGGGCAGCGGTGAGGCGACATGGTTCGAGGTGGCTCGCGAAGTGTTTCGGCTCACCGGTCACGATCCGCAGCGTGTGGTGGCTTGTACCAGCAGTGAGTTCCCACGTCCGGCCCCACGTCCGGCCTGGTCCGTGTTGGATGGTTCGGCATGGAGTGAGGTAGGTCTACATGCGCTTCCGGAGTGGCAGGACACTTTGCGGGCAGTCCTGACCTAGGGTCTAGGTTTGTGATTGAAACCTCGAATTCCCCGCAACCCTCGCAGCTTCCGCTCGGTGTGGTCACCGTGACCTTTTCGCCCGGTGAGCACCTGAGCAAGCTGGTGGATTCGCTGGGCCCCGCCGCCAGTGCCTCCACGCGTCTGATTATGGCCGACAACGGCTCGACGGATGGTTCCGTGGAGAAGGAAGAAGCTCGGGCCAAGGAGACCGGAGCGGATGTTCAGCTTCTGCGCACCGGCGGCAACATTGGCTATGGCGCGGCCGCCAACCGTGGCATTGCGGAGCTGGGGCGGGCTCGCCGTGCTGGTGAAATCAATCCTGATTACGTCATGCTGGTCAACCCTGACGTGGTGTTTGCCCCTGGCGCAATCGATGTTCTGTTGGCATGCGCGCAGCGCAATCCCAAAGCTGGAGCGATTGGTCCGCTGATTCGCGAGGCGGATGGCAGCGTGTACCCGTCGGCACGCGCGGTTCCTAAACTTGTCAGCGGTATCGGACACGCGCTGCTTGCCGATATCTGGCCTACTAACCCTTTCTCACGTCACTACCGGGATGACACGGATATGGATCGTGAGCGATCGGCGGGATGGTTGTCGGGCGCATGCCTGCTGCTGCGGTGGGATGCGTTCGACCAGATTGATGGCTTTGATACCCGCTACTTCATGTACATGGAGGACGTGGATTTGGGTGACCGACTGGGCAAGGCCGGTTGGAGCAATGTTTTCTGTCCCCGTGCAGAGATACGTCACGCGCAGGGACATTCTGCCAGTAAGCACCCGGAAATTACCGTAAAGGCCCATCACGAGTCGGCATACCGTTTTATGTCAGATCGCCTGCCGGGGCCGGCGCTGGCACCTGTGCGACTGGCATTGCGTTTGGGGCTGTTCCTGCGTGGCAAAGTCATAATCGCGGTCAAAAAGCGTAGGAATTAATTAACTGTTGGAACGATCCATCGAAGAAAGTTACCGATTTCATGACTACCGAAGTTCGTCCGAGTGCTGGGCATGGCTCCGCCTTCCAGCCGGGAGCGGATGCTGCACAGCAGGCGGGAGCCACGTTGGCTGAACAGACTGACGCTGTCATTCTGGTTGGCGGGCAAGGTACGCGTTTGCGTCCCCTTACCGTGAATACGCCGAAGCCGATGCTGCCCACGGCAGGGCATCCATTCCTGGAGCATCTGCTTGGCCGCATTCGTGCAGCAGGTATGAAGCACGTGGTATTGGGCACCTCCTACCGAGCTGAAGTATTTGAAGAACACTTCGGCGACGGTTCGGATTTGGGTCTCGAAATTGAATACGTCTTTGAGGCTGAGCCGCTGGGAACCGGTGGCGGTATCCGAAACGTCCTAGACAAGCTGCGCTATGACACCGCGATGATTTTCAACGGCGATGTCCTCGGCGGTACCGACTTGCGCGCGGTATTGGGTACTCATGCGGAGAAGGATGCGGACGTTACGATGCACCTCGTCCGTGTGCCGGATCCACGCGCGTTTGGCTGTGTTCCGACCGATGAGGATGGGCGCGTCCTGGAGTTCCTGGAGAAGACCCAGGATCCGCCGACCGATCAGATTAATGCCGGTATCTACGTGTTCCGCCGCGAGATTATCGAGTCGATTCCGGCTGGTCGCCCCATTAGCGTTGAGCGTGAAATCTTCCCAGCGCTGCTTGACCGCGGTATGAACGTCTACGGTCACGTTGATTACGCCTACTGGCGTGACATGGGGACTCCGGGTGACTTCGTCCGCGGCTCCTCCGATTTGGTCCGCGGTATCGCGCCGTCACCACTTCTAGAGGGTAAGCACGGCGAAGCGCTTGTCGACGAATCTGCGTCGGTCGGTGGCGGCGCTCTTCTCTACGGTGGCTCTGTTGTCGGCCGTGGGGCGGAGATTGGTGCGGGAGCTCGGATTGATCAATCGGTGATCTTCGACGGCGCACGCATCGGTGCCGGTGCTGTGATCGAGCGCTCTGTGATTGCCGATGGTGCCGATATTGGCCCGCGAACGGTCATCAGTGATGCCATTATCGGCGAGGGTGCCGTCGTTGGTGCGCGCTGTGAATTGATCAACGGTATCCGTGTGTGGCCGGGTGTCCAGATCCCCGATCACGGAGTACGTTTTTCGACGGATGTCTAGTCTGCAGCCTTCGGCGTGTCAGACTTTTGTCGGCAATATCTGATTAGAGTTGCCGAAGTGTCGCCAAAGGTGCTGGTGAGAGGCATGTGGCGAATGTGATTGAGTTCAGGTGGCAGGTTTAGAGTTCGGGGGCCATCCTTCAACCTGAACTTAATCCCCAACGCGGGGGGAGGGGCTTCAGGGGCAATGAAAAGTATTGGGGCAAATTCTCTATTCGGCTTGACCGATGGTGGGTTACACGTGTGTAATCACAAATGTGTGTTTCGCACACTAAGCCCAATTTAAAGACCCGCAGCAACAACCATCAGGAGGCCCTCGGCATGGAAAAGTCCAGCATGTTTGATGGCGGCTCTGCTGTGGATAGTGAGACGAATGCGGGTGACATCGCTGTGAATGATAGCTCCTCTGAAAACCAGCCTCGGCCGTTGACAGAGTGGGCAGATGACCTTTCGGGGTTGTTTGAAGCCGTCGATCAGGACTGGCAGGAGCAAGCTCTGTGTGCCCAGACCGATCCAGAAGCTTTCTTCCCTGAGAAGGGTGGATCCACTCGCGAAGCAAAGCGTATTTGTCGTGCTTGTGGTGTGCGAGATGAATGCCTGGAGTTTGCTCTCGAGCATGATGAGCGCTTCGGCATTTGGGGTGGCCTCTCTGAGCGTGAGCGCCGCCGTTTGAAGCGGCAGATTGGCTAGGGCAGCCGGGTCTGTATTTTATCCTTCGCTCGACCTCGCAGTTTCCCCTTGGGTAATACCCTGGGGGATTTTTTGGTGAACGAGTTTTTCCTGCTCTCTAGGGTTAATAGACGAAAATATGTCCGCTCAGCATGTCGCTGGGTGGGCCCTTTTGTCGCTTAGTTCTTAATCCGAGTTACTGACTGCGTTTATGACAAAATGACCCAAAAAATGGCCTGAAAGTGTCATAAACTCACACAGTTTCACATTTGCAGCCCGTATTTACGCGTGCAGCCCGTAATTTATGGGGCCTGACCAGTTACTATCTTGAGAATCACAGACACTTTTTGTCTATATACCCGGTTTCTAGGGAGCTCCTTAGGAGAAAGCTTTCTACAGGAAGTTCTCGTTGAAACTAGGGTCCACCTCAACCGGGTCAATGCCCAGATATACCGCTACCAGGCGGGTCAGTACATATTGCAGCATCTGGTCCAGTTCCACTCGGCCCGAGACACGGCGCTCAATGGGGCGGCGGAACACTACTACGCAGGGGCGGGTGGGGTTGCCTACGCGGTCAATGCCAGCGGGGATAAGCCGTCCCAGCGGTACAGGTCCGTCAGCGACAATCTCTTCCGGGAAATACATGTCCGGGCGCAACTGCATGCGAGGAATCGTGTCGATGGCGATGTCCAGGTGTGACAGTTGCCGGGACCAGTGCTGATCCAATGGGGCGTAGGCGTCAATAACCGCCTGGTCAAAAGCTTCTGAACGGCTCTTCCAGCGGGGTACCTCCGGCGGCAACAGAGGACCCCGAGGTCCGCGACCGCGTCGCAGTGAGCGTCGCAAAGAGCGCGGAGTATAAGCCGATGAATTCATATTTGTTGAGCTTAATCGGTCGGATCGTCAACGTGGGTGAGGCCAGCTTCCGGCCATGTCGCAGGTTTACTGGGTAAGGCTGGGGGGCCCCGGGGGAGCGTCGGAAAGCGAAAAACGCCCGAGTGGGAGAAAAACTATCGAAACTTAAAGTTAGGGTCTAGACTTTGATGCCGTGAGTGTTTTTAGACGTTGTTGCCGGCCCGGCTGTGGCAAACCTGCCGTAGCTACGTTGACGTATGCCTACGCGGAGTCGACGGCTGTGGTGGGTCCGCTCGCCGCCGCGTCCGAACCGCATAGCTGGGATCTCTGTGAGAAGCACGCGCGTTCCATCACCGCACCGCTGGGTTGGGAGCTCGTGCGTTACGACGTGCCGACGCCCGCCCAGGACGATGATGATTTGACCGCATTGGCGGAAGCCGTCCGTGAAGCTGGCCGCAACGCGACTGGCCTGGTGCTGCGGGATGAGGTCGACAACCGTCCTCAGACCTACAAGATTGATTCCAGCCGTCACCCGTCGACGCGGAAATCCGCGCGCGGTCACCTGCATGTAGTTCGCGATCCGGAGGATTCGGACGACTAACGGGGCGGGTGCCGTGCCCCAGCTCATGCCATCTTGCCGCGGCATTTCTTTGTGAGAGCCTCTCTGTGGCTAGTATCATTTTTCACAACACTGATACTTACCCAGAGAGGTTTTTCGTGGGCACTTACAATCGTTCCGATTTGGATGCCGTCATCAAGGCCTATGACGTGCGCGGTGTTGTCGGTGAGGGCATCGACGCGGACCTTGTCGGAGCCATCGGCGCCGCCTTTGGGCACATCATGCGTTCAGAGGGCGCAACGCGTGCCGTAGTTGGCCACGATATGCGTGAGTCCTCGCCGGAGTTGGCGGCTAGTTTCGCCGATGGCGCGGCAGCGCAGGGGCTCAATGTCACCCTGCTCGGCCTGACCTCTACGGACGAGCTGTATTTCGCCTCCGGAGTTAGGGAATGCCCGGGCGCGATGTTCACTGCCAGCCACAACCCAGCTGAATACAACGGCATCAAGATGTGCCGTTCGCTGGCCCGCCCAATCGGGCAGGAGACAGGGCTTGCTCAGATTAAGGATCTGCTTGTCGACGGAATTCCGGAGTACACCGGCACTCCGGGCGAAATTGATCGTGAGGATGTTCTGCAGGATTACGCGGCGTTCCTCCATGGGCTGGTCGACATTCGCTCCGGCCGTCGCCTGAAGGTTGCAGTCGATGCCGGTAACGGTATGGGGGGACTGACAGTTCCGGCAGTGCTCGGAGAAGACATGGATGTTGCTGACCTCTACTTTGAGCTCGACGGCAACTTCCCGAATCACGAGGCCAATCCGTTGGAGCCCGCCAACCTCGTTGACCTACAGAAGTTTACGGTGGAGCAGGGCGCAGACATCGGTATTGCCTTCGATGGCGACGCTGACCGCTGCTTCGTCGTCGACGAGAAGGGCAACCCGGTCAGCCCATCGGCCATCTGTGCGTTGGTGGCCACCCGCTACCTGGAGCAGAACCCGGGTGCGGCTATCATCCATAACCTGATCACATCGCACGTCGTGCCGGAGATGATTGTGGAAAACGGCGGAACTCCGGTTCGTACCCGTGTTGGGCACTCCTTTATTAAGGCGCAAATGGCCGAGCACAGTGCTGTTTTTGGTGGCGAGCATTCAGCGCACTACTACTTCAAGGAATTCTTCAACGCAGACTCCGGCATGCTGGCTGCCATGCATGTCCTGGCCGCACTGGCCGAGCAGGATAAGCCGCTGAGTGAATTCATGGCCGAGTACAACCGCTACGAGGCCTCCGGTGAGATTAATTCCCGCCTGGGCAGCGCCGAGGAGCAGCAGGCCAAGCAGAAGGAAATCGAGGCCGCGTTTGCCGATCGCACGGAGTCCTCGGACTGGATGGATGGCCTGACCATTGAGCTGGCGGACTCCAAGGCGTGGTTCAACGTCCGGGCCTCCAATACGGAGCCGCTGCTGCGTCTGAACGTCGAGGCTCCGACGCGTGCTGAGGTCGACGCTCTTGTCGACGAAGTTCTCGGCATCATCCGCGGTTAATCAACCCCACGCGCGCGTTTTAAGGCATGCTTGGGAGTATGACCTCGTCATTTAACTCCTCCCATAACCCGCGCCAAGAGGCCCTGTTCTATCGTATGGCCACTGCCGGTGCAGGTCTCAGAGCTGCTGCTTCCGCGACTCGCGGGGGTGCGTTTGCTCAACTTCCGCTGCCGCGCAGTGCGGTCATCCTTGTGGGAAATCGTCGGGCGCAGCTCGCCGCCGAATCAGTGCGCGCGCTTGCCGACGACATCCGCTGCCCGGTGGTAATTGCGCATCAGTTGCCCAGTTATGTCGGTGCCCTCGACTTGGTCATCGTCTGTGACGACAACCCCGGCAGCCCACTGAGGGCAGCTCTGGCTGAAGCTGATAGGCGAGGTGCTGCCACGGTCGTGGTGGATCCCGGTGAAGGGCCACTGCGTGCCGCCGGTAGCCCCGATACGGTTGTGGTTCCGCGCCCGGCGATGGCGGAGTCCGCGTCCTTTACCGCCTATGTCGGTGCCATCGCCAGCGCGCTCACCGAATGTGGTGCCACCACCCTGGCTCCGGCCGGGGTAGTGGAGGAAGTCGCTGATGCGGTGGACGCCGATATTGCCGCCTGTGCTCCGCCGCGAGATGAAACAGTTAATCCCGCGCGGCAGGTAGCGCAGTGGGTGGCAGGCCGCAGAATGCTTGCAGTGTCGACGACCTCGGCGCTGGCACCGGTAGCGGAACTGGCATCGTTACAGATGCTTGAGGCAGGCGTGGTCTCGGCAGCGTCGTCGATAAGCGAATTGTCTCTTAGCGTGGGCGCGTTGCTCGCTGCAGAACCCCAGGAAAGCCGCGATATTTTCTATGACCCGTTTATTGATGGTGGGGATGAAGGGGCGACAGTGCTACCGTTGGGGGCGATTGTTTTAGCTGCGCCGAACAATGTGGGCCACTACCGGGACCACTACGGCGAGGTTGGATGGGCTCGTGTGGAGTGCCCTGCGCTCGACGCGGAGACTCATCATCCATTGGTTGAAGTATGTGTTGCTGCAGCCAGAGTTGGTGCGATTGCGGCGTTTTCTGCGTAATCGCCGGGTGTCACCGAAGGCTTTTGGGCCTTCGGTGAGATTGGCGTGCTCGCGCCAGAAGTGACTATTAGAGGAGTGATACGGGCATGGAGCTGTTGGACCCCGTGCTGCAGTCGTACCCCTGGGGGTCTCGTACACATTTGGCGAGAATCACCGGTGCGGACGCTCCCACATCGAAGCCCTGGGCGGAACTGTGGTTTGGTGCGCATGCACTGGCATCGGCCACGGTCGCCGGCACGCCGCTGGATGAGCTCATTGCGCAGGATCCGGCAGCTGCGCTCGGATATGCAATTGACACCGACAACGGCAGGCTGCCGTTCCTGTTGAAGCTGCTCGCAGCTGATGAGCCGCTATCGCTGCAGGCACACCCCACCTTGGCAGAAGCTCAGGAGGGATTTGCACGCGAAAATGCGGAGGGCATTCCGGCCACTGCACATTTCCGAAATTACCGGGACAACAACCACAAGCCAGAACTTATTGTCGCCCTGACGACCTTCGACGCGTTGGCCGGATTCCGCCCGGTGGAGCGCACGAAGGAGTTACTCGCGACGCTGGCGGTACCGGAGCTCGACCACTACATGGGACTGCTCGATGCCGCTGATGACGAGAGTGCTCTGCGGGCATTGTTTACAACGTGGTTGACATTGCCCCAGGATGTCCTCGATGAGCTGGTCGAGGCCGTGGCTGCCAAGTGCGCGGATTACAGTGGCGATGACGAGGAGTTCTCGCGAGTGGCCGAGACCACTTGCGAACTGGCTCGAAAGTATCCGGGGGACCCGGGAGTCCTGGGGTCGATGCTGCTTAATCGCCTTCGCTTACAGCCGGGCGAAGCCATCTACCTTGGTGCTGGACAGCTGCATGCTTACCTCAATGGCATGGGCGTGGAAATCATGGCCAACTCCGACAACGTGCTGCGCGGAGGGCTGACCTCTAAGCACGTCGATGTCGTGGAGCTACTGCGCGTGCTCTCTTTCCGACCGCTGCCAGATCCAGTGCTGCAGTCGCGGCTGACCGATGATGGCTGGAATGACTATGACGCGCCGGTGCGCGAGTTCCGCCTTCGTTCGCGGGACCTGGAGCCGGGCGAACATGTTCTGCTCGACGAAGAATCCGCCACGGTTGTGTTGTCTACAGCGGGCACGGTGACGTTGCGTCACGACGACTCCGTGGTTGAGGTTCCCAGCGGCCATGCGGCCTGGGTTCCGGCTGTCGACGCAGTCGATATTGAGCTGACTGCGCGCCAAGACGGGGCAACCGTCTTTGTCGCGACAGTCCCGCGGGTGGGTTAGTCCTCGTCGTTATCGAAGAGATTTCCCAGGAATCCGGAGTCCTTGGGCTTTTCCGGGATTGGGGGAATCTTGCTATTGCTAGCCCCATTGCCGCTATTGGTGTCCTTTTCCTGCGAAGAGGTCTGGCTCTTCGGAGGTGTCGGCTCCTTCGGGGACGTCGGCTCCTTCGAAGGAGTTTTCTGAGGAGTCTCGGACGGAGTTGTGGTTTGCGTACCCGACTGGGACTGCGCCTGCGATGAAGGCGGCTTCGGCTCCGCTGCTGCACCACCGTCGCCTTCCGGAAGACTGTCGTTCGGCTTTTCCGAGTTATCTTCCGGTAGCAGTGGCACCGGCTTGCTGGGCGTCGGCGAAGATATGTCGTCAGAGGTGGGTTCTGTGGTCTCCGTGGTCGTCGGAGGTGTCGATGTCGTCGACGTCGGAGTTGTCGCACTTGAGCTTGTGGAAGTCGGGGGGATGTACGCCTGCGGTGGCAGGTACGGATCCTCAACGATCTCGGTGCTCGATGACGTGGTCGGACGAGGTACTAGACTGTCGTTCGTCTCAGTCAGCGAGGAATCTGAATTCGGTTCAGTGGTCTGCTGCAGCTCGGCATCACTAGGAACTGGAGGCAGTGGAGCAGAGGTCTCCATTTCCGACTGAGATCCGGCGTTTTCCGGATTCGCCCCCTTGGCGGCACTGCTATCGGAGCAGCCTACGAGCGTAGCGCTCAGGGGAAGGGCTGCGAGCAGAAGAGCTCCAAAAGCCTTCTTCACCATGGTAGGTACTCCTTTCGTGTCATGCGTGGGGTCGCCCTGTAACGAAAAAGATAACAGTTGCATTACGAGGTCTGGGAACTAACTTAACATGCCCGTTATCGTCTCTCTAGGGTGAAAATTGTGTTGAGGGGATTAAATATGTCTCTCGAACTGTAAAAGTGACGAAAAGTCGGGTAGAACTTCGGTAAGGCCACATGCGGTTTTCCGGCTAGCGGTACGTGCAGGCGACAGCCCTTAGGTCGGCGGCCAGATTACCGTGGGCTCGTCGAAAAGCGCTCTTTGGAAAGCGCTCGTCGATAGACGAAACTGGCTATTGGTTCGAAGCGCGAAAGGAGCGTGGCCACCTATCATGTCCATCTGGGATACTGAGATTTTTGGTAGCGATTCGGTCATTGAACTCTTCGATGAGGTTCAGGATCTCGACTCACAGGATCGTGTTGGTGCATTGATTGATGCTGGCCGCATTGGAGTGGATTCCGAAAATAGCGATGAGAAAGCATGCGCACTCGCGGCGGCTGTGATTATTGCAATTTGGAATGGTGCGCCATTTAGCGGCGGTGACATTGTGGAGGACTACAGCTTCATCCGGGAGGGAATCTCGGAGGCGCACGGCAGCGAGGAAGATGCGTTGGCTATCGCATCCGAGGTGTTCGATAGTCTTCTGGGGGAACTCAGTGAGTCTGACCAGGCGGCGCTGGAAAACTGCGTCGAAGCGGTAGAGTAACTCTCGCGTCCCCAGTAGTAATTCTTTAAGAAGAATCTCACGTCAAAGAATCTAGAGAAAGCGTTACATGTCCTCGAAGAACATTGATTTCAAGGTTGCAGACCTCTCCCTGGCTGAGGCCGGTCGTCACCAGATTCGTCTGGCTGAGCACGAGATGCCAGGTCTAATGGCGCTGCGCGAAGAGTACGCAGAGCAGCAGCCACTGGCCGGTGCCCGTATTTCCGGCTCCATTCACATGACGGTTCAAACCGCAGTGCTCATCGAGACGTTGACGGCGCTGGGCGCACAGGTCCGTTGGGCCTCGTGCAACATCTTCTCCACACAGGATGAGGCCGCTGCGGCAGTCGTCGTTGGGCGAAACGGCACTCCGGAGGACCCGCAGGGTGTTCCGGTTTTCGCTTGGAAGGGCGAGACACTGGAAGAGTACTGGTGGTGCCTCGACCGCATCTTCGACTGGGGCGATGAAGATGCCAACATGATTCTGGACGACGGCGGCGACGCCACCATGGCTGTCATTAAGGGCATGGAATTCGAGGATGCTGGCCTGGTGCCGCCTGCAGAAGAGTCGGATTCGGATGAGTTTATTGCCTTCAAGGACATGCTTCGCGCCAGCCTGGAGAAGGATGCCGGCCGTTGGCACCGAATTGCAGAGTCGGTCAAGGGTGTCACAGAGGAGACCACCACTGGTGTCCACCGCCTCTACCACTTCGCAGAGCAGGGAGTGCTGCCATTCCCGGCCATGAACGTCAACGATGCGGTCACCAAGTCCAAGTTCGATAACAAGTACGGCACCCGTCACAGCCTTCTGGACGGCATCAACCGCGGTACCGACATGCTGGTTGGCGGCAAGAACGTACTGGTCTGTGGCTACGGTGACGTGGGTAAGGGATGCGCAGAGGCACTGGCTGGCCAGGGCGCTCGCGTTCAGGTCACCGAGGCCGACCCGATTAACGCATTGCAGGCATTGATGGACGGTTTCGACGTTGTCGCTACTGAGAGCGTCATCGCAGATGTCGACATTGTCATCACCGCCACAGGCAACAAGGACGTCATTACTTTCGAGCACATGCAGCAGATGAAGAACCACGCGCTGCTGGGCAACATCGGGCACTTCGACAACGAGATTGACATGCATAGCCTGCACCATCGCGATGATGTCCGTCGTGTGGAGATCAAGCCGCAGGTCACCGAGTACATCTTTCCGCATGCAGACGGCGAAGAGCGCTCTCTGATCGTGCTTTCCGAGGGGCGTTTGCTCAACCTGGGCAATGCCACCGGACATCCGTCCTTCGTAATGTCGAACTCCTTCGCCGACCAGACGATCGCGCAGATTGAGCTCTACTGCAACGGTGATAAGTACGACAACTCTGTCCACCGTCTGCCGAAGATTCTGGATGAGAAGGTCGCTCGCATTCACGTCGAGGCACTTGGCGGCGAGCTCACCCGGCTGTCCAAGGAACAGGCCGAATACATCGGCGTTGATGTCGAGGGCCCGTATAAGCCAGAGCACTACCGCTACTAGTTCTAAGCAAGGCTAGGCCGTAGCCATGTGTGCGAGGAGAAAAATTTGATTATCGCAGTCGAAGGAATCGACGGTGCTGGCAAGAACACGCTTGTCACAGCTGTTACCAATCAACTCCGAAGTCAAGGGCACTCCGTTTCATCGATGACCTTTCCGGCGTACCGGCAGACAATCTTCGCTGATTTCGCCGATCAAGCCTTGCACGGTCAGCTCGGCGACACTGCGGACTCCGCCTGGGCAATGGCACTCCTGTTCGCTCTGGACCGCAAAGAACGTCGTCAAGCGATTGTTGATGCAGCGCGCGAGAACGATGTTCTGATTATCGACCGCTACGTCGCGTCCAACGCGGCCTACTCCCTGGCTCGCACACAGGATTCGGCGATCGTTGAGTGGATTGAGAAGACCGAATTCGGAGATTTCCAGCTTCCGCTTCCCGACGTTCAGGTCTGTCTGGCCACGTCGGTGGGAGTGGCAGCCGACCGCGCACGCAATCGGGAAGCCGCTGATGTGCAGCGAACTAGGGATACCTACGAAAAGGACTCGGGTTTGCAGGAGCGCACGCTGGCGGCGTACCAGAAGTTCGCGGGGGGCTCGTGGCAGTCACCATGGTTGATGCTTACGGGGGATGATGGGGCGGACCGTCTTGTGGAATGGATCAGTGCACGCCTGCGCTAGCCACCTCAACCGGAAACTACAGAACTAGATAGCTTTACGTTTAGAATATGACGCATGAGCTCAAAAATCCTGGTTGTTGATGATGATCCGGCCATCGCCGAAATGCTCACGATGGTGATGGAGCGCGAGGGCTTCGACACAGTAGTAGTCGACGATGGCCTCGAAGCTGTCAAGGCAGCAGAGCGGGAGAATCCAGATTTGATTCTGCTGGATCTCATGTTGCCGGGCATGGGTGGTGTCGATGTCTGTCGCACTGTGCGAGAGACATCGGCGGTGCCGATCATCATGTTGACTGCGAAGACCGACACGGTCGATGTGGTCCTCGGCCTGGAATCCGGTGCGGATGACTATGTCACGAAGCCCTTTAAGCCGAAGGAGCTCGTGGCGCGTGTGCGCGCTCGGCTGCGTCGTCAAGAGGACAGCCCGAGTGAGACCCTCGAGGTCGGCGACCTGACTATCGACGTGCCCGGTCACGCCGTGTTCCGCGATGGCAAGGAGATTTCTCTGACCCCGTTGGAGTTTGACCTATTGCACACTCTTGCTTCCCGTCCGAAGCAGGTCTTTTCCCGTGATGAGTTGTTGGAAAAGGTCTGGGGATATCAGCACACCTCGGATACCCGACTCGTCAACGTTCACGTTCAGCGTCTGCGCTCGAAGATTGAATTGGATCCGGAAAACCCCCAGATTGTGCTGACCGTCCGCGGTGTCGGGTACAAGACGGGTGACTAATCAAGGTCAGTCAGCTTTAGTGGGAGCCGATTCTTGCGTCGATTAATAACGAAGCTTCGAGACTTCACCAACAGGGGAGTGACCTGGGCGGTTACGCTCTGGCGCACGTCTATCCAAGCGCGCATTCTGACCTCTGTGGTGGTACTGAGCGCGATGGTGATTGCGGTACTCGGTTTCGCGCTGGCGACTATTGTTACCCAGCGGCTTATCGACGCAAAGGTTACCGCTGCCGACGAGGAAATTGACCGTGCTCGCGCGGTGGTGGAGCAGGCGATTGAGAACTCTTCGTCCAACGAGCTGCAAGCTCTTCTCAACGTGGGGCGCGATGCCCTTGTGAACCGTGCAGCCGGTTCCGGTGCTGCGCCACTGACAAGTTATGAACCGCTGCTCGTGGCGCCGGTGCCACGAGGCACGGTGTTGGCTTCATCGCCGATTAAGGCCGATGTTCCAGAACGATTGCATGAAGTAGTCCGACAAGGGCAAATTGCGTATCAGGTACGCCAAGTCACTGATAACCGCGGCGATACGTACTCGGCGTTAATTATCGGTAGCCCTACTTCTACCTCGGTTGATGGGCTCGAGCTCTATCTGGTCACCTCTATGGCTGCAGAGGAATCGACTATTAAGTTGGTTCGTGGTCTCCTCGCCGGTGCGACAGTAGTCATCATGGCGCTTCTCGGCGGTATTACTTGGTTCTTCTCCAATCAGGTGACGACACCAGTGCGTTCCGCCGCCCAGATTGCCCAGCGCTTTGCCGACGGCCACTTGCGCGAACGCATGGTCGTGCAGGGTGAAGATGACATGGCGCGACTGGCCATGAGCTTTAACAAGATGGCCGAATCGCTGTCGACGCAGATTAGACAGCTGGAGGAATACGGCAGTCTGCAGCGACAGTTCACCTCCGATGTCTCGCATGAGTTGAGGACGCCTCTGACCACGGTGCGTATGGCCGCCGACCTTATTGCTGACGGCGCTGAGGACCTCGATCCGGCGACTCGCCGCGCAGCTGAGCTGATGAATGAGGAGCTTGAGCGTTTTGAGATGCTTCTCAATGACCTGCTTGAGATCTCACGCCACGATGCCGGCGTTGCTGATCTGTCCGCAGAAAAGGTCGATGTCCGTCGCTGCGTGGATGCTGCCTATCAGCAGGTAACGGTCGTGGCTAAGGAGACCGGTACACCCATCCGCTTCCACCTGCCCGATGAACCGGTAATGGCAACAGTCGACTCGCGTCGTATCGAGCGCGTGCTACGCAACCTTATGGCCAACGCTGTTGACCACAGTGAGGGCAATCCGGTGGATGTCACAGTGCGGGCGAGCAATTCCGCGGTCTCGTTTACGGTCGTTGACCACGGTGTGGGGCTAAAGCCGGAACAGCAAGAGCTGGTGTTTAACCGGTTCTGGCGCGCTGACCCCTCGCGTGTCCGACGCACCGGCGGGACCGGACTTGGCTTGGCGATCGCGCGTGAGGACGCACAATTGCATGGTGGGGAACTGGAGGCATTTGGCGTGCCGACGGTCGGTAGCTGTTTCCGCCTGACTGTGCCACTGGAGCCTGATGCGAGCTTCGGTGAGCATCCGCTCGGCCTGGAAGTTCCGCCGCTGCCCGATCAGATTCCGCATCAGCAGGAAATTGGTGCACGGGAGTTGGAATCGGATTCGATTGCACCGCAAGTCAAGAGCCAGGATCAGGGTAAGGGGCAGCCGACTAGCGATAGCGAATCCCGACAGGCACGAGAGGAGGATATTTAAATGACGGCGCAGCAACAGTCAAAGGCTCGTCGCGTCCTGCGTAAGACAGTGGCGCTTAGCTCAGTGATCATTTTGGGCACGGCCGCAGGATGTACCACCATTCCGAGAAACACCAGCCCCCAGGTGCTGCGTCCGTTTGAGCCGCCCCAAGTTCGTATTGAAGTTCCTCAGCCACGACCGAATGTCAATGCAGACATTGTCCTGCGCGACTTTTTCGCCGCGGCCGCGCATCCGGTTGATGATTTTCAAGCTATGCGTGCCTTCATGACCCCGGAACTTGCGGCCAGTTGGAAACCGCAGGATAGTGCCCGCATTCTCGACGGTGTCAACCTCATCGCCCAGAGGGATGAAGGAGGATCGCGACAGTCCTTCGTTGCCCGAGGTCGCAGCGTTGGTCAATTCGGTACTGATGGTGCGTATGAGCCCCAGTCCGGTGACTATGAGGAAACCGTGGAGATGAAGCTTGGTTCGGATGGGCAGTGGCGCATTTCCTCGCTGCCCGACGGTGTTGTCATGGAGCGTCAGGCATTCCTGGAAAACAATGTGCCTCGCAATATCTATTTCCTCGATCCGGCGGGTAATCATTTGGTCACAGATCGTCGTTGGCTCTATCGTGGCGTCACCGATGGCGCGACCAATCTGTTGACGAAGCTGAAGAACGGCCCATCAGCACCACTGCGGCCGGGCGTCACCACCGTGCTCAAGCCCAATGCCTCAATTGCGGTGGAAGCAGGACCTGTGTCCAACGCGGACGGTCGCAGGGTCGAAATCACCGGATTGGGTGATGTTTCCGAGGAACTGCGTGTCATGCTCGCGGCGCAGATTATCTGGACTCTCGACTCGGCAGATTTCCGTGGTCCGTGGATCCTCATGGCCGACGGCGAACCACTAGTTGCCAGCCACGACGAGCCGTGGACGAAGGACACCGACACAATCCAGCTCTACGACCCGAATCATCTACCGGCTGATAACGCACCGTTACGGACGGTCGACCGCAGCGGTATCTACGAGATCGCTGACGGCCACGCCACACCTGTGGGACGCGGCTGGACCGCCAGCGGCAGCACCGCGGTGTTCTCCGCGGCAGTGGGCACCAACCCCAATGGCAGCGAGCTCATTGCCGCCGTGTTCCGCTCGGCCGTGGATGGTCGTGCTGGGTCGTATGACCTCGGGGAGTCCACATTGATGCTCGGCGGAATACAAGATCAGCCGGTTCCTGTGCTGACTGGCGAGAGTCTCACCCGTCCGACATGGTCTCCAGACGCCGAGGCGGTCTGGACAGTGAAGGACGGTACAACCGTCGTACGCCTGGTTCGGCAGTCGACGTCATCTCGGATTCAGCAGGAGGAGGTTGATACCTCTGAGCTCAATCACCTTCTTGACGGCGGCGCAGGCACGGGGCGCCCGAGCGCCGGTATTTCTGAATTCCGCGTCGATTCTTCAGGCACGCAGGTAGCGATGATTATCGCTGGTGAAGTCTATATCGCCACCATCGAAAGGCATGACGATAAACCGTGGAAGTTGACGCACCCGCGTGCTCTGCCGCTCCCTGAAAACGTTTCCCCGGTGTCGCTGACGTGGTCGCCGAATCAAACGGTCACGGTGGGCGGTTACAGCGGGGACACCCCGATGTGGAGCGCCTTCCCGGACGGTGCGACCAGCTCTGTTCTGCCGAAGCTCAACCTGACACCGCCAATTCCTGTGGTTACCGCGACCTCGTCGAAGCGTTACGCATTAGATGCCACCGGTGTTATGGAGCTGATCTCCAGCGAGGGGCAGCAGCAGTTCTGGCGCCAGGTTCCGGGTGCGCGTGGTCGAATGGCTCCGGTGTCTGTGGAATAAGCGCAAATCGGGGAGGGGATTAATGGCGCAGGGGAGGTCATCGCAGGAATTTCTGCGCGTGCTTTACGACGTTACCCGCGATGCAATCGGCCTCGTGATACCGGAAACCTGTCCGGTGTGCGGCTGCTCCGGGACGCTGTGTCGCGATTGCAAGGACGATCTTCAGCAACCTCCAGTGCGGTTTTCACCGCGGGCTGCGTTACGCGCAGCAGCGTGGACCTGCGGTCCGTACTCGGGTGCGAGGAGACATCTCATTTTGTCGGCCAAAGAACGGGGCAGTGGTGAAGCCAGACGAATCATGGGGGCCGTGTTCGCCGCTGCGGTACGAAGGCTAGCCTCTGATGGCCATATAATGCCCCCGGAAATTACCCCCGTCATTTTGATTCCCGCGCCGACAAGATCGTCATCCCGTCGACAACGGGGTGGGGACCCGGTAACAATTGCCTGCGACTTTGCTTGCAGTCAGCTCCCCTCCAGTTCGGTATTGCCCCTGGTGCGCATTGGCGGGCGCACGCGGGATTCCGCGGAGCTGGGGGCTTCTCAACGCAGACGAAATCTTTCTGGCCACATTGTGCCGCTGACGCAATTCAAGCGCGGAATTAGCGACAAGCTGCGACAACGCTGTGCGCAGGCGACAGTAATTCTGGTTGATGATGTGGCCACTACTGGTGCCACTGCAGCGGAAACCGAGTTGGTGGCAGCGTCATTGGGGATTCGCATCGACATGGTGTTGGTGCTCGCCCGGGCGTAGACGCAGGGGTGTCGTCGGCAAGCGAAAAATAAACGAGGGGAACGTGGCATTGGTTACCCCCGGAACTGTATCCTGGGGGTGCAGAAAGACTCGTCACCGTAGACGCCGTGAGTAATCCCGCTCACGGAAGGGCGGTGGCCATACCGGGAGGTAGGTAGCAAGTGTCCACACCTGCTGACAACAACGAGGTACTCAGCCCGAACGCTCAGGTGACCATCACCGGGCGCAATGTTGAGGTTCCAGAGCACTTCGCAGATCGTGTTAAGGCGAAGCTGGCGAAGATTGAGCGCCTCGACCCGACTTTGACCTTCTTCCACGTGGAGCTCCAGCACGAGCCGAATCCGCGCCGTGCAGACCGCTCTGACCGTATTCAGATCACCGCTACTGGCAAGGGTCACCTGGCTCGTGCGGAAGCCAAGGAAGATAGCTTCTACGCTGCACTGGAGTCTGCTCTGGGCAAGATGGAGCGCTCCCTGCGTAAGGTGAAGGCTCGCCGCAAGATTAGCCGTTCTGGCCACCGTGCACCGATGTCCGTCGGCGAGGCAACTGCTTCGCTGGTTGCAGAGGCTGAGGCAGCGGCTCCGGAAAAGGCTGATCCGTACGAGGATCTGGTCGAGGACGTGACCCCGGGTCAGGTTGTGCGTACCAAGCAGCACTCCGCAACTCCGATGACGGTGGAAGATGCTTTGTCTGAGATGGAGCTCGTCGGTCACGACTTCTACCTCTTCGTTAACGAGGCAACCTCTCGTCCGTCCGTGGTCTACCGTCGTCACGCATACGACTACGGTCTGATTGAGCTGGCAGACGAAGACGAGAAGTAAGTCTTCACCAAAAAGAGCACGCAATACCGCGCAGAGCTGTGTATTGGTAAGTAATTGCTCACATGAGCCCGTCTTCTCTTAGAAGGGAAGGCGGGTTCGTCGTATAATCAACCGTTGCACATTAAAGTTCGACGTGAATCGGCCGGAAAGGTCCCAATTTAGTGTTTTCGCTCAGCAAGTTGCTCCGCATTGGTGAAGGCCGCGCTGTCAAGAGGCTTGGCAATATTGCAGATCAGGTCATCGCCAAGGAAGACGAGTACGCAGCTCTTTCAGACGATGAACTCCGTGCCAAGACCGAGGAGTTTAAGAAGCAGCTGGCTGACGGTGCCGATGTAGACGATTTGCTTCTGGATGCTTTCGCCACGGCGCGCGAGGCATCCTGGCGCGTGCTGGGGCAGAAGCACTACCGCGTCCAGGTTATGGGCGGTGCGGCACTGCACTTCGGCAACGTTGCCGAGATGGGTACTGGTGAAGGTAAGACCCTGACCTGTGTGCTGCCCGCATACCTCAATGCGTTGGCAGGCAAGGGTGTTCATGTCGTTACGGTTAATGACTACCTGGCTAAGCGTGACGCGGAGTGGATGGGTCGAGTCCACCGCTTCCTGGGGCTTGAGACTTCCGTGATTCTCTCTGAGCTCAGTCCGGACCAGCGCCGCAAGGCCTATGCTGCCGACATCACCTACGGCACGAACAACGAGTTCGGCTTTGACTACCTGCGCGATAACATGGCGCATTCGCTCGACGATTTGGTGCAGCGTGGGCACCACTTCGCCATCGTCGATGAGGTTGACTCGATTCTGATTGACGAGGCCCGTACCCCGTTAATCATTTCCGGTCCGGCAGATGGCGATCCGCACTGGTACCTGGCGTTCTCCAAGATTGTGCCGCGTATGAAGCGCGACATTCACTACGAAGTCGATGAGCGTAAGCGCACCATCGGTATTCGTGAAGAGGGCGTTGAATTCGTTGAGGATCAGCTGGGTATTGCCAACCTGTATGCTCCGGAAAACTCCTCGCTGGTCAGCTACCTGAACAATGCCCTGAAGGCCAAGGAGCTGTTCACCCGCGACAAGGATTACATTATCCGCAATGGTGAGATCCTCATTGTCGATGAGTTCACCGGTCGCGTGCTGGCAGGCCGTCGCTATAACGAGGGCATGCACCAGGCAATTGAGGCCAAGGAAGGGGTGGAGATTAAAAACGAGAACCAGACGCTGGCAACCGTTACGCTCCAGAACTACTTCCGCCTCTACGACAAGCTGTCCGGTATGACCGGTACGGCTGAGACCGAAGCGGCTGAGCTGCACCAGATTTACAAGCTGAATGTCATGTCGATTCCGCCGAATCGCCCGAAGCAGCGTGAGGATCTGCCCGACCTGATTTACAAAACGCAGGAGGCAAAGTTTGCCGCTGTTGTCGAGGACATCCGCGAATGCCATGAAAAGGGCCAGCCAGTTCTCGTTGGTACGACGTCAGTTGAGAAATCCGAGTACCTTTCCAAGCTCCTGCAGCGCGAAGGTATTCCTCACTCTGTGCTGAACGCTAAGCACCACGAGAAGGAAGCTGAGATTGTCGCAGTGGCGGGTCGTCTCGGAGGCGTTACCGTGGCAACTAACATGGCCGGTCGTGGTACTGACATTGTGCTGGGCGGTAACCCGGACATCATCGCTGACCTGAATCTGCGCTCTCGTGGTCTGGACCCGGTGGAAACTCCGGAAGAGTACGAAGAGGCGTGGGACGCTGAGATTGAGCGTGTTCGTCAGCAGTCGAAGGAAGAAGCTGACAAGGTACGTGAGGCCGGTGGCCTCTACGTCCTGGGTACTGAGCGTCATGAGTCACGCCGCATTGACAACCAGTTGCGTGGTCGTACCGGTCGTCAGGGTGACCCGGGCGTTACCCGCTTCTACCTGTCCATGCGCGATGATCTCATGGTTCGCTTCAACGGTCAGCGCATGGAAGCGCTGATGAACACTCTGAATGTTCCGGATGACGTTCCTATCGACTCCAAGGTTGTCTCCAACTCCATTAAGAGCGTCCAGGCTCAGGTGGAAAGCCAGAACTTCGAAATCCGTAAGAATGTTCTGAAGTATGACGAGGTTATGAACCAGCAGCGTAAGGTCATCTACGCTGAGCGCCGTCGCATCCTCGAAGGTGAGGATTTGAAGACTCAGGTCCGTGACATGCAGGACGACGTAGTCGATGCGTATGTCAACGGTGCCACCGCTGACGGTTACGTGGAGGATTGGGACCTCGACGAGCTGTGGAATGCCCTTGAGCAGCTCTATAGCCCGACGTTTACGGCGCAAGAGCTTATTGATGGCTCTGACTTCGGTACCCCGGGTGACCTCTCGGCCGATGAGCTGTCCAAGGCTCTGCACACGGACATCTCGGCCAGCTACGACCAGCTTGAGGATGCGGTCTCCGCAATTGGCGGCGACGACCAGATGCGCAACATCGAGCGCTTCACCATCCTGAACGTCATGGACCAGAAGTGGCGCGAGCACCTCTACGAGATGGACTACCTCAAGGAGGGCATTGGCTTGCGCGCCATGGCCCAGGCTGACCCGCTGGTGGAGTACCAGCGTGAGGGCTACGACATGTTCACCGCGATGATGGACGGCATCAAGGAAGAATCGGTTCGTCAGCTGTTCCTAATCCGTAAGCAGGTTATGCCCGCAGTGGAAAACACTGAGGGACAGGAAAACCAGGCTCCAGCTCTGCCGACGGAAGCTGCTGAGCAAAATCAGCAGATGACCTACTCCGGTCCCAGCGAGGACGGCAGTGCAGAGCAACAGCGCGTGGATCAAGAGTCTGAGGGCAACCGAGCACAGCGTCGGAAGGCGGCTCGCAAGCGCCGTCGCTAAGCACTAAAGCACACGAAACGCGGTCATGGTCCATGGCCGCGTTTTTGCTGTTCCGCGGCGGAACGTGCCAGTGAACGCGCGAACCTTCGGACCGACACGGCAACTACCCAGGAACTCGACCTTTTTGCCGTCCGCGGAAGCGCTGGCGTGGAAGGATTGCAACGCGACACCCTTGAGGCTGGTGTTCTTCGACAGCGTGAGTATCGCAGCGTGAATAATCGGGTCGATATTGATGCGACGTAGATCGTTGACTCGCCTGCGACCCGCGATGATGTCGAAGACGCGGCGAGTAATCGTGCCAAGCTCCTGTCTCAGATTCTGTTCACAGTGCTGGACGACGTGCGGTGTTTGCGGCGTCTTTTTTGCAGCAGGAGCGGCCGCGACGGGCGGTAATGCCGTTATGACAGCGGCTCCGGTGGCAGCCGAGCATCCGCTGTAGGTCGGTGCCACTTTTGCGGTTTGAGAGGCGGCGGCATTAGCTGACTGGCCGAGTTGAATTGTGTGGAGAAGCGAAAAGCCCGTTGCCGGTTCAATGGATTCCCTGCCACTGGAGCGGTGCTCAGCGGCGTGCGACAGCGCGTAAGGCATCGGTGTCTGAGATTTTGGTACGTGAGACGTTGGTGCCATGGATTAATCCCCCTAAAACGCTCCATTGGCAAGTTCCCCCTTGCTGAAGACCATTGTCCTACAAGTGCTTTAAGTGTGCAGCTTGTGAAGGGGAATTCACGGCCGGCGTGGGGGGGGATTGGGGAGAAGGCGCAGTCGCGAAATGGGCTGAGTGTTTCGCTGTTAATGGTCCTATCGGTTTCCGTCAAGGCCGTTCTGGTCGCCTACAATTGGGCGTAACGAACAGCCAATTAACACGCTGAACTGGAAAAAAGGCAAACGTGCAGGTCATGCGATAAACTACAGGCCATGCGCGGAATGATTATCGATTACTGTGGTGTCCTTGACGGCACGGATGAAGACCAGGCACGTTGGCGTAATTTGCTGGTAGAGGCGCGTGCAAATGGTGTTGGCCTGGCAGTCCTGTCGAATGACCCAGGTGGCCCATCGGCGGATCCGATTCGCAAGCTCGAAGATGAGGGCCTGGTAGACGCAGTTGTGCTCTCTGGTGAAATTGGCCATGAGAAGCCTTCGGCAGAGGCTTTTAATGCAGCCGCTGCGGCTATTGAACTGCCGGCACGGGACTGCGTGCTGGTAGATGATTCGATTGAGAACATCCATGCGGCCGTCTCTAACGGCATGGTGGGAGTCTTCTATCAGCAGTTCGACCGCGCAGTGGTCGAGATTGCCGGTCTACTGGGTCTCGAGGGCGAGTTCTAATGCGCGTCTATATCCCAGCGACTTTCTCCATGCTTGAGGCGCTGAAGGAGGATGAGCTCTTCCACGCCCGCGGTGGTTGGGGCTTTGCTGTCACTGAATCGCTGCGCGATTTCTTTACTGAGGGCGATGATGAGGAACTGGCAGACGTAGCCTTTGATGAGGCTGCGCGTGCGTCGCTCCGTCTGCTCGATGCCGCAGAAGAGAAGTTCCCGCACCGTCGAGTGGTCATTTCCGTTGATGTGGAGGCGGAGCCGCAGTCGGATATGGGAGATGCCGTGGTTAAGGTCGGCGGCCCAATTTCGCTTGCCGACGTTGCAGCGCTCCACATTGATGTGAAAGAGGCGGAAAACAAGGTTGAGGCTGCGATTGATGCCGTCGATAAGGCGGATCTCGGTGACGAGGATGCGGAGCTCACTGTCGGCGATGCGCTGGAGATCCCGCTGGCGTGGTACGACGTAGCTGAGCTCGGCATGGTGGTCGACTTCCTGTAGTAGCGCGTGCTTGGCGTTGATGAAGGGGACTGGGTTTAGGAACCCAGCCCCTTTTTTGTATGGCACAAGTGTTTTCGGCGGGGGTATAAAAGGCGGGATTGTTTTGTGTAGATAAGCTCCATGTCAAAGGGGGTGTTTCGCACGAGGGGGGGGGTAATGACAATTTCGCTATTTGTGTCAAAATCATTTGTTTCTCTTGACCAATAACTTACCGCTCCGTAGTCTACGTCTAAGTAACCTACGGACACGTAATAATGAATCGGGTGGGGCATGCCTACTGATGAACAGCGTTATTACTTGTTCGCCCGTGACAGTCAGGAGGGCCAAAAATGGGGCTTAAGACCAAAGTTTCCCGGGTATTCAAGCATTTATCCACGCCACTTTTGCCCGATGATTACACGCATTTGCTAAATCCGCTGTGGTCAAGTCGCGAGCTGCGCGGTCAGATTGAGGCCATTAATCCCACATCTCCTACTTCAGCAGAGTTGATAATCCGTCCGGGTTGGGGGATGCCAACAGACTTCAAGCCAGGCCAGTTCATCGGACTTGGCGTAGAGGTCAAGGGGAAATACCTGTGGCGTTCCTACTCGCTGACAAATGCGCCGCGGCCTCATGACGGGCTGCTGACTATCAACATCCGTGCGCTCAACGACGGCTACGTGTCCCAACACCTCGTCGCCAATGTCAAGCCGGGTACTGTCGTCCGCCTGGCTGCCCCGGCTGGGGATTTCCATCTTCCGGAGCCGCTCCCAGCCCGCATTGCGTTTGTTACCGCAGGCTCCGGCGTCACTCCGGTGATTTCGATGCTGCGTGATCTTTCAGCTCGCAATGCCTCGGTGGAAGTCGAGCACATTCACTCCTACCGCGGCGAGGCAGAAGCTGTGTTTGTCAACGAACTTCGCGAGCTGGAACAGCGCAGCGCTACTAGCGCGTTGAAGTATCACCTGCATGCCCGGAATACCGAGACGCAGCCGCGGATTGACGCTGCGGCGGTTACCGACATCATTGCTGACTTTGGAGCGCTGGCATCGTCGGCAAGCGCCTATTCCTGTGGTCCGGTTGAACTGTTGAAGAACCTTGAGTCGGAGTTTCCCGGGCTGCGGACGGAACGTTTCACCGTTGACCGCTCGGCGGCGGGGGAGGTCGGCGGCACGGTGAGTTTCGGCAGCCGAGGCGATATCGACGTAGACGGTGCAACGACCATCCTGGAGGCGGCCGAGAGCGTCGGGGTTGACCTGCCGTACGGCTGTCGGATGGGAATTTGTGCGACGTGCGTGCAGCAACTCTCCGACGGCGCAGCGCGGGACATCCGCACCGGGGCGACGTTTGTGGCGGGCGAGCGGGTCCGAACGTGCGTCTGTGCGCCGGCGGGGCACGCGCGTATCGAACTGTAAGTTCGCCCCACATCTATCTCAACCTGCATTAACCAGGAGAAACTACCTAAAGGAGTTGGGACCCTTCCCATGGCAATTTCCGATATCGCATCGTATGCGCACTTGAGCGAAGAAGACGTCGCAGAGATTGGGCGTCGGTTTGCGGAAATCGAAAAGCAACACCGCGATTCGCTGGGACAGAAGGATGCTCGCTACATCCGCACGCTCATCCGCATTCAGCGCACCCTTGAGGTGACTGGTCGAGGCCTGCTGATGGTGCCGACCGCCGGCATGGCCCTGAACAAATTGGGGATGCTGCCGAAGTCGTGGAAGAACACCGCGCACTGGGGTTTCAAATGGGCGGGCGTCTCAGCGCTGGGGTTGGCAAAGATTTTGGAAAACCTCGAAATCGGACACAACACCATGCACGGTCAGTGGGACTGGATGAATGACCCCGAGATTCACTCGGCCACCTGGGAGTGGGACAATTCCTGCCCATCCAGCGGGTGGAAGCACTCCCACAACTTTGTCCACCACAAGTACACCAACGTGCTCGGTATGGACAACGATGTGGGATATGGCATTCTCCGGGTGACTCGTGACCGCCGTTGGAAGCCATCGACGCTGCTGCAGCCGGTGACAAACGTGGTGTTGGCCAGCCTTTTCCAATGGGCAGTGGCCTTCTATGACGTCGAGCTCGGGCGCGTGTTCGCCGGCAAGAAATCCTGGGATGAGGCCCGACCGCAGCTCATGGAGGTGCTCAACAAGTCGGGGCGCCAGGTGCTCAAGGACTACGTTCTCTTCCCGGCGATGGCGGGTCCGCGTTACCGTGAGGTGGCCTTTGCGAACATGATGGCCAACCTCGCCCGTAATCTTTGGGCCTACGCGGTCATCTTCTGCGGACACTTTCCGGATGATGCCGAGACTTTCACCAAGGAGCAGTACAACACCGAGGACAAGAGTGAGTGGTATTTGCGCCAAATGCTGGGCTCGGCGAACTTCCACGGTGGGCTGGCGCTGTCGGTGCTCTCAGGAAATCTGAATTACCAGATTGAGCACCACCTGTTCCCGGACATGCCGTCCAACAGGCTCGCGCAGATTTCGAAGCAGGTTCAGCAGATCTGCCGGGAATACGACCTGCCATACAACACGGGGTCGTTCCCGAAGCAGTTCTTCCAGGTCCAGCGCACGCTGCTGAAGTTGTCGCTGCCGGATCGTTTCTTAGTCGCTGACCCGGACAACGCCCCAGAGGTACGTTCGGAGGCGGCGTTCAAGAAGTATCCGCAGGTTGAAGCGGAGCTCCAGTCCAGTTCCCCGCAACGCAAGGGCTTAGCGACGGGCCTGCGAATGCTCCGCCGTCTTCGCCCAGGTGTCCGGGAAATTGTCCGGGCCTACACCGGTCGCTCGACGCACACTGCTGCGCGCGGTTAGCCCTCGGCCCGCTTGCGAACCGCAGCCGCGACTGCTGGTTCGCGGTTCCATGGCATTGATTGCTTGTGGGGGAGCCGTAGCCAGGCGCGAATCATGGTCACGGTCAGCGTCGCAGTTGCACCAGCGAGGAAGAGTGCTAAGTAAGCCGAGGAATTCTGGCCGGTGAACTCCACGGTCACGATCAGTGCGAAAAGTGGTGCTGCCATGGACGCCGACAGGAAGGCCGCCGCGCCGAGAATCGCAAAGTCGCTCAGCGGAACTGAGGGCATCAATGGCTGTACGAAGCAGCCGACGATGAAACCGCTGAGCGCGCCAAGGGCAAAGCCGGGAGTCAAGAGACCACCGACGGCACCAGAACGGAAAGTAACGAGAACCGCGACAGCTTTCGCAATCAGCAGGATGACTGCAAAACCCAGCAGCGGGCGGTCCATGAGAACTGTGGTCGCAGCGATACGGCCATTGCCCAACACTTCTGGAACCCACAGTGAAATCACACCAACCAGCGTAAATGCGAGGGGGATGGCCCAGGCAGAGTGCCAGCCAGTCGGTGCTGTGTCCGACATTCGAGAGCTGAGAATGCGAAATGCGTAGCCAATGGCACCGCAGATAACACCGATGAGCAGTGCTGCCCCGAGGTTGCCCCAGCCGTCTGAGAGATTAATTGGGCTGTAGAGCGGGCTACTGCCGACCACGATGCCCGACGTCACCGTGGCGATGGCTGAACACGCCAGCACCACCATCACCGCGGTAATGCTCAGTGAGCCCAGCAGAATCTCCAACGAGAAAACCGCTCCAGCCAACGGGATGTGATAAATCGCCCCCAGGCCGGCACCGGCTGCTGCTGCGACCAGAATACGGCGGTGTAGCGGATCGATGCGCAGTCGATGCGACATCTGTGAAGCCACCATCGCACCGAGCTCACGCGGGGCATTCTCGCGTCCCATGGATGCACCTGCAGCGACGGTCGCCATCTGCAAAAACACATTGACAAGAGTTGACCACACCGGCATGAGTCGACCGTTCATGCCTGCCTCAACGCTCTCAATGGGCGTGGCCTTTGTGCGCAGCGCTGCCCACACCGGTCCTGCAATCAGTCCCGCCAACACAATTCCGACAAAGCGCTGGAGGCCAGTGGTGCCATCGGTCACGACGGCTACGTCGCCCTCATGTTGTCCGTAAACTGCGTACTCGATGCCGTGCATTATTAGTGTGAGGCCGGCTGCGCCGAGTCCTGTCGCAAGACCCACGATAAGCGTGTAGATACACAGCCGAATCCAACTGCCGGGAGCAGGGTAGAGTCCGGAGCCCGCTTTGTCCGACTCAGCACCAGCCGAAGCTTCAGTGGGCGTCTCCACAGAATCGGTGTGGCTAGTCTCTTTCAATGTCCAGCTCCCAATCCTCGTTGTCGCTGATTGCACTCAACAGGCGACGCACAGCCATCGCTCGGCGGTGCTGAACTCCCTCCAGCTTGTCGAGGGCACACTCTGGATCCGCGGGCGGTCCCAAATGGGTGCAACCACGTGGGCATTCATCTGTCGCTGCCTGGATATCTGGAAACGCCGCCAGCAGCGTCTCCGGTGTCACATGGGCTAGACCAAAGGAACGAATGCCCGGGGTGTCAATGATCCACGACGTCGCGCTGTCTTCGCTTTCCGACGGCAGCATCAGCGCCACCGACTGTGTGGAGGTATGGCGGCCCTTACCCACACCGCTGACTTCGCCGGTCTCACGGTTGGCTTCAGGAACAATCCGGTTGACAAGGGTTGATTTCCCCACACCGGAATGCCCAACCAAAGCTGTCACTCGTCCGGGGACATCGATGAGCTCTGACAAGGGAGCCAAGTCATCATTAATACCGCAGACAACGACATCCACTCCGAGTGCCGAGAACTCCCCGGCAAATTCCTTTGGGTCGGCCAGATCGGATTTAGTCAGACAGAGCACGGGGCGGACACCGCCGGCGTAGGCCGCGACCAGCGCGCGTTCGACAAAACCGGTGCGAGGTTCAGGATCGGCGACTGCGCACACAATGAGCAGCAGGCTGGCATTGGCCACGACGATGCGCTCATACGGGTCATTGTCATCGGCGGTGCGACGCAAAACCGTGCTGCGTTCTGCCAGCTTGACGATGCGGGCCAGTGTGCCCTCACGGCCGCTGACATCGCCTACGACACCGACACGGTCACCGACAACGATATTGGTGCGGCCGAGCTCGCGGGCACGCATGCATGTCACTGCAACATCAGGGTTGTTATCGAGGACTACACCCCAACGACCACGATCCTTGGTCACCACCATGCCCCAGTGGGCATCGGCGTGGCGGGGGCGATCCTTCGTCCGTGGCCGCGACCCTTTACCGGGGCGGATGCGTACATCGGACTCGTCCCATTGCCGTCCACGCCTGCGTGCCGCCACTGTTATTTCCCTGCCTCGGTTCCGTTGTCCACACCATCAAGTCGAGCTTCGACTGACTTTTCCAACGAACTAGGGCTGGGGGAGGCCAGTCCGAGCATCTCCAGCCAGCGCAGATCGAATCCAGGCATGGTCTTAGCAGTGGTACCGATATTTTCGACTTCCACGCCCTCCGTGCGCAGGCCAACAATGGCACCAGCGGTGGCCATTCGATGGTCGGCGTAGCTGTGCCAGAGACCACCGTGGAGCGGAACGGGGTCGATCGCAATGCCGTCGTCAAGCTCGGTCGCGCGACCGCCGAGACGGTTGATTTCCGTGGTGAGCGCGGCAAGACGGTTGGTCTCGTGACCGCGCAGGTGTGCGATACCCGTCAGCTCGGTGCGGGTAGTGGCCAAGGCGGCGATGGCCGCGACGGTGGGGGTCAGCTCGCCAATCTCGGACATGTCCAGCGTGATTCCGCGCAGCTCGGACGGCTTTGGGCCCACGACGGTGAGGCTGGTGCGGCCACCTTCGTGACGGTTGAACGTCACGGTAGCGCCCATAGCGGTGAGGATCTCGCGGATGCGGTCGCCCGGCTGCGTGGTGTGCTCTGGCCAGTCGGGCACGGTGACGCTGCCACCAGTGACAGCCGCAGCGGCCAGGAAAGCGGCGGCGTTAGACAGGTCGGGTTCGACCTGCCAAGTACGACCCATCATTTCGGTCGGGTGAATGGTGAACGTTGTGCGTGGTCCCTCAGGTGTGTCGGCCGTGGTCTCCTCGACCTGCACACCGGCCTCGCGAAGCATGTCCAGGGTCATGTCAATGTGCGGGCGGGAAGGAATCTCACCGGTCGGGCGAAGTACCAGGCCACGGCCGTAGCGCGGTGCTGACAGCAACAGACCAGAGACGAACTGGCTCGAAGCCGAAGCGTCAATTTCCACTTCGCCGCCGATGTCCGGCAGATCCTGCTCCTGGACCGAGTCACCGAGGCGGTTGCCCTGATTCGGACCCTGCGGATTGACCGTGAAGGGAAGCCCATTGCCCGCGATGTTCACACCGAGGCTGCGCAGGGCATCCAGCACGGCCGACATCGGGCGAGCCTTGGCTTCTACGTCGCCTTCGAAGAACACCGACCCCTGCGCAAGAGCTGCGATAGGTGGCACGAAGCGCATAACCGTACCTGCGAGACCACATTCCACGACACCACCGCGAAGCATGCGTGGAGTGACGCGGAGCGTGTGGTTCGGGGCACCCGAATATGTCGAGTCGGCACTGATGTCAGTTCCCAGGGCCTGCAGTGCGCGAATCATAAGATCGGTATCGCGAGAGCGCAGAGCACCATGGATAACCGATGGTGTCGAAGATATCGCCGCGATGACAAGGGCACGGTTCGTAATCGACTTCGAGCCGGCAATCTGCACCGTGGCGCTAAAAGGCTGTCGACCGGCCTCGGCACCGTCGACACTTACAGTAGGGGCGGACCAATTCTGATTTTGGGAACACACACAACCAATTATGGAACACTTTCACTCCATACCTCGACTAGAGGGGGAGTCAACGGCACAATCAGTTGGTATGTGTGGTCGTTTCGTCAATTTCACAGTCGCCGAAGAACTGCTCAGCACCACGGCTGAGATTCCCGGTTTGGCGCCCGTGCGTGCCGACGGCCCGTTGCCCACCTCGCGCTACAACATCGGCCCGACCATGCCAATAGTTGCGCTTGCCCGCGAGCACCCCGGCCGCACAGGAACCATTGCCGCCACCGTGCGCTGGGGTTTAATTCCGCAGTGGGCCCGCGAAGTGCCAACGACACCTTTCTTCAATGCCCGCGCGGAAACCTGGCAGTCCAAACCGACTTTCCGCGACGGTTTGCCCTGCACAATCCCGATGAATGGTTGGTATGAGTGGAAGGGTTGCCAGCCCTACTTCGTCAGCTTCGGCGATGAGGCACCGCTTTTCACCGTCGCGGGGCTGTGGGCGCGCTGGGGCGATATCGTTTCCGCCACAATTCTCACCACCGACGCCGTGGGGAAGCTCACGAATCTGCATCATCGTATGCCGCGCGTGCTTGCCGACGACGAAGTCAGTGATTGGTTGGATTTTTCGGCCTGGGCAGCAGACGGAGATGTCGGTATGACCAGCGCAAAGGTGGTGGACAAGCTGACCATCCGACCGGTCAACCGTGCCGTCGGCAATGTTGCGAATGAAGGGCCGCACCTGCTGAATGGGCCCGATGGAGCAGCACCCGGCCACAACGAGGAGCTGTTTTAAGGCCGTATCAGCGGGGACGTTGCAGGAGTAGCCGCAGGGTTAGCGGGCGATGTCGGCGACCGTGGCGTCGCAAAGCGAAACCAGATCAGCGGGTGACAGTTCGATGTCCCACCCGCGGCGACCACCGGAGACAAACACAGTGTCGGCGAGAGTGGCTGTCTCATCAATGACGGTGGGGAGCTTGCGGCGACCGCCAAGCGGGGAGATGCCGCCGGGAACGTAGCCGGTGGCAAGTGACGCGTCATGGGGGTCGGCCATCGTGGCCTTGGAAGCCCCGACAGCCGCGGCAGCGGCCTTGAGGTTGAGCATTCCGGTGGCGGGGACGACGGCGATGGCCAGCCCAGTGCGTTTGCCGGATAGCTCGATAATGAGAGTTTTGAAGATGCGTTCGGGCTCGACTCCGAGATGCTCTAGTAGCCAAGAGGCGGCCTCTTCGCCGAAGTTGTCGCTGCCGTGGGGGAATTGGTGAACGTGGAAGTCGATTCCGGCGTTCTGACAGACGGCGATTGCCGGGGTGGCGGCAGCGGATTTCTTGGCGGACTTCTTCGACATAATTTCCCATCGTTGCACACCAGTGCCGCCACGCTACGAAATGCCTGGTGACGGGGGTCTGGCCGACTCGTGGGTGCGGATGTTTTAGGATAGGTAGCATGTCAGGTGATCAGACAGGAACATCGGCCATCCGGACTGATGAGTCGGATGAGGAGCTTGCGCAGCGCTTTGAGCGTGATGCCATGCCGCTTTTGGATCAGCTCTATGGAGCGGCGCTGCGGATGACACGCAACCCCGCCGATGCCGAAGACCTGGTGCAGGAGACCTACATCAAGGCTTTTCAGGGCTTCCGCTCCTACAAGCCGGGCACGAACCTGAAAGCGTGGCTCTACCGCATTCTGACGAATGCGTACATCAACAACTACCGCAAGGCGCAGCGACGTCCTGCCGAGTACGCCACCGATGACATCACGGATTCACAGATCGCGGAAACCGCGTCGCACACTTCGATAGGGCTGCGCTCTGCTGAGGTTGAAGCGCTGGAAAAGCTTCCTGACGAGGAAATTCGTGACGCTTTGATGAGCCTCAAAGAGGACTACCGGATGGTGGTCTACTACGCCGATGTCGAGGGATTGCCCTACAAGGAAATCGCCGAAATCATGGGCACGCCCATCGGAACTGTGATGAGTCGGCTCCACCGTGGAAGAAAACAGCTCCGAGACGCGTTGCACAACGTAGCCGTGGAACGTGGATTCTTGAAAGAAGAGAAGGGAGATTCTCCGCGATGAGCCGAGAGTCGAGCCAAGATATGGAGCAGACGCCAGAGCGCGGGCACGCCTGTGAAGATGCTTTCTGTCAGGATGTCCACTCGCGCCTACACGCATTTTTGGATGGAGAGTGTGATTCGGAGGAACGCCGCTTTCTCGAGGAACACATTCACAAATGCCCTCAGTGCTTGGAAGAGTTCGGTTCCGAGCAAGCTATACGACGGCTGCTACGCCGGTGCTGCCAGCAACCTGCCCCTGAGGACCTCCGTCAGCGCATTACCACTCGGATTCGCGTGTCCTATACGCGGGTGGAGTACCGCAGGTAGCTGCTGGCGGCTAGGTTTTGGTGCGTCATCTTTTGGCGCGTATTCCTTTGATGCTTAATGCGATGTTGCGTAATACGGTAATGCGGTAATGCGTAATGGGAAAATCCCAGGTCACGGTGATGTGGCCTGGGATATTTTTGTGGAGCTATTTGTGGAGCTAAGGGGAATCGAACCCCTGACCTTCGCATTGCGAACGCGACGCTCTACCAACTGAGCTATAGCCCCGTTGCTTTCGAGCAACCTAGCTGAAGCTGCCGTAAAAGCTCTATTTTTAGACGTTACTCCCGGTGGGGTTTGGGCTCCAAACTCGCTGGTAAGGTTCCGGCGGATGGTTAATCCGGAAAGCGAGGATGCGGTATCGACGAGGCATCGAAAAGGTGTTGAAAGTGACTAGGTTTATGACAAAAAACCGCGGGTGAATTCAATTCATGTGTCATAAACCTAGTCACTTTCAAATCTGCTACCCGCTGAGGTATCCGCTGGAGGCATAAAAAACTCCACCCCGTCCTTCGGTGCAATACCGAGTTGTGCCGGGGTGGAGTGAGATGTCTTAGCCGGTGATGGCTAAGACTGCTGCAACTAAGGGCAACTTAGCTGTTCGGACGCTTGCCGTGGTTAGCCTTGTTCTTACGACGGTCCTTGCGCTTACGGCCACGCTTGCTCATAGCTGGGCTCTCTTTCTATCGGGTTAAACAGGTATCAACCGGTATAGATTACACGGTAAGAGGGTAAGTCTTTTAATTAGACTGCGGTGCTGGTGCGAGTGCGGCGAGTGCGACCGCGGTTGCGACGGCGCTTCAGTGCGCGACGCTCATCCTCGCTCATGCCGCCCCAGACACCTGCATCCTGGCCGGTCTCAAGTGCCCAGGCCAGGCACTGAGCAGTAACGGGGCAACGGTTGCAAACGACCTTGGCCTTAGCAATCTGGGCGAGAGCCGGGCCGGAGTTACCGACCGGGAAGAACAGCTCCGGATCCTCTTCACGACAAACGGCCTTGTGACGCCAATCCATGACAAACTCCTAAAACATTACGAGCCCCGGGTGAGGGCAGGGTTAAATTTCCTTGCGGGAAGGCAGCTCCGGAAATGGATTTCGTCAGACACGACAAATCGCCGTATCTCAACGAAGGTTTGGGGTTCATTCCCGGTTGCCCAGGGGTATTAGGCATCTTGGGAGGGGCCACCTGTTCCATCGCCTATACGACGTGAAAGGTAGTGGGGACTCACCAAAGAGTTTGCGCCTAAAAAGGCGAGACTTGCATGGTTACACAACCAGTGAACTGCGTGCCTGTCTCGCTGACGATTTACATGTTTTCACGACTGGGGCGGTTCGTAAAGAGCAAAATGAATAAAAGTGCCAAACCTCACAGAAAAGTGAAGTTTTGGTTAAAACGCCAGGTCAAAACTAGCCCCTTGTGGGGGTGATTTTAGTTTTGGTAATTGCAGTAGTGAGGGTGTATGGCGCATTTTTGTTGGCTTGTCAGTAAACAGTTGCAGTTTAAGCCGGGTTTGCCTCGGTCTTTTGGCTAGTACTGAACAGTCGGCGTGTGCGATCCATGACCTTTTTGGTCACCACAACGAGCAAGCGCTCGTCCACGGGGCGGGTAGCGACTTTCTTGGTGAACTGGTCCTCGGTGTAATCGTCGGCACGCGCCACAAAATTGATAGCGCCTTGCTTAACACGGATGTTGAGGGACTCACACTGATTGATGTACTCGCCGTCCAACTGGAGACGAAGTGGGGCAGTAGCGGTGAGCTCGATGTGCTGGGCGTTGTCGACGCGTCGTTCGCGGGCTTCGACGTGGAAGGGGGAACGCAGTCGGGTGAAGAAACCGGCCAAATTGGCTGCGGCGACAAGTCCCGTCACTCCCCTCAGGGAAGTGAAGCCATAAAAGCCCAGGCCTCTGCGTAGGGACACAGTGGGGTTGGTGACGATGGGGAGGTCGCCGAGGAATGTCCAGGGATTGGAGTTGGACACCACGGCCATTGCGAGATCACGGCCAAACTCCGTGCCGTCGATAGTTGCGGTGATTTGTGGCGGGCTTTTGCGCAACTGATTCCATGCGGTGAAAATTGCCGGCAAATAGCGCACGGCTTTGGCGCGGGTACCGTTTTGTCGGAGCTGTTCCATGGTGGAAATGACTTCCGCATCGATGCCGATACCGGCATTGACCACGAAGCATCGCTCCGCTGCATGTCCAACGCTGATAGTGCTGCGGGTTCGGGAGCGCAGCAGACTTGCGATGTACCACGCGGCATCTACGGGGTCGCGGGGAATACCCAACGCACCTGCCAAAACGTTGGCGCTGCCGGTGGGAATTGTCGCGATGACAGGCAGGTCAGTGGCAGGCAGTGCGGAGAATGGGTTGGAGTTCATGAGCCCATTGACAATCTCGTTAATGGTTCCGTCGCCGCCGAGAGAAATAATGACGTCGTAATCGCGAACCGTTTTACCCGCCACCATTTCCGCAGCATGGCCAGGGTAGGCGGTAAACATGGATGTCAAGCGAATCCCCTCGACCGAGCGAAGCGCCCGCACAACGCCGGGCATACGTCGAGCAGTGTTACTGGTCGAATTTGGATTGGAGATTAGCAACGCACGCACAGGCACCAAGAATAGTGCATGAGCAGACTTGTGATGGGCGCATTAGCCGGTATGCCTCCAGGGTGTATTCATCGGTTCGCACCGGGCTAACATGTAGGGCGTGAGTAACCAGAAAAACAGCAGCAATGCGCCCAAATCGCGTACTACCGACCAGCTTGCGGCAGCCGACGGGCCGATCGCCGCACCTCAGGTTGTTATGGTCGGTGCGTGGATTGGTGTCGCCGAATGTGCCCTCGGTCTGGGCTACGGGGTTTTCCTTCTCATTCGTGATTTGATGGGGTACCGCGACGAGGCCGCGGTCATTTCCGGTTGGGGTACCGCGCTGTGGTTCCTTCTCATTTTCGGCGCTGTTCTCGCTGGTGCGATTATGTTGCTGCGTGGCGCCCGATGGGGGCGCGGGCCGATTATTATGCTCAACCTCTGCTTGCTGGGCGTGGCCTATTACATGTTCCGCTCGAGCGCTTTTCTGCTTGCTCTACCGACGGCGGCAGCTTCAATTGCTGCGCTGGCCTGTATGTTTAGTCCGAAGGCGATTGATTGGGCTGCCCGCTCTTTCTAAGCTTCGATGGCGAACGCGTCGACTGACTCACCGCGCTGAACTAGTAGCGTGTCACCGACAACCGCAAGGCGCACGGGCACTTCCGGCTTGTCCGCATTATTTGCATGAGTGGACTTCGCAGCTGCAGGCAACGGGAGTGTGCCGATAATCTCGAGAGTCTTGGCATTCAATACCGCGACTCCGTCAGCGACTGGCATGAAAACATGCTCACCCCATGGAGCTGGGGTTCCTGTGGCCTCAGGAAACTCGAAATCCGGCGCCAGGGTGCTCGGGCGGAAGCCTAGTAAACCACGCGGCGACCACCACGTCATGTGATGGGGAAGATCCGTTGTAAAAGGCGCAAGCGGGGCATCGCCGTTGGAGTTAGCTTCCGCCGGTGCTGGGCGCAGGGTAGTCTCATCCAGCGCCAATTCAGTCAGCATCGTGCCGTCCATACGAAAAACTCGGATGCGATTGTCTGACAGTACCGCCGCCGTGTCCTGGCCAATCGATACCAGTGACATATCTGCAGTTACCGGACCAAGGTCAATATCGCTCTTGACCTCCGGTTTCCGAGACTCCTCCGGATTTGCCGCCTGCATGACCAGGCGCCCGTGACCATCGCAGTTGTTTACGACGGCCAGCAGCTCCACGCGCGTGAGCGCACTGATAATCGAACACTCCGGATGCGGCTGCATCTTCGGTTCCGGAGACGCTGGAATCTTGCCGTACTCGACTACTCGGACCAGGTCAGAGCGCCACAGCTCCAGGAATCCAGAGTCGTAGACACCCGCGTATGAGTTCGAGCGCACGGCGGCAGGGCTGTCAGCCGCAATCGATTTACGGGTCGCGACATACTGCCCCGAGTCGGGCTTGAGTGCAACGGTCTCACCGCAGCCAGCTGCCCCACGAAAAGTCGCGAAAACTTGGCCATCACTGCCCGAGAGCGCACAAAGCGGAATATCTCGTCGATAGTGCCAGCGCTCCGTGCCGTCGTTAAGCGAGATAGCACGCACGCCCTTGTTCTCAGCAACGATGAGGGAGTTGTCCATCACCAGTGGCGCCGGGGAGATGGTGTGCGTGCTTGTGCTTGCCGACGATTCAGTGGACCACACCGGCCGGAGAGTATGTGGCATTGCCTCCGGATCGTTCGCGGCCGGGGCTTGCGCTGTGCTGCTCGTCGGTGCCGTGGATTCAGTGCGATCGACCTTACGAGCCGGAGAAGCGACCCATGTCCAACCGACGACTAGCACTACGGCGATGATGAGAACTACTGATGCGATTCGATTGCGGCGCAGTCGGGTCTCTGCAGTGGTGGGCTCAGCGTTGGCTTGTGGTGACTGCAGCACGGTTGGAATGTCCTGTCGACGAGTGGTCGTGGCGAGAGGTGAGGCGGGGAGTTGGCACGCGCAGCGGCCTAGCTGCGACGATGAGAATTGGAGTGGCCGGCCCGCTTTGAGCTTCGTCCTTGGCCGCGATTGCGATGATGAGCCTGTGAGCGGTTGTTTCGCGGGCCTCTTCCGCCACGCCCGCGAGGTGGTCTGGAACCCAACACCGGGCGGGCTGGCCCGACCTTCTCATCGATCCCCTCGGGGATGTCTAGAGCTTCAGCGAGCTCGGGGGAGGTGGAAAACCACGTCGGAATCTCGGCCATGTCCAGGTCGAGAGCATCTGAAATAGCCTTCCACTTTGTGGTTTCATCCCAGCCGACGAGCGTAACGGCGACACCGCTGTGTCCCGCGCGGCCGGTGCGGCCGATGCGGTGGACATAGGTCATTTCGTCATCGGGCACCTGGTGGTTGATGACGTGGGTGACATCGTCGATATCGATACCGCGAGCCGCGACATCGGTTGCGACCAGGACGTCGACGTCGCCATTGCGGAACGCCGTCAGCGAGCGCTCACGTGCAGGCTGGCCCATATCGCCGTGGACGGCGGTGACCAGGAAGCCGCGCTCGCCGAGCTGCTCAGCAACCGAGGCGGCGCCGCGCTTCGTGCGAGCAAAAATGATGGTGCGACCACGACCGTTGGCTTGCAGGATGCGGGCAATGACCGAGACCTTATCCATCTGGTGCGATTGGAAAACAATCTGTTTAGTGGTCTCGTGGACTGTGGCCTCTTCCTCGCCTGATTCAGCGCGGATGTGCACCGGGCGATTCATAAAGGTACGTGCGAGAGTCAGAATTGGGCCCGGCATTGTTGCCGAGAAGAGCATGGTCTGACGTTCATCTGGCACCGCAGCCAGAATCTTCTCGATGTCCGGAAGGAAGCCCAAGTCGAGCATCTCGTCGGCCTCGTCGAGAACCAAAATCTTTACGCCTGACAGCTCTAGATTATTGCGCTGGTAAAGATCGATGAGACGGCCGGGAGTACCGACGATGATGTCCACGCCGCGGTCTAGCTGTTCAATCTGTTCCTCATAGGGGCGGCCACCGTAAATAGTGCACACACGCAGATTGGTTGAGTGCGCAGCGCGGGCCAAATCCTCGCCGACCTGCACACATAGCTCACGGGTGGGGACGATGATGATTGCGCGGGCAGTGCCATCCGGTTCTGGAATGCGGGCGTCATCAAAGACGCGGTCAATAAGGGGGACACCAAAACCAAGAGTTTTTCCCATTCCAGTACGGGCTTGGCCGATGATGTCCGTGCCGTCGAGCGCCAAGGGCAGCGTCAGTTCCTGGATGGCAAATGTGCGGGTGATTCCTTCGTCGGCGAGTGCGTCGCAGATTTCCGCGGCGACCCCCAATTCGACGAATGTCGGGGACTGGGACTCTGCCACGGCGACTCCTTTGCTGTTTGTAACCTCACGTGACACGACGGCTTAATCGGTCTCTCTAATCCTAGCCGCTTTGGGAATGGTTATGATGTCACCTATGGACATCACTATTGGATTTGCAGACAATACGCGTGAGCTGAACATTGAAAACGTCGCTGGTGGCGAGGAGGTCAAGGCTGCGATCTCCCAGAAGCTGGCTGCTGGCGAAGGTGTGATTGAGCTCAGCGACGGCGCTGGTCAGGAGTACCTGATTAATGCTGACAAGGTCGCCTACGTCCGTACCGGTAATAACGCAGACCGTAAGGTTGGCTTCTTCGCCTAATGACGCAAGAACCCTTTCTCGTACGCATTGCAAGGAGTTGGGGGTGGCGAGCCTATGCCATCCCTGTACTTGTGGTGCTCACAGTCATCATTCTCTTCGACATCTTCACTGCTGAAGATGATTCTTCAGGTTCCGGCACTGGCACTGTCGCCTCGCAGAGTGGCAATGGTCGCCCTGGTCCGGTGCCCGGTGAGGGATACGGTGATGGTTACGAGGGAGGGCAGTTGCCACCCGGTCCGGCCTTTGCCACGGAACCCTCGGGAAATTTTAAAGATGTTACCGTGGCGCATCCCCGTGTTGGGGAGGGGCGCGACAATGCGGTCAGGTATTCCGTGGAAATTGAAGACAACATTGATGTTCCTTCGATTGGTGGCGAGCGCGCCTTTGCAGAGACGGTGAACTCGATTCTGGCCGATCCACGTGGCTGGACAGCTAATCCAGATTTTTCTTTCGAGGCAGTGCCTCGCGACCAGGATCCGACGATTGTCGTGCAGCTTTCCGCGACTGGAACCGCACATCAGCTGTGCGGCAACACCTTGGGAATGGAGACCTCCTGTTACCTGTCTGGGCAGCGGGAAGGTGAGCCTGGGCGCGTGGTCGTCAGTATCGCCCGGTGGGTTCGAGGTGCCCTGCCTTTTGAGGGGGACCTGGGATTGTATCGCCAATACCTTATTAATCACGAGGTTGGTCACGGACTTGGGTACGCGGTTCACGAGCCCTGTCCGAGGGACGGCGGTATCGCGCCAATCATGATGCAGCAGACCCTGAGCGTGTCGAACGATGAACTGCACAAAATCGACAGCAGCGAGGTCTATCAGGTCGATGGTAAGACGTGTTCTGTCAACGGCTGGCCGTACCCATTTGGGGCGGACGACGATACGGCCGCACCGACTCAGAAAGCAAGGTAGTAGCAGATTATGATCGCCACTCCTCCCGACCGTGTTTTAGAGGCCTTTGGTGCCGAGGGCGAGCCGCATCGTGCCGGGCGAGCTTGGGACAATGGCTGGGTCTACGACGATTCCATTGTCCTTTCGCCGGTACATAATTCGGCGCAGGCGCTGTGGTCTGCAAAGGTTCGCAGTGCGCTAGATGTCGATGGCGTCCGAGTGGCGAAATCCGTGCGTACCAGTGACGGCCGCTTAGTCATTGCTGGGTGGCAGGCTCGTCATTTCATCCCGGGGGGATTCGCGCCACGTGCCGATGAAACCATTGTGGCCGCTGGTCGCGTGGAAGAGTCGCTTGCCAGTATTGAACGGCCACAGTTCCTCCTTGATAAAGAGCCCGATTACTTCGTCATGTGTAATCGCGCAGCTTGGGACTCTGACCCAATCGGCATCCTCGAGCAGCTTCTCGACGCGGATAGCGTCCCCCGCGCCGATTGTGCCGAGGCTCTCACGATCTCCGGTGATCTTCTCCAGCTGCGGGCAGAGATGGTTGTGCCAACGGAGCTTCTGCAGGTCTGTCACGCAGACCTCGTCGGCACGCTGCTTTACGACGGCACGGCCGCCCCGGTTCTCACCGATATCGTGCCAGCGTGGCATGTCCGTGGTTGGACAGCTGCCTTGGCGGCAGTGGATTGTCTGTCCATGATGGGGGCTGATGAGGAGCTACTGCGGCGCTTCGATCACCTGCCGGATTTCGGTCAGTTGCTCGTTCGTGCGATGTGTTATCGACTTTTTGTCCACGCTGTTAGTCCAGAATCGCAGCCGAGTGCGTATCGCGGTCTGTTCCGCGCGGCTTCGCTAGTTCGCGCGTTTGTGTCTAAGTAACGCCGGGCAGTATTTACGGGAGTTTTTTGGGGCGGGGGTATTTTTCTCCTTACTTCGAATGGGTGTTCGAGTATTGGTCCGGAGGTTGTGCCACAATGGTGCACATGAACGTAGATGGAATGCCGAAGGTTCGGTTCGTCCAGGAGGAACCTCCTCGTCGTCGGCAGTGGTTGGGTACTGCGGTAGAGGCGCTTTTCCCTTCCCATAATCGGGCGCTCGTGGTAGAGAACAAGCTTGTAAACCAGTCTGTTGTGCGCGTTTTAGGCGGCCCAGGGACTGGTAAGAGTTCGCTGCTGGCAGATCTCGCGGTGGACTACATGCAGGCGGGCATTCCGGCGGACAGCATTTTGGTGGTGTCACAGTCAAAAGAGGCCGCCGCGGAATTGAGGCGGGATATTGACAGGCGTTTTTCCTCTGAACTGGGGGAAGGCGGTTCGGTCGGGGCAGGTCAAGGTGGCATGGTGCGTGCCGTGCATTCGCTTGCCTATGCAGTAGTACGTGATGCCGCTGTCAGTCGGGGAGAGCCTGAACCATCGTTGACCACTGGTGCACGCCAAGATGCTGTCGTGCGGCAACTTTTGGCCGGTCATGCGGAAGATGGTGGTGCGTATTGGCCAGAGCGGTTGCGCCCGGCTCTTCCGTTAGTCGGTTTTTCCCGTGCGGTTCGTGACTTTCTGCTGCGTGCAGCTGAGCGGGGGATTGATGCCCCGAGGCTTCAGCAGCTCGGCGTGGACTATGGCATTGAGTCGTGGTGTGCGGCTGGCAAGTTTATGGCGGAGTATCAGCAGACTATGCGGTTGGCGTGGGAGCCCAGCCTGAACGCTGCAGAGATTGTCTCTGCGGCATTGATGGAGCTGGATACAGACGCGCAAGCACTGGCTCGGTGGGGAAAGTCGGTGGTGCTGGTCGATGATGCTGAACACCTATCCCCGGAAGCTGCGCGTCTTGTGGATCGGTTTGTGTCGCAGGCGGCCGTAGCCGTCATTACTGGTGATGAAGATCAATCGGTATTCCATTTCCGCGGTGCTAATAATGACTATCTCCGGGGGACTGGTGAGGTCGAGTACAAGGCAATCCACTTGCAGCAGTCTTACCGCTGTAACGCTGATATCGCGGATTTAGTCAACGCAGTTTCTCAGCGCTTGCCTAAGGCTCCTGCATACCGTGGCATTGTCGGTTCAGTTGGAGCACAGGAAGCTCGTGAATCCGAAGTTGGAAACAACAGCGATACCGTCGCAGCGGAAAACTCGTACGCAGCTAAAAGTGCAGTAAGCATAGCTATTCATCCTTCTGAACGTGCACAGCGAGCCACAGTCGCGGACTACTTCCGGCGCCTTCATATTGACGAGGGAGTGGCATGGAAGGATATGGCGGTCATCGTCCGGTCCGGTGCAGGGGAGTCCTCTCTGTTCCGTGCGTTGTCGCGTGCGGGTGTGCCTGTGCAGATTGACCCAACGGACATCGTGCTAAGTCATCAGCGATTGGTGCGAGCGCTGATGGTGGCGTTGCGGGCAACTATGAACCCGCTCGATGACGTGGAGTGGGACGAGTTCCTCTCCGGCCCATTGGTCAACATGGATCCGATTGTCAAAGAGCGTCTGCTGCGCGGAATCCGAAAGGCCGACCTGTTCGGCGGGGCCGCGATGACTCAGCTCATCGGAATCTTGAAGGCAGAGGGACTCACAGCTGAACAGCTGGAGCTTATTGAGTCTCTGTCGCAGCGTGAACGTCAGGCGCTGCAGGTGCCGCTGGATCTGTTGAGCGCAGCTCGTGAAGCGTTGCGCGATGGTGTGGAAGCAACTTTGTGGGCAATTTGGCAGTCCACTGGTTTGGCAGACCATCTGGTGGCGGCATCGTTGCGCGGCGGTACAGCTGGCGCATCGGCTGACCGCGATTTGGATGCTGTGATGGCACTGTTCGACTTTGCTGGTGACCGTGTGGAGCTGAATCCAAAACTGACGGTTGACGGTTTTATCGCTTCTGTGGAAGAGCAGGAGCTGCCCATCGGCGCACGTGACCGTAGCGGGGTAGAGCGCGATGCCGTGCGCATTCTCTCAGCCCATGCGGCTCTGGGCAGGCAGTGGAAAGCAGTAGCGGTTGTCGGAGTCCAGGAAGGCCAGTGGCCCAGCCTCGGTGTGACTGGCTCGGTGATGAAGCAGAACGAGTTCATCGGTCTCGTTGATCACGGAATTGAGCCGCGGGAGTACATCAATTCCATGGCGGATGCGCTGGCGGAGGAACGTCGTTTGCTGCACGTCGCGGTATCACGGGCGAGCGACAGGGTACTGCTGACCGCAGTCGATTCTCCTGACGATGTTGGAGTTCCCAGTCCGTTTATTATCGAGCTCGTTGAAAAGCTCGGTAATTCGGTGACGGAGCTGGTGAAACAGTCGGAAGCATCGTCGTCTGCGAACGGAGTCGGGGCTACGGCTAATGAAGCAAACGCCGGCAATCCGGATGTTGCAGAGGCAGAAGATGTCGCATGGGCCGGTGAAGGCCTGCCACGGGTGCTCTCTGTGGAGTCACTGCTGGCAGAACTGCGTGCAGCCGTTGTGGACGATGCGGAGACTGAGACGCGGCGTCGACAAGCTGCACGTCAACTCGCGCGATTGGCGCAGGTTGAGGTTGCTGGCGCACATCCAGACACCTGGTGGGGGCTCCGTGCACCGTCGACTTCGAAGCCGGTAAATGACAAGAAGCCGATGAGGATCAATCCCTCCAAGGTGGAAGCAACCCTGAGTTGTCCGTTGAAGGCCATGTTGGATAAATCAGCACCGACATCGGCCATGTATCTGGGCTCTCTACTGCATCAGGCGGTAGAAGCAGTCGCCAAGGGAGTGACTGTGCCTGAGGCTCAGTCTGAGATCCGGCGTGTTTTTGGGGACCTGTCCGATGATCCGGAGTGGCGTAAGCGTACTGAGGAAGAGACCTGGTTGACCGGGCTGGAGGATTGGCAGCGGTGGATTGAGACTAAGAAAGATATCGGAACCGAGGTCCCAGTAAATGTCAACATCAACGATGACATCGTGATTGTCGGACGAATCGACCGGTTGATTGAAGACGCTGATGGTGCAGTTCAAATCGTCGATATTAAAACCGGTAAGACAGCGCCCTCCGGTAAAGAAGTAGAAGGACACGCACAGCTAGCTACATATCAACTGGCGCTGTCGAAGGGGAAGCTCGTTGAAAGCGGAGATGGGCTCGCTGTGGACAACGGCGAAGGCATTGAACAATCTGGGGCATACCTGGTATTTCCGCGAAAGTCACACAATAAGACCATTATCACTAGCCGCGAACAGTCAAAGCTCACGGAAGACAAGTTGGCTGACTGGGAGCGTCGCGTAGAGCAGGTAGCACGTGCGACGTCTGGCCCGCGTGCCTTGGCGCTCGCTGGTGATCATTGCAAGTTCTGCACGCTTTCGAAGGCGTGCCCGGCAGCAGAAGGGAATCGGTAGTCATGTCGGAGGAACGAACCATCATTGATCCCGTCACCCTGTCGGAGATGATGGGGCAGGACTTTCCGCCCACCCCGCAACAAGCGGCGGTAATCGGTGCACCGATGGAACCAATGCTTGTTGTCGCCGGTGCCGGTGCTGGTAAAACAGCGACAATGGCTGCCCGTGTTGTGTGGTTGGTCGCCAACGGCTTTATCCGCCCAGAAGAAGTTCTAGGTTTGACCTTCACCAGGAAGGCAGCGCGCGAGCTCGGCGTCCGTATCCGCCAACAGCTGAATGCGCTTGCTTCTTCCGCTGCATTTCGTGCACAAGCTTCACCAGAGGTGCTAGCAAGCCTCGAGGTCATTGCCCCAACCACGCTTACTTACGATGCCTATGCCTCTGAAGTCGTGAGCAATTATGGTCTTTTGCTGCCGACGGAGCCGGGGGTCACCATTATGGATGGCGCGACGCAGTGGCAGTTGGCCTGGGAAACAGCTCGCAATGTGACCGAAATTGATGTCGATATTGCGCCATCAACGCTGGCCAGTCGCATTATTGAGCTGGGGTCGAACATCGACTCAAACTTGTCTACTCCGCAGGCGATTCGCGAGGAAACCGAAGCGTTCATCAGCAATATTGAGCAGACCCCGCAGAAGGGTAAACGCGAGGGGCTAATTGGCGATCTACAGGGCATCGTCGATAAGCAGCGGGAGAGATTAGAGATTTTGCCGCTGGTAGAGCAGGTTCGAGCTCGGTGCAATGAAGAAAATGTAGCCACCTTTGGTATGCAGATGGCTCGTGCGGCCCGGCTAGCCACCGACTTCGCGGAAGTCGGGGAGGAGGAGCGGCGTCGCTTTAAGATCATCATGCTCGACGAGTACCAGGACACGTCGCACACACAGCGGCTGTTCCTGCGTGCGCTGTTCTCCGGTGGTTGTGTCACCGCTGTCGGCGATCCGATGCAGGCAATTTATGGCTGGCGAGGAGCAACGGCCGAAAACCTTGTGCAGTTTGTCAATGATTTTCCGCGGTCGGATGGGCAGCCAGCGGAGAAAAAGCAACTGACCATTTCTTGGCGAAACCCGCAGTCAGTGCTGCAGCTTGCTAACGCAGTCTCCGACCGTGCTTTTGCGGGGCAGGCTCGTACGGTAGAGGCACTGGATGCGGGGCCAAAAGCAGGTCAGGGCGAGGTGCAGCTTGCTTTCACTGCAACCGGTGAGGAAGAAGTTGCATACATCGCAGATTGCATGGAGGCGCAATTACGCGAATGTGAAGCAGCTGGCAACAAGCTCGATGCTGCCATCCTGGTTCGGACAAATGCTGAATCGGCTGTCTATTTAGATGCACTGTCTGAGCGGGGTGTGCCTGCAATCATTGTGGGACTCGCTGGATTGCTGCACTTGCCCGAGGTCATGGATATCACCTCGGTGATGAAGATATTGGTCGACCCCAGTTCAGACCAGGATGCTCTGCGTCTGCTACTCAGCCCACAGTTCAATTTGGGTGCCGCAGACGTGGAGGCACTTCGCACTCGTGTAGATCAGCTGGCAATCACAGGAAAGGACGAGTTGGCCCGCAAGAAGGGCAACGTCGAAGAGACTTCAGACTCCTCACCGCTTTCCCAGCTCGCTCGCCAGTATGACAAGCTCGTGGAAGATGCCGAAGCAGCATCGTCCGCGGTGGGGCTGGGGCACGCCATCGCCGACCCGGATATTCGTTTTTACGACGGCACCCCGCTGGCGCGCGGCAGTGTGGAAAAAAATGGGCGGTTGGTCTGCAGCGAGTCACTGAACTACACAGATGAAGCAATGGTGCGCATCGCACAGTTGGGTGCAAGCCTACGAAAACTACGCCGGTTCTCGCTGAATAAGCCTCTGCCGGAACTGGTCGAGGACATCGCTACTGAGTTTGGAATTCGCGTAGAAGCAGCGGCCGGACAGTACGGTTCCGCTACCGCGATAACCAGGCCGACGACTGCACATCTGGATCGGTTTGTCGATATCGCTGCGACGTATTCTCAAAATATCTCGGACGATGTGACAGGGTTTTTGAACTATCTGGAATTCGCTGTCGAACACGATGATGGCTTGGAACGGGCACCTATGAACATGCCGGAAAACTGTGTCCAAATCATGACTATGCACAAGTCAAAGGGCTTGGAGTGGGAAACCGTTGCTGTTCCGGGCATCACCACTAGCAAGTTCGACAGAGTTGATTTGTCATCGTGGCTCACCAATTCAGTTCAGCTTCCTCCTGGCGCAATTACTCAAGTGGATCCGCTAACGGCTAGTGCGGAAACAACAGAGGATGCAACGCAGCTTGCAGCAGGCGATTGGGCTCCTGTCGCTGATTCTGTCGATAGCAACGCCCCCGAACTGGACATATCAGGCACCGATAACCAGACCGACCTCAACAAGGTGATCAAAGCCTACAAGGAAGAGCTGCGAGAAGTGGAGAGGGAAGAAAAACAGCGCCTCTTCTACGTTGCCATGACTCGCTCCGCGAAAAAGCTCATTGTCACTGCAAGCAGGCGGCCTAATCCGAGCTTGAAGAAACCCACCGACGTGTCGGCGGACTTCGCAGCCATCGCCACTCAATTCAGTGACTATGTGGTGTCGTGGACAGATGGGGAGGACCCTGAGGTAGAGGACACTGAAGTCGATTTGGACTGCGACACTGCGGTTGATGGGGTGGTCTGGCCCGTCGATACCCTGGGCAACCGCCGAGATAGTGTGCAGCGAGCAGCCGAAAGCGTCATGCGCTACATGGGCGAAGACCAGGATGAGCGCCCCATTGCAGGTGACCTGTCTGAGGTATGGGAAACGGAAACGACCATTCTCGTGGATGAAATCCTTCGAGCTAAGGCCGCGGAGATTCATCTACCAATGCCGACAAGCATGTCCACTAGCGAATACCAAGCGATGATTGCGGATCCGGTCGCGTTTGCTCGTCGGAAAGCACGCCCGGTGCCGTTTAAGCCAAACCGATTCGCGCGCCGAGGTACGGCATTCCACGCTTGGTTGGAGAATCGCTTCGGTGCACACAGTCTGCTGGACGATGAGGATCTCTTCGGGGATCAACTGGATGACTTCCTCGGCACAGAACAAGTCGCGTCCGAACGCGAACTGGAGAAATTGAAGGCGAATTTCGAGGCATCTGAGTGGGCTGACCGCACGCCAACGCATGTAGAGGTGCCGTTTGAAATTGCCATCGGGCAGAGGCGGGTCGTCGGCCGAATCGACGCGGTGTTTAACGACAACGGGAAGTGGAGCGTCATTGACTGGAAGACAGGCCAGATGCCGCGCGGAAAGGAAAGGGAAGTAGCGGCGCTACAGCTGGCGATTTACCGCCTGGCGTGGTCGGATAGGCTGCGCGAGATGGGAATGGAAACTGCCCTCGAAGACATTGAAGCCGGGTTCTTCTACGTTTCGGCAGGACGGACGCTAATACCAGATGAAGCGCTACTGCCAAGCAGGATAGAGTTAGACAGGAAAATGCGCGAGCTGATTGGATAATCATCTACGTATGTAACTGCCGCGTGGCCGTGGCCAGTTATCCAGGTGAAAGCAGCAGTTTGTATGCGCTATTTTTCACCGGGAGGAGTTTTCATGAAAGGCAGGCGAGGAGCGGTTGCGTAATCCAATTCGGAAATCTTCGGGATACGAAACCGGGCTCAATGATCTTCCCGGGCATGCACTGCTGGGAGTCATTGGTCTGCCTGAGTCCGCGCCGAAGAATCCTTGGCGGCTAATCATACGTCGTTTGAACTACGCCGTGTTTTTGCTGCTGATTGCATCCGTCGTGGTCTACTACGACCACGACGGATACACGGAGCCTCTCACCTTCATCGATGCGGTGTATTACTCGGCTGTCAGCCTGTCGACGACGGGCTACGGTGACATCACGCCGGTCACACAGAGGGCTCGATTACTCAATATTTTGATCATTACGCCACTGCGTGTGGCCTTCCTTGCTCTCTTGGTCGGTACTACTCTGACCGTTTTGACCCAAGAGTCTCGGAAAACCCTGCAAATTCAGCGCTGGAGGAGACAGTTGCGCAACCACACCGTCGTTATCGGATACGGCACCAAGGGTCGTTCTGCCATTGCAGCTCTTCTCGCGGACGGCGTAGATCCGGCAGAAATCGTTGTTATTGATACGGACAAGGAAGCACTCGACCACGCTTCGAATCAAGGCTTGGCGACGGTGCATGGGTCGGCTACTAAATCTGATGTGCTGAAGTTAGCTGGTATTCAGCGTGCCCGCTCTATAGTCGTTGCACCGAACAAAGATGACACAGCGGTGCTGGTCACGTTGTCTGTCCGCGAGTTGGCACCGGGTGCCTCAATTGTGGCTTCAGTGCGTGAATCAGAAAACCGCCACTTGTTGACGCAGTCAGGTGCAGACCAAGTGGTCATTTCTTCTGAAACCGCCGGCCGAATGCTGGGGCTGGCCACGGTGACTCCTTCGGTGGTGGAGATGATGGAAGACCTCCTGAGCCCGGATGAAGGATTCTCTGTTGCAGAGAGGCTCGTCACCGAAGAGGAAATCGGTGCCAGCCCACGGCACCTCGCGGATATTGCACTCGGTGTGGTGCGCTCGGGTGAGCTGTACCGAATTGATTCACCGGAGTGTGAATCGGTGGAGCCAGGCGACCGGCTGCTGTACGTCCGCCGTGTCTACAGCAATGACGAATAGCACTCGACAAGTTTAAAAATGGGGTCTAACAACTTTTGACTTACTCAGAGGCGGATGTGAACGAGCCGGAATATCTAGCTGGGCTGGATCCAGATCAGCGTGAGGCAGCCACGGCTCCGATGGGGCCGGTGTGCATTCTTGCCGGAGCCGGTACAGGTAAGACCCGAACAATTACTCATCGCATCAAGTACCTCATTGACCAGGGGTTTGTGCAGCCGCAAAAGGTATTAGCGGTGACATTTACCTCGCGTGCCGCAGGGGAGATGCGCGACCGCCTGGCAAAGATGGGAACGCCTGGAGTCCAGGCGCGCACTTTCCACTCGGCATCACTTCGCCAGCTGCGCTACTTCTGGCCCCAAGTCGCCGGTGATATGCCCTGGCAGCTGTTGGATGACAAGAAATTCCGTGTTGTCGCCCAAGCAGTACGTCGAGTGGGCCTGGACACCTCTAAGGAAACAATCCGAGATGTCATGGGCGAGATTGAGTGGGCGAAGGCCACTCTGGCCGGTGCGGATCAGTACCAAGCCGCGCTGCGGGAGCATGGGCGCACGGCGCCTCTGTCTGCGGAGAAAATTGTCGATTGCTATCGCGCTTACGAGGACATAAAAACCACCCCGGACGGGCTATTGCTCGACTTCGACGACCTACTCATTCACACCGCCGGTGCGATGGAGAATTCCCGTGCAGTGGCGGAGGAATTCCGCAACCAGTATCGGTGCTTCGTCGTCGATGAGTACCAGGATGTCACCCCGTTACAGCAGCGAGTTCTCAACGCCTGGCTGGGAGACCGTGACAACCTGACAGTTGTCGGGGACGCCAACCAGACGATTTACTCTTTCACAGGCGCGACTCCGCAATACCTGATGAACTTCTCTCGGGACTACCCGGAAGCCACAGTGGTCCGCCTGCAGCGGGACTACCGATCGACCCCACAGGTCGTCGGTCTGGCTAACAATGTCATCGGCCGTGCGCAGGGACGTATCGCCGGCTCGCGGCTGAAGCTGATTGGGCAGCGTGAAGACGGCCCGGAGCCGACTTTCAATCAGTACGACGATGAGCCAATGGAAGCTCGCGCGACCGCGCGCAGCATCAAGCGACTTATCGACGCGGGTACGCCGGCATCGGAGATTGCCGTTTTGTACCGGATTAACGCACAGTCCGCAGTTTTTGAGCAGGCTTTGTCCGAGGTAGGAGTCGCCTACCAGGTTCGTGGCGGGGACGGTTTCTACCAGCGTCCCGAGATCCGCGATGCCATCGCAGCACTTGTGCGAGTTTCCCGTTCCTCACGGACTGTTCCGACATTGCAGGGCACGAATCTGTTGGATTTGGTCAAGCAGGTTTTCGCGGGTCTTGGCATGACTGACCAAGAGCCGGAAGGCACTGGTGCCAGGGAACGTTGGCAGTCACTGCGCGCCCTATTCGACCTGTGTAAGGACATCGTTCATGCCAACACCGAGGTCAATATCCAGGCGCTCCTCGGCCAATTGCACACTCGGCAGCAGGCCAAACATCCACCGACGCTGGATGGCGTGACGCTGGCTAGCCTGCATGCAGCCAAGGGGCTGGAGTGGGATGCGGTGTTCCTCGTTGGGCTTACCGACGGTTCGCTGCCTATCCAACATGCGCTGAATAAATTCGACCGTTCTCCTGCGCAGGGGGCGGAAGCCATCGAAGAAGAGCGCCGTCTGTTCTATGTCGGCATTACCCGAGCCCGCGAACATCTGGAGCTATCTTGGTCATTGTCGCGGACAGAAGGCGGCCGCAGGTCACGTCGCCGCACACGATTCCTCGATGAACTCGACATTGATGTCTCTGACTACTCGGCTGAGGCACAGCGAAGCTCAAGGAGCTCTAGTTCCCGCAGTAAGCGTCAGCAGTCCAAACAGTGCAAGGGCTGTACTAAGCCATTGCACACCGATGCCGAGCGGATTTCAGGGCGTTGTGAAGAGTGCCCAGTCAGTGCGGATCCTGCACTACTGGAAGCATTGCGTGCATGGCGCTTGGAAATGTCGAGGGAAATGACGGTCCCCGCATTCGTAATCTTCTCCGATGCGACCCTTCTGGCCATCGGTGAGCAGCAGCCGACTACGCCGGAGGAACTTCTGCAGATTCCCGGAATTGGAGAAGCGAAGCTCAATCATTTCGGCGAAGGCATCTTGGGAATCGTCAATTCTTTCGTGAATTCCTAGTCAGATTCTGCTCAAGGCACTTCGAATTACATGAACTGCATCTGCGAGTTTCCATGACCACACACTGGGCACTGCGGGTGGGGAGCAACAGTAGTGCGAGTGATATCGAGGCTTTCCAGATCTATGCGCACCTCCGTTGCACATAGATCTGAGAGATCCGGCCGCCGCAGCTGCCCAACCAACAGTGGCACCGCTGTGTTCAGCCATTCCGGTGCGGCCACGGGCGTAAAAGTGCGAAGCTGTAGCGCAATCAGTGCCCGGACGGGGTCGCGGTCTCGTCGATAAGCTTCGAAACACATCGAGCAGGGTCCTTGACCTGGTTGAACAAGTGGCCCAAGAATCAGTGCCCCATCGCGGAAATGCGTGTGCAGATGCTCAATTCCACGATGAAACAGAGCGCGAACCAAGGGCATGCTCGGTACTTCCATGCCCGTGACCACCGCGAGCCCGATCTCTTCCGGTGTGGATTGAGATATTTTCAGCGTCGCATTGCGGGTGGGCGACATTGCCGTCGTCCAACTACCACAACCCGTGCGACGAAGCTCCTTTAAAAGTCCGGTGCGCAAGCTGTCCCGACCAATCAGCGTAATCCTCCGCCGTGTCGGTGGTTTTTGGACCAGTGCGGCTCGGTGAAGGTCGGAGATAAGTGCGGTAATGAACTGCGGTGACAGTTTGTCGTGACTGTCAGTAAAGGCCTCGCTTAAGGTGCTACCTCTATGAGCTGCAAGAAGCGCCGAGAAGACAGGCCCCGGCGGGGTGCCGTCGGAAAGCGGCAGAATCATGCTGCGCTCCGGTTCCACGCCGAACTGAATCCGCGCGCCTGGGCGCATGACAATCGGTACCTCCGGCCGCAGCGCGTAGTCCGTGGCAGGCGCGGCAAGTGTTTGTGCCGCGGGTGCGTCCGAACCTATTACGCCAGCCGTACCATCCCGCCCCCGAGACGTATCCCTGTATTCCCCCATAAAAATATCTTTTACCCCGGGGCCAGCTTTTACGCAATCGCAGCGCAGAGCATATACGCTTAAAAAGCATGAGCACCAAGCGACCTGAGTACGGCCCGGATGTTGAGGTTCGGCGCTCGAAGCGCCGCCGCCGTACTGTGTCCGCCCGCGCGGAGGGAAACCGGATCATTGTCATGGTTCCGGACGATCTCAGCGCCGCTGCGGAAAAACAGCAGGTCAATGAAATTGTTGCGCGAGTGCGGAAGAAAGTTGGCAGCAACCTGGATAATTCCGAGCTGGAGCGCCGCGCACGGCTGCTCTCTCGTACGGTGCTGGAAGATCGCCCGCGGTTCGAGTCAATCAAATGGGTCAAGAACATGTCGCGCAGGTGGGCATCCGTCACCGGCGGTGTCGATAGTCCTGGGCGCATTCGCATTTCGCACAGGCTTGCCGACGTCCCGGGGTACGTCCTCGACGATGTCATTGTGCACGAACTGGTGCACACTTTCGTCGACGGTGGTCATACCGAAGAGTTCTGGTATTGGGCGGCAAAAGCCCCGTACCACGAACGGGCACGGGGCTATTTAGAGGCGTATCAACGCTGGGGAACCCAGAGCTAACTCGCTACTTATCGTCGTCGGCGTCACTGTCGTTGCCCTCAGCCGCGCGCTTTTCGGCCTCTTTGCGCAGCTGCTCTTCAAGCTCTGCGATCGGGTCGAAGTCATCGTTTTCCGAGCCGCCAAGGACCGAATCAATAAAGGCCGCGGGTTCATCCAAATCCTCTGCCACGGGCAGGAAGTCCGGGTGATCCCAGACCTTGTCGCGTCGCTCGATGCCCACAGCGGTGGTCAGACGGTGCCACAAGTTGGTTGCCTCACGCACCTTGGGGGATCCGAGGTCAATGCCGGTGGCTTTCTCCAGCGCCTGTTCAGCACCTTCGGTGGCGCGGCGACGACGCCAGGCTTCATCCAGCTGTGCGGCACCCGATAGACGCTCACCGAGGGCATCGGTGACAACCATGTCCACCCATCCCTCGACCAGTGCTAGCAGCGTCTGGAAACGAGTACGAGCATTCTCGTTACGAGAACGAATCTTCGGGCTCAGATCCATATTCTGCAGCTCGCTCATAGCCTCCTGCATACGCTGCGGATCCTGCATGTTCTCAATATCCAGACCGCGGGCGGCCTCTTCAATCGCCGAGTAATCGATGACGATGCCGGCAGCGTATTCCTCGACAGAGGAAATCATGCGTTCAGCCAGCCATGGCACGCGGTCGAAGAGACGTTGGTGGGCAGCTTCGCGGGCAGTGGCGTAGATAAACAGATCGCGCGCTGGAACCTCGAGTTCCTCCGCGAGAGCGACGAGATGCGTTGGCAGCAGTACCGCCGCACCAGTGGTGTGTAGCGGCAGCCCGAGGTCAGAACCAGTCAGGCTCGTCTGTGCCAACTCCGCCAGCGCATTTCCTAGCTGAGTACCGAAACTCATCGAGTTCATCTGGCGCATGATGCCCAGCATCGGCCCCATCATCTCGCGAGCTTCCTCTGGAACACCCTCGAGGGAGGCATCACTCATGCGGCTGGCGACGGGATCGACAAGGCGAGTCCATGTCGACTTGGTGTTCTCCAACCACTGCAGGCTATTCCACGCTTCTACGCGGTTGACACCAGCCGGCAGGGAGG
>NZ_KV787396.1:0-50912 GCF_001807075.1 Corynebacterium sp. HMSC14B06 | reverse complement strand
GACGTCATCTAGCCACAGTTCGGCCAGGCGCAGGGAATCAGTCAGCGCCTCGCGGGCCGAGTCCTTCACCGGAGCCGGGTTACCAAGACGGGTCCGCGCAACGCGCTCGGCCGCGTCGTAGTTGACAGGGCCAGAGTTAGACTCCTGGAATCGCTGCCCCATGCCGGAGAACATCTCGCCGAACTGGTTGAGAATATCGCCCAAGTTCGGCTGGTCCCCCTTGCCGGAGGCGCCGCTGCCGGGCTGCCCGGGGCCGCCGAAACCGAAGCCACCGGCGCCGCCCATGCCACCGAAGGGAAACCCGAAGAAACCGAAAGGACCGCCCTGGCCGCCCTGACCGCCCTGACCGGAGTCATTGTTGCCAGCGTCGTCGCGATCGTCATCATTGTCGTTCGGACCAAAGCCAAATCCGTTAGAACTCATGCTCCCACCGTACCGGGCAATGACCCGCGTGAGTACTTAAAAGCACCACTTTATTGGCAACTTCGCGCCCAGCGAACAGACACGGACAAGATTCATCAGGTGTCCAGTAGGCAGATAGCGAGAATGTAGGGTGTTATTTGTGAATCGTCGTACCCAAACTCTTGTTGCGGGCGCTGTGCCCATCGCCGCGTTGGCAACTGTGCTCTCGCTGCCAACGCTGACAGTGCCCTATGCCGCGCAGGGGCCTGGCCCGGTCTTCGATGTTCTCAGCGATGTCGAGGGCAAGAGCATTATCTCGGTCAGTGGCAGTGCTGCGGACTCCGAACTCTCTAAGGGCACGCTGGATATGACAACCGTCGCAGTCAGACATAACCTGACATTGCCGCAGGTCATTGGCCTGTGGTTCGATCGTGACAACGATATCGTCCCCATTGAGGCGGTCTTCCCTCCGGGCCAGAGTCAGGACGAGGTGGAAGAGGAGAACAAGGCTGCATTCACCGAGTCAGAGGCCAACGCCACCTCCGCTGCGCTGGCACATCTCGGGTTGCCGATGGAAGTCACCGTCGCCTACACAGTGCCGGATAGTCCCGTCGATGGGCGACTGCATGAAGACGATGTGATTCTCGCCGTGGATGGGGTGGCCGTAAGCAAGCCTGAGCAAGTCAAGGCGATTATTGCCGGACGCAACCCGGGCGATACTGTCACGTTGAGGGTCAAGTCTGCGACCGTCGACAAGCAGAAGACTGCTAAGGGCGAGGACTCTGACCCCGAGAAAGCCGTCGATATTTCTGTGACACTGGCGGAAAATCCGCATCAGAAGAATGCCGCGCTGCTCGGCGTTGGGATGGGGGCGCAATCCGCGGACGACACCAAGGTTGAGTACCAGCTCAGCGGCATTGGAGGTCCGTCTGCGGGTCTCATGATGACGCTCGGAGTGATTGACAAGCTGAGTCCAGGCGATTTGACCGAGGGGCAGCACCTCGCTGGCACCGGCACTATTGACGCTGCCGGCAACGTGGGCGAAATCGGTGGCATTACACACAAAATCTCGGCCGCCCGAGATGAGGGCGCCGAGATGTTCTTCGTGCCGGAAGGCAATTGCGCAGAGGCTGTGACTGCCGACCGAGGCGATATGAAGTTGGTAAAGGTCTCTGTGCTTGACGACGCGCTTGCGGCAATCGAAAAGCCGGAGACCGCGCAGACCTGCTCGTAGTTTTTGTCGTAGTCCCTACGAGCAGCTGCTAGTTTCAGCTAGTTCTTGCTGAAGGCCTCGAAGTTTTGCTGAGACTGCCATTTATCAATCTCTGCCGCCGTTGCGCGCAACTGCGGGTCAAATTTGAGGTAGGCCTTTGTCTCGCGCGCAATGAGCCCGGACAGGACAATCAGACCGATGAGGTTCGGTAGCGCCATCAGGCCGTTGAGAGCCGAGGCGACGGACCAGACGGTTTCCAGATGAGTAACAGCGCCGACGAAGACTACGCAGGTGAAGACCGCACGGTAGAGACCGGTGCCGCGGCGACCGACCAGGGACTCGAATGCGCGCTCACCGTAGTAGGACCAGCCCAGCATGGTGGAGAATGCGAAGAAGACAACCGACAGCGTGACGATTGTGCCTCCCCAGTGGCCAGGTAGACCGCGGGAGAATGCCTCAGCAGTCAGAGCGCCAGTGTCGACGTTGCCATCCTGCCAAACACCGGTGCTGATGATAACCAGGCCGGTGAAGGACACGACGATGATGGTGTCAATGAAGGTCTGAGTCATGGAGACCAGACCCTGACGAACCGGGTGAGTGGTCGATGCGGCGGCAGCGGCGATAGCACCGGAACCCAGGCCCGACTCGTTGGAGAACAGGCCGCGGGCAACACCCATCTGCAGGGCGAGAATGAGCGTGGAGCCTGCGAACCCACCAACGGCCGCGGTGCCGGTGAAAGCATCGGTGAAGATGAGCTTGAAGGTCTCGGGCAGCGCCGAGACATTGGCGACGAGCACCCACACGGCCGCACCGATGTAGAGCACAATCATCATCGGCACAAAGCCGGCGGTGATGCGGCCAATCGACTTAATGCCACCCATCAGCGCCGCACCTACCAGGATGAACATGATCATGCCGGAGAGCGTCGGATCGATGTCGAAGCTGTTTTCCAGGTTCGAGGCCACGGCATTGCCCTGGGTCAGGTTGCCGATACCAAACGCTGCCAGCGCAGCAAAGACGGCGAAGAGAATACCGAGCGTCTTACCAAAACCATTCGGGATGGCCTTGCGCAGGTAGTACTGCGGGCCACCGGACTGTTCGCCAGCTGCATCGACCTGACGGTACTTCACACCCAGGAATGCCTCGGAGTACTTCGATGCCATACCAAGCAGGCCGGTCACCCACATCCAGAACAGCGCACCGGGTCCACCCAGGCCGATCGCGGTAGCGACACCGACAATGTTGCCGACACCGACTGTTGCCGCGAGAGCCGTCGCAAGCGCCTGGTAGTTGGTGATATCTCCCTCGGCGTCTTCGTCGTTACGGTCGATGAGTCCGAGGCGCAGTGCCGGGCCGAGTTTGACCAGGTGAATTGCACCCAGGCGAATGGTCAAAATGATTCCGGTGCCGATCAGCGCGGGGATCAGGAGATACGGACTCCAAATAAAACTATCCGCCGCTGAGGCAAAATCGCTGAAGCTTTCCATGCTGTGGAACTTTACTGGTAGAAAGCCTAAATTCGATCATTAATTTCTCAGAAAATGATTATTGTGCTACTAATTCGCCACAAGTGGGGGTAAACACATTCCGACGAAAGCAAAAACTATTCCGCCAATCAGTGTGAGAGCAAGGTACCCACATGCCCTCCAAAAGTGTTGGTTCTTAAGGCGTACGATCTCTCCGGCGAGTGTGGACCACGTCGACAGGCCGCCGGCGAAGCCAATCATTACCGTCGCATAGGCCAGAGCAGGCGTCATGCCATTGCTTATCGACGTTCCCCGCGACCACACCACAGCAGCGACACCGGCGACGAAGCAGGCAATCATATTCGCGGTCCACGTTCCGGGTAGTTTGGAATCAGCCCACTTCACCGCAAGTTCGGCCAGCGCATAGCGCAGCGCTCCACCTACTGCCGCGCCAACTGCGATAGCGAGGATGGCAGAGAGTGCCGAGGAAAAAGAGCCGAGGAGATCGCCGGTCATTCCGCGACCTCCCGTGCGCACTTGGTGCCCAACCAGTAGGCGAGAGGGCAGCACAGCAGATGAATAAGTCCGACGCTCACAATCAGTACGACTGACGTGTCCGCTTGCACCAACAAGAGAATGACAAATGCGGAGAAAGTGGTGAAACCGCCACAAAAGCCAGTACCGCAGAAAGCGGAAAGCCGAGGATTAGCAAACGCGATACTGCTGACCAGGCCGAAGAGAAAGCAGCCCAACAAGTTGATGGCAGTGGTCGAAACTGCGCTAGTTCCCGAGCTCACAATCGCATCGATTGCCGCGCCGAGCAGAAAGCGACTTACCGCGCCAATAGCGGCACCGCCGGCGACAACCAGGGCCATGAGAACCTGCGCCCGTCCTGCTGATGGCAGTTTCGCAACGACAGATTCCTCATTCACGGTGAAAACGCTAGCACAGTGGCGAAAGGGGAGGTAGGCGCCGACAATTCGGAATCTTTCACCAGGAGGTGTTCCCGTCGGCACGCGACAATCTACCTACTGCACCCTATTGCAGGGGCGAGTTTGCCTTACCGAGTGGTTCTTGCCATGCGCGCTGACCCTAAAACGGGGACACTGGGGAAGAGGAAGCGCATTTAAGTCCGGTTTCCCCATTCCGGCCGGCTCGTCGGCGGTGAAATCGGTGGTTGCGCAGTTCGCCGATTCAGCAGGAGGATACCCACAATGGCTCATGAGCGCGCCGGGCAATTGGCCCAGCCATCCGACCTTATCGATGTCGCGGAACTGGTCACTGCTTACTACACAAAGCACCCGGACCCGAATAACCCCGACCAGAAGGTCGTCTTCGGTACTTCCGGTCACCGCGGTTCCTCCCTCGACGGCGCTTTCAACGAAGACCACATTCACGCCACTACTCAGGCAATCGTGGATTACCGCAAGGGCCAGGGCATTGAAGGTCCGCTCTACGTCGGTCGCGATACCCACGGCCTGTCCGAGCCGGCAATGATTTCCGCCCTCGAGGTGCTCACGGCCAACGGCATCACCGTGATGGTTGACGCTCAGGATCGCTACACGCCGACTCCGGCAGTCAGCCACGCGATTCTGACGTACAACCGCGACGTGGAGGGAGGTCCGACGGGGAGTAGCGCCGCGCGTGCCGACGGCATCGTGATTACCCCTTCCCACAATCCGCCACGGGATGGTGGTTTTAAGTACAACCCGCCGACCGGTGGTCCGGCGGACGCGGATGCGACGGACTGGATTGCAGCTCGTGCTAATGAATACTTGGCTAAGGGCCTGGATGGGGTTAAGCGCCAGCTGGTGGATAAGGCCGGAGACCTCGTCGTAAAGCACGACTACCTCAACGCATACGTGTCGGACCTGCCGAATGTTGTCAACCTCGACGCCATCCGTGATGCCGGCGTGCGTATCGGCGCCGACCCAATGGGTGGTGCGTCGGTGGATTACTGGGGCGCAATTGGCGATGCGCATAACCTAAACCTGACCGTGGTCAATCCGCTGGTTGATGCGACCTGGCGTTTTATGACGCTGGATACAGACGGCAAGATTCGTATGGACTGCTCCTCGCCGAATGCGATGGCGTCCCTGATTGGTAACCGCGATAAGTTCGACATCTCCACCGGCAATGACGCGGACTCCGATCGCCACGGAATTGTGACACCGGACGCGGGTTTGATGAACCCGAACCACTACCTGGCCGTTGCCATTGACTACCTCTTCGCGCACCGTCCGGGCTGGTCGCAGGAGACCGCGGTCGGTAAGACGCTGGTGTCTTCGTCGATGATTGACCGCGTCGTTGCCAATTTGGGCCGCAAGCTCGTGGAAGTTCCAGTCGGCTTCAAGTGGTTCGTCCCGGGTCTGCTCGGCGGCACCATCGGCTTCGGCGGTGAAGAATCCGCTGGTGCATCGTTCCTGCGTCACGACGGCACTGTGTGGTCTACCGATAAGGACGGCATCATCCTGGACCTCCTGGCCAGCGAGATCAAGGCTGTGACCGAGAAGACTCCATCGCAGCTCTACGCAGAACTCGCCGATAAGTACGGTGCCCCGGCTTACGCCCGCACCGATGCGGACGCAACCCGTGAGCAGAAGGCAATCCTGAAGAAGCTCTCGCCGGAGCAGGTCAAGGCCGACACCCTGGCAGGGGAGACCATTACAGCCAAACTGACTGAAGCACCGGGCAACGGCGCTGCGATTGGTGGCCTCAAGGTGGTTACGGAGAACGCTTGGTTCGCGGCGCGTCCGTCGGGCACTGAAGATAAGTACAAGATCTACGCGGAGTCCTTCAAAGGCGCGGATCACCTGGCACAGGTTCAGGCTGAGGCGCAGGACGTGGTCTCGGCAGTCCTGAACGGGTAATCGGTAACCATTGGGCTAGCTGTAAACAGTTAGCCTGTACTAACATTTCTGTGTATGAAGAATTTCGTAGGCGTGGTGGCACGATTCGGCCTGGCTGCAGTTTGGTTGTACTCGGGTCTTATCAAACTGCTGAACCCGCTGGAATCGCGTCAGGCAGTTCAAGCTTATGAGCTGCTGCCGAGCGATTTGGTGCCGATGGTAGCGGTTGCGCTGCCCGCTTTCGAAGTCATCCTTGGACTCCTGCTGGTATTGGGGCTTTTCCTGCGCCCGGTAGCGGTGTTGTCTGGCGCGCTCTTGCTGGTGTTTATCGGCGGCATTATCTCGGCGTGGGCGCGCGGCCTGCAGATTGACTGCGGTTGCTTTGGTGGCGGTGGCTACGACGAGAACGCTGACGCGGTTTCATATCTAAAGTCAATCGCCCGAGACATCGGTTTTCTGGCCTTGGCTGTATTTGTGTACGTGTGGCCGTGGAAGAAGTTTGCCATTTACGCCTAGTCCGCTGGCTAGAGGGGAAGCCTAGGGGATAGGCCAGGGGAATGGGGCAAGGTGATGGGGCCTAGCGATGCGGCCTAACAACCATTTCCGTTTTCTCAGGCGCAATTGTGTCATTGGCAAGAAAACACCGCTATCGTAAGCGGTGTGAGTCAGAAGATTAAGAATCCAAATGAAAAGGGCAGTGGCTTCGTCGTCGGCCTGATTGCTCTTCTTGCTGTCGTTGCAGTTGTTATTGGTGGCGTTATCTACATCGGCCGGTCGCAGCCGATTGAGGGACTGCCAGATGAGGACGTCGACTTCTCCGTCGCACTCGACGGCGATGTCATCCGACTGAGCAAGGACGGCGCCGAAGGGGCTAAAACAGCCACGATTTTTGAGGACTACTCGTGCCACTACTGTGCTCAGATGAGCGAAGAGGGCCACGATGATGAGCTCAAGGCGCTAAACGACGGCAAGCTTGTCGCTGAATACCGCACGCTGAACTTCCTGGATGGTCAGGAGAAGGAGCAGCGTGACGGTCACTCCACTCGCGTCTTCGCGGTTGCCCGCAAGATTGCTGAGACCGGTGATGCTCGCGCATATTGGAACTTCCGCACGATGATGATGGCTGACCAGCAGAACTCTGTCACGTGGAGCGATGATGAGTTGGCTGACCGTCTGGAGCAGCTCGGTGTTGCTGACGAAATTGTCAGCGAAGTCCGTTCCGGCATCGACACCACCGAGGCTAAGGCAAGCGCAAATGCCAACTTCGATGACCTTGAGAAGCGCTTGGGCAAGGTTTCCTCACCGCACGTCTTTGTCGACGGCAAGGATATTCTGGAGAACATTTCCGGTGATGGCGGACTGGGGCAGTGGGTCAAGGTAGCCCTGCGCTAGGATCCGTGCACGCTCACACGATTCATCTTCAGTTCATGTTCGGCAGATCCACTCTGGGGCACTCGGCGAATACGTAAAAGAGTGTTCTACATGCGGATTTGGTGATACATGACAGTGCCATGTAGCCTTTGAGGAGTCCACAGCGGAGGGGGAAAGCCACTTCGATGTTGATTCTGGGGCTATGGCGCAGCTGGTAGCGCACCACACTGGCAGTGTGGGGGTCACGGGTTCGAGTCCCGTTAGCTCCACCAGTATGAAATCCCTCGGTCGAAATGACCGGGGTTTTCTTGTATCTACCCCTGGGTAGTGTGCTCGCCGTTTACCTCAATGATTGGTAATCCGTATGGCTGTAGCAACTTTGTCTGAACGGTGGAATACTGGGGGTATGGCACACAACGACTCCGTTATTCAGAAACTGTCCACCGAAGAATCCCTTGAGCTGCTGGCTACGCAGACTTTTGGGCGACTGGTTGTTCGTCGTAAAGACGATATGGACCTTTTCCCGCTGAACTACGTCGTTCATGAGGGAAGCATTTACTTCCGCACTGCCGAGGGGTCGAAGCTCTTTACTGTTTCTCTGAACCACGATGTTCTTTTTGAGGCCGACTTTGTTGACAAGGATGCTCAGAAGGCATGGTCGGTCATCGTTAAGGGGGACGCAGAGGTTCTCACCTCCCGCGCGGATATTAACGCTGCAGATGAGCTGCCGCTGAAGCCCTGGCTGCCGACGTTGAAGTACAACTACGTGCGTATTACCCCGAACGATGTTTCGGGTCGCCATTTCCACCTCGGGGAGGAGCCGAATCGCTACGAAGCGTAGCGGCGGCATACGGCGCTTTTGCTTGACGACGGTGGGGGCTCCGTCGTGAAGCAGAGATAGCAGCGTGCAAAGGCAGCTTTTAGTGACTGAGCACCGCCGTTAGCTGTTTTTTAAAAAATTGTTGGGTTAAATTACCCAAAAGCGCCCTAAGTGAGATTCAACGCGTTACAGTCGCAAATGTGACGTGCACCATAGAATCGACCGATGGGGTGCCAGCGCAGCCCGATGTGCGCAGGCAGTCCCCACGTATGCAGAAGATCGTAGATGAAGCGCGCGCGATGCTGCGCGAATCGGGCTGGAGTGCTATCAGCATGCGCCGCCTAGCGGCGCGGCTCGATGTGAAGGCGCCATCGCTGTACAAGCACATCAGCGGCAAAGAAGAGCTCCTTCAGCTGCTGCTGACCGAGAGCCTCGAGAATCTGGGCAAGCGTATTCACGCTGCCATTGATGAGGAATGCACTTCGGCGTCTCTGCTGCAGGCGTACCGCCAGGCAGTTCTCGACGATCCGCATGGTTACCGGCTGATGAGTCGCACTAATTTCGTGAATGTCGTCTCGCCTTCGTCGTTGGATGCCTGGATTCGTGATGCATTCATTAAGGTTGCCGGCGATGAGCCTAAGGGATTGGCCATGTGGGCGTTCGCCCACGGTTTGGTGACCGCCGAGCTTGTCCAGGATGGTTCACCTGCGCTGGAACCCAGCGCCGAAGCCGGTGTGGCAGACAGCTTGGCCGCAGTTGGGGCTATTTGGGACGCTGGAGCGGAGGCCTTCTCTTAAGGGGTTTCTCTTAAGGGGTTTGCTGCTCTGTCCGGGACGCTGAATCGGTGGCCCGGGGCAGCAGCCTAGCGCCACCAGGAATCGGCCGGTCCGGGCGGGACGGCTCGCTTGTGCCGGGAAATGGAGTAGAGGTGCTCGATTCGCGCGGCATCCTCATCTGAGACAGACTTGCCTTCGAGGTAGTCGTCGATGGCGGTATAGGTCACCCCGAGCGCAACTTCGTCGGGAAGCGCAGGTCGATCTTCTTCCAGGTCGGCCGTCGGCACCTTCTCCCACGTACTGGCTGGTGCGCCGAGGTGGCGGAGTAAGGCCGCGCCCTGGCGCTTGCTCAGCCCCTGCAGCGGGACGAGGTCGCAGGCGCCGTCGCCGTGCTTGGTGTAGAAGCCGGTGACCGCCTCCGCGGCGTGATCTGCGCCGATGACCAAAGCGCCGTCAACACCCGCCACTGCGTACTGGGCAATCATTCGCATGCGGGCCTTAATATTTCCCTTGTTGAAATCGCTGATAGCGCTGCCGGCCAGGGCATCGGTGACCTGGGGGGTTATCGCGGCAGTGGCCGGTGCGATATCGATAGTTAGCCTTTGGTCAGGCTGAATGAATTGCAGTGCCACCTGTGCGTCGTCCTCATCGGCCTGCACGCCGTGGGGGAGGCGAATGGCAATGAAGGTGGCGTCCTCGCCGCCGTCGCGAAGCTTTTCGACGGCCAACTGCGCTAGACGTCCGGCTAGCGTGGAATCTTGACCGCCGGAAATTCCGAGCACGAATCCCTTGGCGTGCGCGGCGCGGAAATAATCGCAGAGAAAATCGACTCGGCGGCTGATTTCCTCGGCGGCATTGATGGTGGGCTGGACGTGGAGGTCGTTAATAATCTCCGACTGGAGGGGGTGTGGGAAATCCTGTGTGCCTACTGGTGTCATGAGCCTCACTCTACCGCTAGTTCAGGACGGGAAAAGGGATGATTTTCCTGCCAGAAGAGTGCCAAAACTCTCATCTTTATCGAGTAAGTGCTGTTCGGATAGGGGGTCTTTGGCCGGACGGTGGCAAGATTTCCAGCGTGAGTACAACCGAACAGAATAAGACTGGACCGAACCGGGAAACCACCACAACTCGGTCGATAGCCGTGGCTATCATCGCCGCTCTGGGCGGCCTCCTCTTTGGTTACGACACCGGTGTCATCTCGGGCGCGCTGCTGTATATCCAGCGCTCTTTTGAGCTGACTCCAGGACAGGAGTCCACTGTCACCGCCATGCTCTTGGTCGGTGCGGCTATCGGTGCGTTCCTGGGCGGTCGCGTAGCGGACTCCCTGGGGCGCCGTGGCACCATCCTGCTCGGAGCGGTCGGCTTCATCATCGGCAGTATCTGGTGTGCTTTCGCTACTAGTGCGTTTTCGCTGGGTGCTGCGCGTACTTTGCTCGGCGTCTGTATCGGTGGTGTTTCCATCGTCGTACCGATGTACATCTCCGAAATGGCACCACCGCATGTGCGTGGACGCCTGGTCAGCCTGAACTCGCTGATGATCGTGATTGGTCAGCTGGTGGCGTTCCTCACCAACTCCGCCCTAGCCTCCTCCGGTAACTGGCGACTCATGCTTGGACTCGGCGCTGTCCCCGGCATCGTGCTGCTCATCGGCATGCTGGTTCTGCCGGACACTCCGGCCTACCTCGTCCGTCGAGGACAGGAGGGCAAGGCGCTGGCCGTGCTGCGTCAGATGCAGGGAGATGAGGCGACCCTGGCTGAGGTTGCCGTTGATGAGGCGTCGTCAAGCGCCGATCAGCGTGCAGCCGAGCGCCTTGCCGTGAAAACCCCGTGGGTGCGACGCACCGTCATTATTGCGATGCTCATTGGTGTGACGCAACAGGTCACGGGCGCGAACGCGATTATGTATTTCGCGCCGACGATGATGAACAAGGTTGGCTTGTCGACGGAAAGCTCTGTCTATACCTCCATCATCATCGGTATCGCCTCGGTGATTTCGTGTGCAATTGGTATGAGCATCATTGACCGCGTTGGTCGTCGGCGAATGCTGATTATCGGTTTGGTGGGCTGTGCAAGCTCGCTGCTCGTGCTGGCGCCCGTCTATGGTTTGTCGAGTAACTCTTCGACGGGTGCCATGATGTCGCTTCTGCTGATGACCGTATTTATCGTGTTTCAGCAGGCGGCTGTGTCGGTGGCGACCTGGCTCCTGATTTCCGAGATCATCCCGACAGAGGCTCGTGGCCTGGGTATGGGGCTGGCAGGGCTCGCGCTATGGGTTGCGAATTGGTTTGTGGCGCAGGCTTTTCTTCCGATGGTGGATGCTGTCGGTGGTGCGTGGTCGTTCTTCTTCTTTGCCATTACGGGCGCAATTGCGCTGGTATTCACCATCAAGGCGGTGCCGGAGACCTCAGGTAAGACGCTTGCCGAGGTCCGCGAGCACATGATTGCCGCTGCCAAGTAGAGAAGTGGAAGCAGTTGCAACGTGGGGAGTCGCGATCTTGGGGTTGCCCGTCAAAGAACATGTTTCCCCCGGATTTTTGGAGTTATTCCGCTTATTAGGTAGTATGGCAACTCGTGTCGTAACGCATCCTCTTTGATATTTCTTCGGATTATCAGGAAGGGTGCGTTGCCAGGCAGTCACTGGGGTGATTGTCCGGGGAGAGTGCAGTGTGCACATTCCCGTTTCGGAGCCGAGTAGAAAGGAGCGCCCGAATGAAGGTCCGCAAGTCCCTTCGGTCGCTGAAGAACAAGCCGGGCGCTCAGGTCGTGCGCCGTCGTGGCAAGGTCTACGTGATCAACAAGAAGGAGCCGCGCTTCAAGGCCCGTCAGGGCTAAGCCTTATTTAGGCTAGCGCGAAGCAAATAGCTTCCTCATTTATTGCCAAAACCGCAATCTGAAGTCGCAGTTTTACTGTGGCCAAAGGTTGCGGTTTTTGGTTTTTGGAGGAGGTAGGTTCAGGCGGTGACAGCGTTTATGGCTGGGGGCGGTGGGGCGATGGAAGTTACTGACTGCGTTTATGTCAAAATTGGCCCGAAAATTGGCTTGAAAGTGTCATAAACTCGCACAGTTTCATATGTGCAGCCCGTGTTCATATGTGCAGCCCGCGATTTTTGAGATCGCTGCGGAATCCGAAGTTGGGTAGGGGAGGGACAAAGGCAGGGCGGGGACACTGCGGCGCCTGGAATCGGTGCGGTCGGCTGCGGGGCGTCATGCAGTAATTGGTTTAACCAAAATCCACCGATAGTTGTTTTTCTACGATTTTCTAGAATTTTTAGCGTGAAATTACAAGGTTGTGGTGCGTCTGTGTACAACATCTTGTGCGCCAGAGATCTCCGAACAGGGAATACCATGGTTGTGAGTACTACATCTAGTATGACTAGAGTTTTCTAGGCACCAAGTGTAGTGTTTTCGATGTCGAGCCAAGGAGAGCTAAAAGGACCTGTCTGCCACCCGTACTCGGTTTCTCATGAACCCTGGGAGCTTTCGGTCATTCAACCAATCCGCTGATTCCTCGGCCGCTTCCGTTGTTTGTACGAAGTCGATCCGATTCATTGGTCTTACCCAAAGCCAGAAAGTTTGTGAGAGTCATGGTTACCGTTTACAGCAAGCCTGCATGTGTCCAGTGCCGCGCTACCACTCGTGCCCTCGATAAGGCTGGAATTGCCTACGATATCGTCGACATCACCATGGACGATGAGGCTCGGGACTACGTCATGGCTCTCGGTCACCTCCAGGCGCCGGTCGTTGACACTGGCACTGAGACCTGGTCGGGTTTCCGTCCGGATCGCATCAAGGCTCTCCAGGCAGCGTAAGAATCACACACCTCTCCGCAGATTTCGTTGACCACCCGGGAAGCGAAGATTGCGGGGGTTTTGCGATGTAAAGGGTGAAGCTCTCATGCTGGTGGTGTATTTCTCCTCGGCGACGGGGAATACACACAAGTTTGTTGAAAAGCTAGGTATCAAAAATGCCCGCATTCCCATCCGTCGTAATGAGCCGGAGCTTATCGTCGATGAGCCCTATGTCCTCATTTGTCCGACTTATGGTGGTGGCGTTTCCATCAGCGGTGGTAACTCAAGGCCAGTTCCTCCGCAGGTCATCAAATTTCTTAATAATGAGCACAACCGCTCTTTCATCCGAGGTGTGATTGCTGCCGGCAATCTCAACTTCGGTGAGGACTTCTGTAAAGCAGGGGATGTCATCTCCTACAAGTGCAAGGTTCCATATCTATATCGCTTCGAGCTGATGGGAACCGACCACGATGTGCGGCGAGTCCGAGAAGGGCTAGAGGAATTCTTCCACGGTAGAGCCAGCGCCTAAGTTGGCAAGCCTCAGTGTCGAGGGAAGGGGCACTGAGGACAACCGAATGGATACGCTCGCGGAAGCCGTCGTAAAGCGGTGTGCGAGGAAAATAGCTAGATTGGATTGCTCTGGGCAGTGTTGGAACAGACCCTGTGCAGGCAAATGAATATTAAAGGAGTCAACGTGTCGGAAATGGGCAAGCAGGTCGCGGAGCCGGTGGGTGAGGACAAGCTGGATTACCACGCGCTCAATGCGCTGCTGAATCTGTACGGTGAAGACGGCAAGATTCAGTTCGATAAAGACCGCATGGCTGCGCGGCAGTTCTTCTTGCAGCATGTCAATCAGAACACTGTGTTCTTCCACAACTTGCGGGAGAAGCTCGATTATCTGGTAGAGAACCATTACTACGAGGCCGAGGTTCTGGAGAAGTACGAATTTGAGGACGTCAAGGCACTGTTTAAGCAGGCCTACGCCCACAAGTTCCGTTTTCAGACTTTCCTGGGTGCTTACAAGTACTACACCTCGTACACACTGAAGACCTTCGACGGCAAGCGTTACTTGGAGCGCTACGAAGACCGTGTCTGCATGGTTGCTCTCACGCTTGCCGACGGCGACTTGGGGCTCGCGCAGCACCTGGTTGATGAGATCATCACCGGACGTTTCCAGCCTGCTACTCCTACATTCCTCAACTCCGGTAAGGCCCAGCGCGGCGAGCCGGTGAGCTGCTTCCTGCTGCGTATCGAGGACAACATGGAGTCCATTGGTCGCGCCATTAACTCCTCGCTGCAGCTGTCCAAGCGCGGCGGTGGTGTGGCGCTGCTGCTGAGCAACCTGCGTGAACAGGGTGCTCCGATTAAGCACATCGAGAATCAGTCTTCCGGTGTCATCCCGGTTATGAAGCTGCTGGAGGACTCCTTCTCCTACGCTAACCAGCTGGGTGCTCGTCAGGGTGCTGGCGCTGTCTACCTGCACGCGCACCACCCGGACATCATGCGCTTCTTGGATACCAAGCGTGAGAACGCGGACGAGAAGATTCGCATCAAGTCGCTGTCGCTTGGCGTTGTCATTCCGGACATCACGTTTGAGCTGGCCAAGCGTAACGACGACATGTACCTCTTCAGCCCGTACGATGTCGAGCGTGTCTACGGTAAGCCGTTCGCGGACATTAATATCACTGAGAACTACGCGGATATGGTCGAGGACCCGCGTATTCGTAAGCAGAAGATCAACGCGCGTCAGTTCTTCCAGACCATCGCTGAGATTCAGTTTGAGTCCGGCTACCCGTACATCATGTTCGAGGACACGGTTAACCGCGCGAACCCGATTGAGGGCCGCATTAACATGTCGAACCTCTGCTCGGAGATTCTGCAGGTCAACACCCCGTCGACCTACAATGCGGACCTGTCCTACGAGCACGTGGGTGAGGACATTTCCTGTAACCTTGGCTCGCTGAACATTGCGATGACCATGGACTCGCCGGACTTCGGTCGCACTGTCGAGACAGCCATCCGTGGCCTGACTGCGGTCAGTGAGCAGACTTCTATTGACTCGGTGCCATCGATTCGCAAGGGCAACGACGGATCTCACGCGATCGGCCTGGGGCAGATGAACCTGCACGGCTACCTTGGCCGCGAGAAGATTATGTACGGCTCGGAAGAGGGCCTGGACTTCACCAACGCCTACTTCGCAGCAGTGCTCTACGCTGTCCTGCGCGCATCCAACAAGATTGCTCGCGAGCGCGGTCAGAAGTTCGTCAACTTTGAGAACTCCGACTACGCCAGCGGCAAGTACTTCGACAACTTCGATCCGGCAGAATTCCAGCCGAAGACTCAGCACGTCAAGGAGATCTTCGCGAACTCCACCGCGCACATTCCGGACGCTGAGGACTGGGCGCAGCTGAAGGCCGACGTCATGGAGTACGGCCTGTTCAACCGCAACCTGCAGGCAGTGCCGCCGACCGGTTCGATTTCCTACATCAACAACTCGACTTCGTCGATTCACCCGATTGCGTCTCAGATTGAGATCCGCAAGGAGGGCAAGATTGGCCGCGTTTACTACCCGGCTCCGCACTTGGACAATGACAACCGCGAATATTTCCAGGATGCCTACGAGATCGGCTACGAGAAGATTATTGACACTTACGCGGTCGCTACCAAGTATGTTGACCAGGGACTGTCGCTGACCTTGTTCTTCAAGGACTCGGTGAGCACTCGTGATCTCAACCGTGCGCAGATTTACGCATGGCGCAAGGGTATTAAGACTCTGTATTACATCCGCCTGCGTCAGGTTGCGCTGGAGGGTACTGAGGTCGAGGGCTGCGTATCCTGCATGCTTTAAGCAAGCGTGTTTGAAGGCTAGGCATCTAATGCTTTAGCTGTAGCACATTGAAGGCGCGAGAATTTCCCCGAGTTTTGTCGGGAGGTTCTCGCGCCTTTTTCGTCACTCCACCCAATTGGGAACAAATGTAAATATTACTATTGACGGTTGTAATGCAGGTAATTAACCTGGGCAGTGGTACACCAATGTTCGCATAATTTTCACCCACGGCTAGTGGGAGAAGGGGCTGGAAGCCATGTCCGATACCACTGGTAAGAGCACTCCACACATCAACCCAAAGGGTGCGCCGATTGCAGAAACTATTTTGTTGCCAGGTGACCCGCTGCGTGCGAAGTTCATTGCGGAGACCTATTTGGACGATGTCGTTCAGTTCAACGAAGTTCGCAACATGCTGGGCTTTACCGGCACCTACCAGGGGCAGGAAGTGTCTGTCATGGGGTCCGGTATGGGTATTCCGTCTATCTCGCTGTACTCCTGGGAACTTATCCATGTTTTCGGCTGCAAGAAGCTGATTCGCGTCGGTTCGTGCGGCGCGTTGCAGCCGGAGCTGGACCTGTATGACGTGGTTATCGGTCAGACGGCGTCGACTGACTCCAATTTTCTTTCGCAGTACAACTTGCCGGGAGCATTCGCCCCGTCCGCGTCTTTCCGCCTGATTGAAGATGTTCGCGATCGTGCCCGCGAGCAGGACATCACAACACACGTCGGCAACATCTTGTCCAGCGATATTTTCTACAACTTCCAGGATGATGTGAACGACCGTTGGGCCCGCATGGGGGTGCTGGCGGTGGAGATGGAATCTGCTGGCCTTTATGCCACCGCCGCCGAGGCTGGGGTGGAGGCCATGGGAATCTTCACTGTGTCGGACAACATCGTCACCGGTGGAAAGACCACTCCGGAAGAACGTGAGAAGGCCTTCACGACGATGATGGAGCTGGCATTGCCGCTGGCTCGGCTCTAGAGCCCTGGTCTGCAATCAATCGGCTTGAAGTGTGAAATAGGTACAGTGCGATGAGTAATCCCGCCAGCAATACCAGCGTAAATGTGAACCCCTCTCAAAGCGCAGCGTCCAACGCTGCCGCGCCAAACCCTAAGGCCGCAGTCCCGGTCTTGCTGTTTTCCTTTGTATTCTGTTTGGTCTTGGACAATGGCTTTAAGTTCATGACCAAGCCGATTGCGGAATCTCTGGATCTCAGTGTCTCCACGGCCAGTCTGCAGGCGACACTCGCCGGTATTTTGATTGGCATTGGCGCGGTGGTGTACGCCGCATTGGCGGACAGCATCAGTATCCGCAAATTGATGATTGTCGGTATCGGCTTTGTCGCAGTGGGCTCTCTACTGGGTTATTTCTTCCAGGGCGTATGGCCAGTGGTGCTTACTGCCCGCATTATTCAAACTGCCGGTCTGGCGGCGGCTGAGACACTCTACGTCATCTATGTCACCAAGTACCTAAGCCCAGAAGATCAGAAAACCTACCTCGGCTTTTCCACCGCGGCTTTCCAAGCTGCACTGCTGATTGGAACGTTGACCTCGGGAATCGTGGCTACCTACATTTCCTGGCCGGCTATGTTCCTGATTTCGCTCATTCTGATAGTTGCCATTCCGTTCCTGATCAAGACAGTTCCGGAGGAGCAACAGCAGAAGAGTCACCTGGATATCTTTGGCTTGTTCCTCATCGCGGTCATCGCCACTGCGGTGATGCTGTTCATGCAGCAGTTCCAATGGTGGTGGCTGGTGGCCGCTGCGCTGGGCGTCGCGCTCTTTGTCTCGCACATCCGGACACATGACAACGCCGTGGTCAGCCCGTCGTTCTTTACCAATGCCCGCTACGTTTGCGCGCTGATTGTTGTGCTCGTGGTTTACATGGTCCAGTTGGGGTATTCGGCCATTCTGTTGCCGTATATGGTCGACGAACTCTATGGCATCAACCTCGACGGTGCTGCCTATATTCTCGCGCCGGGCTATCTCTGCGCGGTCATCGTTGGTGTAATGTCCGGCAAGGTTGCCAAGTTCCTGACTTCGAGGCAGGCTATTGTCGCTGCCATCAGCATTATTATCGTCGCACTACTCATTCCTGCGGTGCTGCCGGGAGCCGGTGTTTCCACGGTTATCGTGTCTATGATTCTGTTCCCATCAGGGTTCGCGCTCATGTATGCGCCGTTGGTCGCGACCGCACTGCAGAACATTCCTGCGGCCAAGTCCGGTGTTGCAATCGGTTTCTACAATCTGACTATCAACATCGCCGTCCCGGTTGGCATTGCGTTAACGGCTATGCTTGTTGATTCTCGACCGGCCTTCTTCAGCGCCCTTTCCATCGCGCAGTCTGAAGCAGAAGGGGTCTCCGCTACCATCGCTTGGTTGCTGGCGCTCATGGCTGTCGTAGGTTTGCTGGTGTACGTCATCTCCGACCGCATCATCAACGACACCGCAGAGAACCGCGAGAGGGTCCAAGCCTAGGGTCGCGCAACATCTTGCGCTTGGTGCTTGACGACGGACATTGCGTCGTCAAGCACCTTTTTCTTTGTGTGACGTGGGCGCATGAGGGGAGAGGGTACAAATAAAAGGCGTTCATTGGAGAGATGAGCAAGAGCCGCGTGCTTAATAATGCGGGTGTGGGTAAGCTGCTAAGGGTAGTGGCTCCTTTCATCGGGAGCCTGGCGTTTCGTAGTGGGACAAGGCTGGAATAGCCACCGCTGCAGCCGCTGTTTTGAACTCACTAAGAGTGAAGGACGTTCCTTATATATAAGGTGCGTTCGAAAAACGGCAATTTCAATGAAAAAGGGAGAGGTTTCCACGTGAGTTTCGATGATTGCCCACCCTCGACTCCGGCCCACCGTGAGAAGAATCCAGAGTCGCGTGCATGCCCAGTTGCGGCTATTGACTGGAACACGATTCCTGATGACAAGGATCTCGAGGTTTGGGATCGTCTGACCGGTAACTTCTGGTTGCCGGAAAAGGTGCCGCTGTCGAATGACATCAAGAGCTGGAATACGCTCAACGCGCTGGAGCAGCGCACCACGATGCGCGTGTTCACTGGTCTGACCATGTTGGACACCATCCAGGGCACAGTTGGCGCAGTATCGCTGATCCCCGATGCGCTGACTCCGCACGAGGAAGCTGTGTACACCAATATCGCCTTTATGGAATCGGTGCACGCAAAGAGCTACTCGTCGATTTTCCAGACGCTGGCGTCGACTCCTGAAATCCAGGATGCGTTCCGTTGGGGCGAGGAAAATGAGTACCTGCAGAAGAAGGCCAAGATCATCCTCGACTACTACGAGGGCGATAACCCGCAGAAGAAGAAGGTCGCTTCCACTTTGCTGGAGTCCTTCCTGTTCTACTCGGGCTTCTACCTGCCGATGTACTGGTCCAGCCACGCCAAGCTGACCAACACCGCGGACATTATTCGCCTGATTATTCGTGATGAGGCAGTTCACGGTTACTACATCGGTTACAAGTACCAGCGCAACCTGGAGCGTCTGACCCAGGCTGAACGTGACGAGCTGAAGGATTACACCTTCGATCTCATGTTTGATCTCTACGACAACGAGATTCAGTACACCGAAGAGATGTACGACGAACTCGGTTGGACCGAGGATGTCAAGCGTTTCCTGCGTTACAACGGCAACAAGGCTCTGAACAACTTGGGCTATGAGGGTATGTTCCCGGCCGACGAGACTCGAGTTTCGCCGTCAATCCTGTCGGCTCTGTCGCCGAATGCTGACGAAAACCACGACTTCTTCTCAGGTTCCGGCTCTTCCTATGTCATGGGTAAGGCTGAAGTAACCGAGGATGAGGACTGGGACTTCTAAAAGCACAGGTGTAGGGAGCATTTCCGCACCGAGCCCTATTCTGGTGACAGCACACACGGGGGTAGTAGTCCTAGCCTCGACGGTTCCTGCTAAAAAGGCGTTAGCCCAGGTTAAGACAATTCTCAGGAAACTAATAGTGTGCTTAGCTGAGTGGGGAAGTTGGCCGGAAAATCCCTTGGCCTTAACTTTTTCCAAGGTTCAGACTAGAATCTGGCACATAGTGGTAGGTGGGTTCGCCGTCGCGTACTCACCTGCACTATTCTCACAAGGACAAAACTTCAAATCCCTGTAGTGAGTTACAGGAAATCTTCGCGTAGTAAGGAGGAAGAATGACTGCAGTAGCGCCTCGTCCAGATCATGGCGTTGTAGCGCCGGAACGGCCGCAGCCGTTCGGACATGAGCGTAAGGGCAGCTGGGCGTGGGAAATGCTGACCACGACCGACCACAAGAAGCTGGGCATTATGTACATCATTATGTCCTTCTCGTTCTTCTTTGTCGGCGGTCTGATGGCTCTGCTTATCCGTGCTGAGCTCTTCGCCCCAGGACTTCAGTTCCTTTCTAACGAGCAGTTCAACCAGATGTTCACCATGCACGGCACGGTGATGCTGCTTCTGTTCGGTACCCCGATTGTTTGGGGTTTTGCTAACTACATTCTGCCGCTTCAGATTGGTGCTCCGGACGTGGCTTTCCCGCGTCTGAACGCTTTCGGCTTCTGGCTGACCACTGTTGGTGGCATTCTGATGCTGTCGGGCTTCCTGACTCCGGGTGGTGCTGCTGACTTCGGTTGGACCATGTACTCTCCGCTGTCTGACCCGATTCACTCCCCGGGTGTCGGTTCTGACCTGTGGATTGTCGGTGTCGGTATCGGTGGTGTCGGTACCATCGCTTCCGCTATTAACATGACCACCACTGTCCTGTGCCTCCGCGCACCGGGCATGACCATGTTCCGTATGCCAATCTTCACCTGGAACATCCTGGTTACCTCGATTCTGGCTCTGCTGATTTTCCCGATTCTGACTGCAGCTGCTCTGGGTGTTCTGTACGACCGTAAGCTGGGCGGTCACATTTACGACCCGGCAAACGGTGGCGCCATGCTGTGGCAGCACCTGTTCTGGTTCTTCGGCCACCCAGAGGTCTACGTTCTGCTGTTGCCGTTCGTGGGCATCATTACTGAGGTTGTTCCGGTCTTCTCCCGTAAGCCGCTGTTCGGCTACGCAGGTATGGTCTTCGCAACCCTGTCTATTGCAGGTCTGTCCATGGCTGTGTGGGCGCACCACATGTTCGTGACCGGTGGCGTTCTGCTTCCGTTCTTCTCGTTCATGACCTTCCTGATTTCGGTCCCGACCGGTGTTAAGTTCATCAACTGGATGGGTACCATGTGGCGCGGCCACATGACCTTCGAGTCCCCGATGACCTTCGCTCTCGGCTTCATCGTGACCTTCCTGTTCGGTGGTCTGACCGGTATTATGCTGGCTTCCCCGCCGCTGGACTTCCACGTCTCCGACACCTACTTCGTCGTGGCACACTTCCACTACACCCTGTTCGGTACCTTGGTCTTCGCTTCCTACTCGGGCGTTTACTTCTGGTTCCCGAAGATGACTGGTCGTATGCTCGACGAGAAGCTGGCAAAGGTTCACTTCTGGCTGACTTTCATCGGCTTTAACCTGACCTTCCTGGTCCAGCACTGGCTGGGTAACGAGGGTATGCCGCGTCGTTACGCCGACTACCTCGAGACTGATGGTTTCACCACCCTGAACATGATCTCCACCGTTGGTGCGTTCATCCTGGGTCTGTCTGTTATCCCGTTTGTCTGGAACGTCTTCAAGTCCTGGCGCTACGGTGAGGTCGTCACTGTTGATGACCCGTGGGGTTACGGTAACTCTCTCGAGTGGGCTACCTCTTGCCCGCCGCCGCGCCACAACTTCACCTCGATGCCGCGCATCCGCTCGGAGCGCCCGGCGTTCGAGCTGCACTACCCGCACATGGTTGAGCGTCAGCGCGCAGAGGCCCACGTTGGTCGCCAGCTCTAAGAGCTAGTGGCTACATGGCTGATGCAACTCTGAGTTAATAACTACGCGAAGCTACGGCCCCATCACGGAGAACCGTGATGGGGCCGTAGTCTTGTCTTTGAAAGTCTTTCCTAGGGAAGGCGCAGTAAGGGGGGGGGGCGCAGGGAGCGCACCAAGGGAGCTGAAGGGGAGAGCAGCGGAGAGCAGGGGGGCGACAGCTAATGGCTGCGACTGGCCACCCACTGAAGTGCGGAATCCCACTATGCGATGAGCACTCTGCCGGGGCTTCATGCGATACTGGATTGGTGAATGAACAGGTAATTATCTCTCCCAGTCAGTCTGTAGATACCGATGCTCTATCGGTTTCGTTGGCACCGGGACTAGCTCCGGTGCTTATTACCGCTGTTGGCCGAGACCGCCCGGGTGTCTCCGCAGCTTTCTTCCGCGTGCTCGCGGCCCACGGAGTTCAAATTTTGGATGTGGAACAGTCGGTGTTCCGCTCTAATCTGAGCCTCGGTGCGCTTGTTGGTGTCACAGAAGAAAAGGTCGGTGTTCTCCGTGAGGGACTCATTGAAACACTGAAGCCTCACGGCATGACTGTCAGTTTCCAGCTGGATGCCCCGATTGAGCGCAGCGATGGCTCCACCCACGCACTTGTCGTGTTGGGCAATCCGGTCAACGCTGAGGATATTTCCCGTATCGGCCGCACTCTTGCTGATTACGGTGCAAACATCGATTCCATTCGCGGTATTGCTGACTACCCAGTCACTGGCCTGGAATTGCTGGTCTCTATTCCGGACCCGAAGCCGGGTGCGGGCATTCCGCTGCGTAAGGCACTGGCCGAGCTTGCACAGGACCAGGACATTGACATCGCAATTGAACGCGCTGGTTTGCAACGCCGCTCCAAGCGCTTGATTTGTTTCGATGTGGACTCGACCTTGATTACCGGTGAGGTCATTGAGATGCTGGCCGCCCATGCTGGTCGCGAGGCGGAGGTTGCAGCGGTTACAGAGCGCGCTATGCGCGGTGAGCTGGACTTCGCCGAGTCACTGCATGAGCGAGTTAAGGCTCTGGCTGGCCTGCCGGTCAGTGTCCTAGAGGAAGTCACTAACTCCATCGAGCTGACTCCAGGCGCCCGCACCACGATCCGCACGCTGAAGCGCCTCGGTTACAAGTGTGGTGCTGTCTCCGGTGGCTTTATCCAGATCTTGGAGCCGCTGGCAAAGGATCTCGGTCTGGACTTTTACAAGGCGAATACCCTCGAGGTCGAGGACGGAAAGCTGACTGGACGCGTGGTCGGCGATGTCGTCGATAGGCAGGAGAAGGCCCGCAGCCTCAAGACGTTCGCCGCAGAGTCGGGGCTTCAGATGCATCAGACCGTTGCGGTCGGCGATGGGGCCAATGACATCGATATGTTGTCGGTCGCAGGCCTTGGTATTGCTTTCAATGCCAAGCCGGCGCTGAAGGAAATCGCTGACACGTCCGTCAACGTTCCATTCATGGACTCGATTCTGTTCATGCTGGGCATTTCCCGCGATGAAATCGACGATGCCGACCGCGAAGATGGCACCTTCCGCCGCGTGCCGTTGGAGCAGTAGTGCAACGCGAGGATCACAAGGATCCAGCTGTCACGGACGCATCATCGGTACCGGAGTGGTTCCGTATCGCCCATAATCTCCTGCCGCAACCTGATAGGGAAGACCACGGCGAGGATGTGCCGTGGGCAATGGCTATTGTGCTTGAGGTTCCGAAGAAGGAACGCCCCTCGCGCACTGCGCTGCTCCGCGCTGCCGCGATGGCTGTTGTTGCTTGTTGCCTGGACGAACGCGCAGGCGATGACACTTCTGCCTATCAACAAGGTCTGGCGTCTTGGTACGGTGCGCGCATCCGCAAGCTCACACGTCGCGCTCGCAATATCGGCTGGCAACGCGCTCAGCTTGCACCGGGTGTCACCGTGGACGTCGACGGCGCGCAAGCTCGCGCACTAGTGCCAACGCCTGTCGACGAAACCTACCCGGAGATTGCCAAACTACAAATTTCCGGCACCGATTTGCCTTACGACGACCCGGAGAACACATCTCCCGGCGCCCCGGGCGACCATGAGAGCGCTGACACCTTTGCTCCGCCAGTGATTTGGGTGGACAAAAACCTGAATATGTCCGTAGGAAAGGTGGCCGCGCAAGTTGGACACGGCTCGATGCTCTATGCGGCCAGCCTGTCGGTCGAGGACGCTTGGGCGTGGGCGCAAAGTGGTTATGCGTTAGATGTGAAAGAAGTACCGCGGGAGCAGTGGCCAGCGCCAGAGCCCCGCGCGGTTGAGGTTCAGGATGCCGGGTTTACCGAGATTGCACCCGGTTCAGTCACCGTGGCGGTGACCCCTGGGGCAGTAACTCACGACTGAGCGCGTGCTGCCTCCATGGCCTTGAGATCCTTGCGCAGAATCTTGCCCGTCGCCGACTTCGGGATTTCATCCATGAACTCGACTGCTCGCACCTTCTTGTACGGTGCGACGCGGTCGGCGACGTAGTCCATAATCTCGTCTTCAGTCACCTGCTTGCCCGCCTTGAGGACAACGTAGGCCTTAGGAATCTCCTCGCCGTCGGAGCGAACGACACCACTGCAGGCGGCATCGGCAATATCCGGGTGGCTGAGCAGCACGGACTCGAGCTCGGCCGGCGGAACCTGGTAGCCCTTGTACTTAATCAGTTCCTTGAAGCGGTCGACGATGTACACATTCCCGTGTTCGTCGAGTTCCGCAACGTCGCCGGTACGCAGCCAACCGTCGACAAGCGTCTCTGCCGTCGCCTTCGGGTTGTTGAGGTAGCCCTTCATCACCTGTGGACCATGAATCCATAGCTCACCTGCCTCCGAGCGCCCCTCGGCGGGAACCGGGATTTCCTCAAAGCTGTCGGAGTCGAGGTTGACAATCTTGTACTGAGTGTTGGGGACTGCGCGACCGATCGAGTCCAGCGGACTATCGTGGCCGATGCGGATGTGGGCTGCTGGCGAGGACTCGGTCATGCCGAAGCCCTGTGCGACCACGCAGTCAAGGCGCTTTTCCACCTGTTCCGCGAGGTCAAGTTGGAGAGAAGCGGCACCCGAGAAGATTGTCTCCAGGCTGGACAGGTCAAAGGAATCGACAGCTGGGTGCTTGGCCAGGCCCACAGCTACAGGCGGTGCGATGAACGCGAACTTCACCTTGTGCTCGGCGATGATGGACAGGAAATCGACGAGGTCGAACTTGCCCATGGTGTACTGCGTCGTGCGGCGCCACAGGCACAGATTCAGCAGCGCAGTCAGGCCGTAGATGTGGAAAAACGGCAGGATAGTGACAGCCGGGGTGTCCTCGGTCAGCGCGTTGACTGTAGCTCCACCCGCCTGAGCGACGTTGGCCACCAAGTTGCGGTGAGTGAGCTGGACGCCCTTCGGTACACCGGTGGTTCCCGAGGAAAACGGAATCACGGCAACGTCATCGGGTGATACGTCGACGTCCGGGGCTGCGTGCCCCTCGGCAAGCAGCTCGCCCATGCCGTGGAGACCCGTCAGGCCGATAATCATCTCTTCCGGCAGACCAGCAGCCTCAGCGCCGTGGGCGCCAGCCCAACCGATTGAGGAGGTCGTCAGCATCATCTTGGCGTCAGAGATACGCAGCTGCTTTTCAACGTCCTCGGCAGTTGCCAGCGATGCAACGGTCGTGCAGACAGCGCCTGCGCGCAGGACACCGTGGAGAGCGACGGCGAAGGTTGTCGAGTTGGGGCAGTGGAGAGCCACAACGTCGCCCTTCTTAATCCCACGTGCTGCCAGCGCACCCGCGAACTTCTCGATGCTGGCCTTCAGATCGCTAAAGGTGACCTCGGAGCCTGAGTCAACGATTGCAAGCTTGTCCTGGTGACGTGGCTCAATCTCTCCGAAGAGGAACTCAAAGAGCGAGGTCTCCGGGATGTCGATGTCGGGGAGGTTGCTGGAAAGGGGCATGCAGGAAATCGCCTTTCTAATCTCGCGCACGGCTGCCACGTGCCCTGCTTCATTAGCCAGGTCACAGCAGCAGTGCTGTGTTCCACATCACAATAATGTATTGGATGGAAAAGCGTGGGATTTTTTCCAGAAACTATGCCTAATCCAGCATTACCTCGTGAGTCCAGACAGCTTCCCCTCTGAATCAACTTTGGGTCAGCCGCTGCAACGCTCCAGCCGCAATATCCAGGTTGGTCGTCCGCCAGAAGTCAGGCATCGACGCGGCGATCCAGGAACCATAGCGTGCAGTAGCCAACCGTGAATCCAGTACCGCAACAACCCCGCGGTCATCGACTTGGCGTAGCAGACGACCAGAACCCTGCGCCATCAGCAGCGCTGCATGTGTCGCTGAGACCTCCATAAAACCGTTTCGGCCAGCGGCATTAGCCGCATCGGAGCGCGCGGACAAAAGCGGGTCGTCGGGGCGGGGGAACGGGATGCGATCGATGATGACACACGATAGCGATGGGCCAGGAACATCGACGCCTTGCCACAGCGTCAGCGTGCCAAACAAGCATGTCTGCGGATTAGCTGCGAAGCGATCAACCAGAGCACCGATAGAGTCATCGCCTTGGCACAGCACGTCGTAAGGCAGGCGCTTGCGCATTTCCTCCGCCGCTGCCTCGGCGCCTCGGCGAGAAGAAAACAGCCCGAGCGTTCGCCCACCAGCGGCGCGGATGAGGCGCTCCATGATCGCGAACTGCTCTGGTGTGGCGCCGTCGCGTCCAGGTCGTGGCAGGTCGCGTGCGACGTAGAGGATGCCAGATTTCTGCGGGTCAAAGGGCGTGCCGACGTCCAAGCCATCCCACCCACCGGAGGGAAGCCCCCAAGCGGCGGCCATGGCATCGAACTTGCCGCCAAGAGCAAGTGTTGCTGAGGTCAAAACGACGGTGGATTCGCCGAAGAGGCGTTCGCGAAGCAGTGCTGCGATGGACAGGGGAGCGACATAAACTGTCTTGTTCTCGCCAAGCCATACGACATCGTCGCTACTGAACTCTAGAATTCGCACGACTGTGTCGTGCATATTCTCCACGGCAGCGCGGACGGTCTGGCGCTCAGTGTTGTCAGAGTCAGAACCCGAACCACCGGAGCCCGACCCGCCAGAGCTGCCTGAACTAGAGGTACCTAGCGTGGTCTGTAGTTGCCACAGGCTATCGCGGAGCGAAGCTAGCGCCGCTCCAAGCTCACCGGGAATTTCTTCGAGTGCGCCGCTGTAGGCGTCGGCAAGCAATGCGACGGTCTCGCCGAGTAAATCCGTGGCATCGGTGACATCATCCACCTGCTCTGCGGCGCCGAATTTGCGGGCGCGCCGGGCCATCATGGTGATACCGGCAGGGGAGAGCTCGTCGGTGGCAACAGAGGTGATTCGACCGTCGAGCTCGTGAGCCTCGTCAATGACAACGCAGTCGTGCTGCGGCAAAATCATGGCGTCGGAGAGCGCATCGATGGCCAACAGTGCGTGATTGGTGACAACGATGTCGACGTTGGAGGCCTCGCGGCGGGCTTGTTCGGCGAAACACTCCTCGCCGAAAGGGCAGGAAATGGCACCGACGCATTCGCGAGCCGTGACGGAGACCTGCCGCCAGGCTTCGTTGGAAACGCCCTTGTCCAGGCTGTCGCGGTCGCCGGTGTCGGTGTCATTGGCCCACTCGCGTAGCCGCATGACCTCGGCAGCGGTTCGGCTGAGCTGCGCTTCGCTGAGTAGAGCAGTGGGGCCGCCCATAGCGGTCGGCTCGGATTCATCACCGTCCATGACGGGATCTTTGATGACATTTCCGACCTTGGACTTGCACAGGTAGTTCGAGCGGCCCTTGAGGATTGCGAAGGTTGGCGTACGGGACAAGTGTGGCTCTAGCGAACTGACTAGCCGCGGCAAGTCGCGTTCGACCAGCTGGCGTTGCAGCGCAATGGTCGCCGTGGAAACGATTACAGACTCGTCGGACTCCATTGCTTGCACAATGGCAGGCACCAGGTAGGCCAGCGACTTACCCGTACCGGTACCTGCCTGTACCGCTAGGTGCCGCTCGCGCGCAAAGGCGGAGGCCACCGACCGGGACATTTTGACCTGATTCGGTCGAGTCGTTCCGCCGAGTTCCTTCACTGCCGCATCGAGAAGAGCTTCGATGCTATCCGCGTTATGGACGCTGGCTCTCGGTGAAGCTAGCTCGTCAACATCGTCAACATCGTCAAAGTCCTCAAAGTCGTCCGATAGCTCAGCAAAATTTGCGTGCTCGGTACTGTCCGACACAGTTCCCCCGCCGCCTAAACGCCGTGAAAACGGACGGACAGTACCGGCTCGTCACGGGAAAGTGCGAGCCCCTCCCAAGGGAGGCTGACCAGCGCCTTAACCAAGTGATCGCGGGACTCCTCCAAGGTCGGTAGACCATCGACGACCTCGCCATCGCGCATCATCGGAATGGTCAGATCGCGGTAGTGCAGGTTGCCCACATCCGGGATTTCCGAGCCGAGCGGGAAAGCGATTTCCTCTACGGCGGTACCGGAACGGCGACAGGTACGAATCGCCGCCTTCACGCCACCATGGCTCCGCTTATCCAGAGAACGCTTGGCGACGGGCACCCCATCAACTTCGACCATCTTGTAGACCAGGCCCGCAGTCGGTGCGCCGGAGCCAGTGACTACAGAGGTGCCCACGCCGTAGACATCGACCGGCTCTGCCCTCAGCGCCGCAATGGCGAACTCGTCGAGGTCAGAGGACACTACGATGTTGGTGTTGTGCGCCCCCAGCGAGTCGAGCTGCTGACGCACCTGGCGAGCGAGAACTCCGAGGTCGCCGGAGTCAATACGTACACCGCCGAGTTCCGGACCCGCGACCTCAATAGCCGTATTGACGCCCTCGGTGATGTCGTAGGTATCCACCAACAAAGTGGTGTCGGTTCCCAGTGTGTCAATCTGAGCCTTGAAGGCCGCAGCCTCGTTCGTCGTGCCATCTGGGTTGGTGTGCAACAGAGTCCACGCGTGCGCAGCGGTACCGGAGGCTGGGATGTTGTACCGTGCCGCTGCCTCCAAGTTGGAGGTGGCGCTAAAACCTGCCAGGTAAGCGGCGCGGGCAGCAGTCACAGCTGCTTCTTCATGAGTGCGACGCGAACCCATTTCAATAATCGGGCGCCCACCGGCAGCCGTGACCATTCGGGTTGCTGCCGAGGCGATGGCGGAGTCTGCATTGAGAATGGAGAGAATAACAGTCTCCAAAATGACGCACTCGGCGAAAGTGCCTCGCACCGTCAAAATGGGCGAGGCGGGGAAGTAGAGCTCTCCCTCGCGGTAGCCGTCGACTTGGCCACTGAAGGAATAGTTACGCAGGTAATCCAGCGTCCTGTCATCGAGGAAGTCCAGCGAAGCCAGCTGTTCCTCGGTGAAGCGGAAGTTGCGGATAGCATCCAACACACGCGCTGTACCAGCGACAACGCCATAGCGGCGCTCATTCGGTAGACGACGGCCAAACACCTCGAAGGCGACCTGGCGCTCGCCGGATCCGTCGGCAAGCGATGCCTGCAGCATCGTCAGCTCGTACTTATCGGTGAGAAGGGCGGTGGAGGAATGCTTATCAATCACGGTCAATAGTCTAGTCGGCTGAAGCGGGCCGGGGCAGTCGGTTCCGGCGAGCGCGCGCCACTCCGTACTATCCTGGTGCCTATGAGCATGCCAGCAGCAACACCGATGCCCACTATGGATGCCGATGTCGTGACGGAATCGAACCGACCCTGGCAGTGCATTGTGTGGGATGACCAGGTTAATTCGATGAGTTATGTCACCTACGTGTTTCAGATGCTCTTCGGCATGGACCGAAAGAAGGCGCACGCGCTGATGATGACGGTTCACACGGAGGGCAAGGCAATCGTGTCTTCCGGTGAGCGTGACAAGGTGGAGGCCGATGTGAAGAAGCTCCACAAGGCAGGCTTGTGGGCAACAATGGAGCAGGCTGACTAAGCCGATATTCGACAGCGGGAGAGAATTTACATGCGTCCTTGGAAGCGCAAGCGATCCCTTCTCGGCGGTGGCGTCAAGTACGTCACGGCTTTTGAAGGCGCGGAGCGGGATTTGCTGCTGAATCTGGCTGCTACTGTGGCGGACTCGCTGATGGAGCGAGCCCGGTCGGCGCCGAAGGATGAGCTCGCGGAAATGACGGGAATGCCTGTCGGGCACTCCGAGGCCCCATCCGATCCGAAGCTTGCGCGACTGTTGCCGGACTTCACCAAGCCGGGTGAGGAGAGCGTGGAGGGGGAAAACGCCCTCATGCGCCAGCTGCATGAATCGGAGATTGTAGAGAGCAAGCTCCATTCCCTGCGTGCGATTATCGACGCCCTGGAGCCCGCCGAGTCGGGGCAGGTATCCATTTCGGAAAGTGATGCCCATGCCTGGGTGGCGGGTATCAATGACCTACGTATTTACCTGCATGTTTCCATGGAGAACCTCAATGGCTCCATCGAACAGATTGAGCAGACCGACGCGATGTACCAGTGGCTGTCCTACAACCAAGAGTCACTGTTGGACCAGTTCATGGGTGAGTAGCGAATCCGAGCAAAACCCCGAAAGATGCAGTAATCAACTGAGGCTAGCTGCCATGAACTGTGGTGAAAGGTGCCGTGGTCGACAATGAATTCTGAGATCTTCGCAATCAGCCCCACCGACATTCGACACCAAGCCAGCAGTGCTGCGCTGGGCACGAGCATCGACATCGGCGCAGGCTGTCTCGACTCCATCGACGGCATCTCCATCGGCCATGCTGCTGAGGGGGATACCGGAGTCACCGTCATCGCCGCTCCAGGCGGCGCTGTCGGCGCTGTCGATGTCCGCGGCGGCGGTCCGGGCACCCGCGAGACCGACCTGCTCGCACCGGAGAATACCGTCGAACGCGCCCACGCTGTCGTTTTGGCTGGCGGCTCCGCGTACGGCCTCGCAGCTGCCGACGGAGTTATGCGCGAACTGCGCGACCGCGGCATTGGCTTTGAGGTCACCCCAACTCGTCCGGATATCCTCGTGCCCATCGTTCCCGGTGCTGTCATCTTCGACTTGCTGTTGGGGGAGCCGACGCTGCCCACCGCTGCACTCGGGCGCGAGGCGTTGTCGCACGCGCTTGACGACGTCCCGGAGGGCACTCCCTCCGGCACAATAGGTGCCGGTGTTGGCGCTATGGCCGGGGCAATCAAGGGTGGTTTTGGACAAGCCCGTGTGACCTCCGCCGATGGTAAGTACTTTGTGGCTGCCGCAATGGTGGTCAACTCCTTTGGTGCGGTCATTGACCCGGAGGGACACCTTTACGGAATGCCCGCGGCTGCCGGTGCCAGCAAGGAGGCATTGGCCCAGCTGGACCAGGTTTTCGTCGGTAGGACCAAGATTCTCGCCGATGAGGCTGGACACGGGGAATCGTCGGCAAGCACGCGAAACACAACGATTGGCACATTGATAACCAATGCGCCGGTGACAACTGCGCAGTTGAAGCGGTTGGCGATGTGCGGTCATGATGGGCTGGCACGAGCGATTCGGCCGGCCCATGCGCCGATGGACGGTGACACGCTGTTTGCCCTCAGCTCGGCCGATGCGGCGGATAGCGGAAACGCTGAACCCGTGGGCTCGGATGTGGTGGCCCTGTTGGCTGCGATGGCGGCCGATGCGGTGCAGATGGCTATTGTCGATGCCGTGATGAGTGCAACGGGACGCGCGGGAGTGGCCGCGCTGTCAGAGATGCTGGATAAGTAGTGAGGGAAGTGCGCCAATGAATCCGCAATGGAGCTCGGGACAACAGCAGAATTACCAGAACTATGCGCAGTACCCGATGGGCGGTCCCGTGCAGACGCGGCGGAATAATCAGATTGTTCCACAGGATCGCGACGGCGGGCTCGGGGCGGCCATCAGTACGGCTATTGGGTACCTGGCACTTATCTGGACGGTCTTTCTTGTCAACGAATTCATCTTTGGTGGGGCGCTGAACAACTTCGGTGTGCGCCCACGCGAAACCTCGACGCTGTGGGGAATTTTGACCGCACCGCTGCTGCACGCAGATTACGGGCACATTGTGGCGAACTCTCTGCCCGGGGCGTTGTTCGCCGGTTTGATTGCAATGTCGTCGAAGCGGCTATTTTGGCAGGTCACACTCTTGATTACGGTCGTTGGTGGCGGTCTGACCTGGCTGGTCGGCGGTGTAAATACCGTCCACATCGGTGCGTCCGGCCTGATTTACGGCTGGCTGGCGTTTTTGGTCGTACGCGGTTTCGTGAATCGTCGGGTGATGCAGATTATTTTGGGCGTGATTCTGGCATCGATGTATTCGGGTCTTATCTGGGGAGTGCTGCCAACACAGATGGCTGTTAGTTGGCAGATGCACCTCTTCGGTGGGCTTGCGGGCATCTGGGCTGCGGTGATGTTTAAGCGCGGTCGTGCACGTGGCTAAGAGTGCACGTCGCTAAGAGCCCGAGGTACGTGGCATCAGCTCCTGACGAAATCGGCCTAGAATAGGAGCTTCGGTGTTTGACCAACGATATGAGGAGTCCAGATAGCGGTGGGAGCAGGAGCAGAAACTCAGGCAGTCAATCAGCTGACAGCGCAGGATAGTGGCTTCCCCGACCGAACAGCGCCGATTGGCATCTTTGACTCCGGCGTCGGTGGGCTGACAGTGGCACGTGCCATCATGGATCAGCTGCCGCACGAGTCGATTATGTACATCGGCGATACTGCCAACGGCCCTTACGGGCCGCTGCGCATCGCCGAGGTTCGTCAGCACGCTGAAGCGATTGCCGATGAACTGGTTGCACGCGGCTGCAAGATGATTGTCATTGCCTGCAACACGGCTTCGGCCGCATTTTTGCGTGATGCCCGCGAGCGCTACCCAGTCCCAGTAGTCGAGGTCATTCTGCCCGCTGTGCGCCGTGCGGTCTCGACCACCAGGAACGGAAAAGTCGGCGTAATCGGTACCGCCGCCACAATTCGCTCCCGTGCCTACCAAGATCTCTTTGATGCAGTGCCCGGCGTGGATGTCTCCGCGGTCGACTGCCCGCGATTCGTGGACTTTGTCGAGCGAGGAATTACCTCCGGTCGCCAGATTCTGGGACTTGCAGAGGGCTACCTCGCGCCATTGCAGGCCGATGGTGTGGACACCCTCGTGCTGGGCTGCACCCACTATCCGCTGCTGTCTGGTGTGATTCAGCTGGCTATGGGGGAGGACGTCGCCCTAGTGTCGTCGGCGGAGGAGACGTCGAAGGATGTTCTGCGCATCCTCACAAAGACCGACATGCTCGCTGACCCGGAGAGTAATCCGAACCCTGTGCGCACATTCGAATCCACTGGAGATCCGCAAGTTTTTGCATCCCTGGCAAAGCGCTTCCTTGGGCCGGGTATTAGCCAGGTCACTATGCATTCCCAAATGTGACCTTTCTTATTAAATCCAGACACTCCATTGGTTTTTTGCTCGTTTTTGATCAATTACATGGCAAGCTTGAAGTATGCGATTGAAGGTTCTGGGATGTACAGGCAGCATGGGTGGCCCATCGGCGCCAGCATCTGGCTACCTCATTGAGCTGGATAACGGTCGAACCTTTGTCATTGATTTGGGTCCCGGTGTCCTCGCCGAATTGCAGAAGATCTCTGATCCTGCAGCTTGTGATTTGTTACTAACTCATGTGCACCCAGACCACACTGCAGACATTCCAGGGCTGCTCGTCTGGCGTCGCTTCCACCCGACAGCCCCGGCGAGTTCCCGGAATCTCCTGGTTGGCCCCGGAGACATTCACGACCGGATAGGCACCATGTGCAAAGCACTGGGAAGTGAAGAAGATGCCAACCTGGAAGACACTTTTGATCAGGTTGTGAGTAACCCCGGTGAGCCACTGTTAGTCGGTGGGGACGAAGCGGACGGAGGCGCCGTCGTCACGCCGTATAACATGGTCCACCCGGTGCCAGCTGTTGGATATCGCATTGAAGCAGATGGTCTGACCATTGCGTACACCGGAGATACTGCGTGGACCGATGAATTGGTGGAGCTGGCGCGGGATGCGGATATCTTCATCTGCGAAGCCACATGGTGCAGCAACGAAGAGGGCACCCCACCGGACATGCACCTGACAGGCTTTGAGGCCGGAAAGGCAGCGACGCTGGCGGGGGTTAAGAAGCTGGTGCTGACTCACATTCCGCCATACGCCGACGGTGAAGAAGCACTACGTGCTGCGAAGAGTACCTTTGCCGGTGACGTTGAATTGGCCTACCTGGGCATGGAGCTAGGCGGCTAGTCACAGCGACTATCGGGTTTCCGTACAGCTGTCGCACCGCTTCCGCGCCGGGCGGTAGGGTAGTTGGCATGACTACAGCTAATTCCGATTTTCGCCGTGCCGATGGACGCGCGGTTGATGAAATGCGCAAGGTGACCATCACTCGCGGCTTCACCGACAATCCGGCCGGTTCTGTGCTGGTTACTTTCGGTAATACGCGTGTAATGTGCACCGCTTCCGTCGAACAGTCGGTGCCACGATTCAAGCGTGACTCCGGCGAGGGCTGGTTGACCGCTGAGTACTCCATGCTGCCGGCCTCTACCCACGAGCGCATGCCCCGCGAGTCAATGCGCGGCAAGGTCAAGGGTCGCACTCACGAGATTTCCCGTCTGATCGGTCGCTCCTTGCGAGCTGCTATCGACTTGAAGGAACTCGGTGAGAACACCATCAACATCGACTGTGATGTTCTGCAGGCGGATGGTGGTACCCGAACCGCTTCCATCACCGGTGCGTACGTCGCGCTGGCTGATGCCCTGACCTACCTGCATGCAGCGGGTGCAGTTCCGGGCACCCCGCTGAAGGCACCAGTCGCAGCTGTTTCGGTTGGCATTATTGATGGCCGTGTCTGCCTGGATCTGCCTTACGAGGAGGACTCTCGCGCTGAGGTCGACCTCAACGTGGTGATGACCGCAGAGGGTAAGTTCGTCGAAATCCAGGGCACTGGCGAGGAAGGCACCTTTGACCGAGGTCAGCTGAATGACATGCTCGACTCGGCGGAAAAGGGTCTGCGTGAGCTCGTTGCCCTGCAGCAGGAAGTTCTGCGTGCGCCGTACCCGGGTGAGCTGCCGTGAAGCTCCTCGTCGCTACCCGAAATTCTAAAAAACTAGTCGAGCTCGACCGCATCCTGCGTGCGGCGGGTATTGATTCGGTGGAACTTCTTTCGCTTAGCGACGTCCCGGAGTACCCAGAGCGCCCCGAAACCGGTCGCACTTTTGCGGACAACGCCTACATCAAGGCTTTCGATGGTGCGACACACACCGGCTACGCGTGCTTGGCAGACGATTCGGGGCTCAGCGTCGATGAGCTAAACGGCATGCCGGGTGTGCTCTCGGCGCGCTGGTCCGGCACTCACGGCGACGATGTCGCTAACTACGAGCTGCTGCTCGCCCAGATGGGGGACTGCCCAGATGAGCGTCGTACGGCGTCCTTCCGTACCGCCTGCGCGTTGGTCGTCCCCGGTGTCAAGGAGGTGCCGTCCGCGCTTGCCGACGGCGGTTTCCCAGCCGTCCTCGATGAAGCCGGTAATCTGCTGCTGGTTGTAGAGGGCCGCTGGCCTGGCGCCATTCTGCGCGAGCCTGTTGGGGACAATGGGTTCGGCTACGATCCGGTGTTCGCGCCCGCAGTTGGGGAGGGCAACGAAGCTGAGGGGGCCTTGTCTGCGGCACAAATGAGCGCCGAAGACAAGGACGCTTTTAGCCACAGGGGGCGTGCACTGCGTGCCTTGACTCCGGCGCTGAAAATTCTGGCTGAGGTTGAGGCTAAGGGGTAGCCCTCGGGCTGCCGAGAGCCCGCTACTTCAGCTGGAAAGCGGTCTCGACTTCCTCACGACGCTTCTTCTCGACGAAGAAGGAGAGGAACGGGACCACGCCACCGAGCGCGGTGATAATCCACTTTGCTGGTTCCCAGCGGGCCTTGGTACCCAGGTTTACGGTGGCAATGAGGAATGCCATGTAGCCGAAGCCGTGAATCTGGGCGGTGTAGAAGAACCACCGCGGCGCGTCGGCGGAGTTGTCGAGGATGAGGTACTTGTAAATCATCTCGGCACACAGCAAGAGCAGCATCACACCCGTGAAGTAGGCGGTGACGGAGAAGTACGTCAGTGCCTTCCTTACGCGCTCTTGACGATCTGGATTGATGTTGGTCACTAAAAGTCCTTTTCTCGAATAAGCAGTTATCGCCTAGGCGTTGGTGCCAGAATCCGTCGATTGTGTCTCATCCACACGCTGCACCTTTCGCGAGCCATCTGGGTTGGTCGGCAGGAATTCGTCTGGAATTTCCGTCATGACATCGTCTTTAGCCTCAAATGCGGCCTCGCTATTGCCGCTCAGGCGTTCGCGTTCGTACTCCATGTATTTGCGGTAGGCCCAAATAAAGAACAGGCCGAAAGCTGGCCACTGCAGTGCGTAGCCCAGGTTTTGGAATGAGCTGGTTGTGTTCCACCTGCTGAGCTGCCAGTAGGCGAGTGCAAGAGTGGCGCCGACTGCAAGAGCCAAGAAGATTAGTTGCACCACGCGGGTACGAGTGGGAATCTTCGCTGGCTTGTCAGTGGTATTGGAATGCTGTGAAGTGGACACATAACCACCATAGCTAGTCCGTGCCCTGCCAAGCTAGCGCGCTCGCTGGATAGGCAGGGGATGGGACATTAGGAATTCAGCTAGGACATTAGGAAATCTGCGGCAAACCCGTTAAAGTGTGTACAGTCCAAATGAGCTGTGAAAGTTCGTTGCGCCTGTAGGTGGCTTATCAGTAGTCCATGCTTACGGGGACTGTACGTAACTGTCACGGATTCGCGACGGGCGCCTGTGGCGGAATTGGCAGACGCGCTGGATTTAGGTTCCAGTGCCTTAGGGCGTGGGAGTTCAAGTCTCCCCAGGCGCACACATAAATACCCCGTGACTATGCAGGTCACGGGGTATCTTCGTTCTCCACCCCGTCAGATTTTCCGCCCTCATTAGGCCGCGTGCCCAAAATCTGGCCCATTTCCCGCCCGAAGCTATTCCAAGGTCGCTAATCTCCCGTGCACGGTGTAGAACCATGACTATGAAAATTGTTGTCTGCGTCGTTTATCCCCGCTACCCAGATAACACTGAACCTCTCGGCGGGTTCGTCGAGTCTGAAGAAACCGCCCTCGCGATTGACAACTGGTGGCGCGCACAACCCGGCGACATGATTGGCACCTGGGAAGACTTCGAAGTCGAGGTTGAAAGCCGCGACCAGCTCCTCTACGGAGTGTTTAGTGGTACCCCCACTCTTGAAATCACCGATAGCAATTTCTGGGACCCCATCTGTCACGGGGTGTACACCGACCGCAAGGTGGCTGAACACGCGGCAAAACCCAAGACAATGTGGGAGGCCAACAACTGCCCGCCAAAGTTCGTGCTCCCCTTCCGTCTGGGCTGGAAATTTGACCGGTATTTCCCCGATGGAAAACCCTGGCCGCCAGACCAGTTGTAGACCTGCGACAGTCCTGCCTCTTTTAGCGGGAACGCAAGACGGGGCAGTCGCACAGCGCGCGTGAGTGCCATTCTGGGAAACCTTTGTTCGCTCATTCCACTGCGTAGGGCAATCGAATCTGTCGATACAATGACGCTGATCGAATCGTATCTTGAATCGTAAGGTGGAAGCAGGGAGGCAACATGAGCATCTCGATGCATCTGGATGAGTACATGGCGCGTCGTGGCATAGTTCCCGACGACACTGTGGTCAACGATGATCCCTGCGCAATCTTCGACGGCAAGGTCGAGCGCGATGGTAAGTCGCAGCAGGATCTTGAAGAGTCAGAGCGGCGCTTAGAAGAAGCGGAGTCCACAATTCTGGATATGCTAGGCGATTAATCGAGGAAAGATTGAGCGTTCTCGGCGCCCATTGACACGCATTCCGGGTGTGATGTTCATCACCGATTGGGCATAAATTGGCTCGGTCTTCCGCGTTTTATTTTCCACCGCCGGCGCTGCCAGGGTGGTGAAGCGCAAGCAACTTTTCGACAGGGGAACACTGTTTCCTACCTGCGAAGTTCTTGCGCTTTCGAAGCGTTGTACTCGCTGATTTCGCAGCCGTGTTCAGCCTCTCGTTTTGGGGCTGCAAATTATCTTCGCGTTGATGGCGCCGCGAAACTGCGCGAGAAAAACATGATGGATTCCTCATGATTTATGGCATAGTGTCCTGGCAAGGATTTGGAAACAAAAGATGTTTTCATTTCGTACTCCACAAGACAAGGACCTCAGCCACGTGAAATACGAAAAACTCGCCACTTTGCAGACCAACGTCGTAACTGCTCCAGACCTGGGCACTTTTGCAGTCACTTTCGCCGGTCAATCGCAACCATGGCTGGACACTCTCTCCAGCGTCATGGCCAGTGGCAACTCAAAGAAACTACGGGAAGTTTTCACTCGCGCTGAGGAACTGCTCACACCGCTTGACGACGATCTCATCGGCCAGCTTCCCGCAGGTTTCGACCCCTTTGGCTGGGCAATCTCACTCGTTACAGACGAGCCATTTACCGGAGATACAACCAACCCTGCGGTCAGCGTCCCGGGCATCGTCTTGGCACAGTTGGGCATTGTCGAGTTGCTGGAAAAGCAGGGAATTAATATCACCGAAGCGGTAGCGGTAACCGGTCATTCGCAAGGTGTTCTTGCCGCTGAGATTGTCGCTCGCCCAGAGAAGGCAGCAGAGCTTCTGGCGCTAGCTCGCCTCATCGGTGTGGCGTGTGCGCGCGGAAGCCGAGTAGCCGGATTTGGGCACGCGCCGATGATGAGTATCTCTGGCCTGACGGTCGAGGAGTTGGAGCCTTTCCTCCCCCAGGGCTGTGTCATCGGTCTGAAGAATACGCAGACTACCAGCGTAGTTATCGGCAAGCAGGATGAACTAGACCAGCTGGCAGAGCAGCTCACAACGCAGCAGCCGAAGGGTCGGAGAGTCGAATGTACAGTTCTGCCAGTTAGTGGCGCATTCCATCACCCAGCGCTGGTACCTGCTGTGGCATGGGTAGTGGAGCGAGCTGAGCGCATTGGGCTAGATGCGGAAACGGCGGACCGGCTTGCGCGTGCAATCTTGGTTGACCCCAGTGACTGGAGCGCCGAGGTACGGGGGCTCATCGACCAAGGAGCAACCACCATTTTGGATCTGGGGCCGAACACAGGCGTCGTCAAGCTGACAGAACGCAACGCTGAAGGCTATGGCGTGGCGGTGATTCCTGCGGCGACAGCTGCGGGGAGGGGCGTCCTGTCTGAGAGCGACATTGAGCACCCGACATCGTGGCTGGAGTTTGCGCCGCGTCTGGTCACTGGAGACAAGCCCCGTGTCGAGACGAAGTTCACCAAGTTGACCGGGCGCTCGCCAATTCTGCTCGGCGGTATGACCCCGACAACCGTTGACCCTGAGATCGTGGCGGCTGCTGCGAATGCGGGGTTCTGGGCGGAGCTGGCCGGTGGCGGCCAAGTCACGCCGGAAATCTTCGAGGCTAATGTGGCGCGACTCTCCGATCTGCTCGAGGAGGGGCGCAGTGCACAGTTCAACACCATGTTTTTGGATCCGTACCTGTGGGGTTTGCACATTGGAAGCCGCCGTTTGCTCCCGCGCGCAGTGGCAGCGGGGCGACCGATTGATGGCGTCACCATCTCCGCGGGAATCCCCGAGGTGGACGAGGCAGTTGAGCTAGTAAAGCAGCTGCGTGAGGGCGGGATTCCGCATATCTCCTTCAAACCGGGCACAATCGCTCAAATCGAGTCGGTGCTCGAAATTGCAGACACCTTGGCGCAGCAGGGCACGCCGTATCCAATCATCATGCAGGTTGAAGGTGGGCGTGCCGGTGGCCACCACTCCTGGGAAGATCTCGATGACCTGCTAATTAACACCTACGCAAAGATCCGCAAGCGAGATGTGGTGCTTGCTGTTGGCGGCGGTATCGGCAAGCCAGAGCAGGCCCGTGATTATCTGATGGGCACGTGGTCGACACGGTGCGGATTGGCGCCGATGCCGGTAGATGCTGTCATCATCGGCACAGCTGCGATGGCAGCAAAGGAGTCGACCGCCTCCGAGTCCGTGAAACAAATGTTGGTCGACACCGTCGGCACTGACAACTGGATTCCCGCTGGTAGCGCCATGGATGGCATGGCGTCGGGGCGCAGCCAGTTGGGTGCTGATATCCACGAAATTGATAACGCCGCAGCACGCGCAGGCAGATTGCTTGACGAAGTCGCAGGTGACCTCACTAAGGTGACTGAACGACGCGCAGAGATCATCGAGGCGATTAACGCCACCGCGAAGCCGTACTTCGGAGATGTCAGCACCATGACGTATGCCGAGGTGCTGAACCGCTATCTCGAACTGTGTGCGCCCGAAGGGACGTTCCTCGATCCAACGTGGTCGACGCGCTTCGTCGCACTCGTCGACCGCGTAGAGGCACGACTGAATGCAGTCGACGCGGGCACGTTTGACGCGCTTGCCGACGGCGACAGCTTGCACACCCAGCCGCAGAACGAAATCTCGCGACTGTCCGGCCTGCTGGATCTGGATACCCAGCTCCACCCAGCAGATGTCACCTTCTTTATCTCTGAGCTCTGCCGCACACCTGGCAAACCTGTGCCATTCGTTCCGGTTATCGATGATGAGGTTCGTCGCTGGTGGCGATCGGACTCCCTATGGCAGGCGCATGACTCTCGCTACGATGCGGATCAAGTCTGCATCATCCCAGGGCCGCAGGCTGTTTCGGGCATTACCCGCGCGAATGAGCCAGTAGCGGAAATTCTGGGTCGGTTTGAAAAAGCTACTGCACAGGCATTGACGGATACCGGCTACCTGCCGGAGGCACCTGTTGACGCCCTCAGCCGGATGCTCGCAGCACCTGTGATTTGGTGGGCTGGTCGACAGCAGCCGAATCCGGCGCTGGCACTTGGCGCGGAACATGAGTGGGTATGTGTATCTGACGCAAGTGATGTCTCTCGTTCACAACGCCTGGAGCACCCAGGTACTGGTGCCATTTTGGAGACCATTGGAGCTGATGGCAGCAATGATGAGGGCGGGGAGGAGCTCGTCTGGGCACAGCTGACCGTTCCGCTGCCCGATGCTGCGGGGGAGAATACGCAACTGCGAATTCGCCTGTGCCAGAGTGCAGCGGTGGGCGCAGTGCCCGTCGTCAAGCATGAGGATGCGGCAGCCGCGATGCGGGAGCTGACGCGAATCGCGGCTGGCGGTGAGCTTGCAAACATCGTCGATGGGGTCGCGGAGTGGGAATCCGTGTGGGATCCGATGGCGATGGCTGACTACGATGCGGTCACTATTGCAGCTGCCGGCGATGAGTCACAGGCGACGGTGCCGGACGCGTTGGTCGGGCATGCTTGGCCAGCGATTTTTGCGGCAGTCGCGCAGGCGCGTACTGAGACCGGCATTGATGTTGTTGAGGGCATGCTCGCGCTTGTTCACCTTGAGCATCACATTCGTATGATTGGAGCTCTGCCGCAGGAAACCACAACGTTGCGGATTAGTGCGCGTGTCGACGAGGCCGTTGATACGGACTTAGGGCGACTAGTTGTGGTGCGCGCGGAGGTTCGTGATGGCGATACGCTGCTCGCCACCTTGAGTGAACGCTTTGCCATTCGTGGCCGAAACGGCGGCGAGACAGCGCGGACCAATACTGTGCCATTTCCAACGGTCACGGATACGCCACGGAGTTTCCGCGGTGCCTTGACCGTGGAAGCGCCTAAGGCGATGGAGCCATTTAGCTGTGTCACGGGCGATCGCAATCCTATCCACGTCGATTCCCGGGCAGCAGCGCTAGCTGGTCTACCAGGGGTTATTGTCCATGGAATGTGGCTGTCGGCGATGGCCGAGCATGCGGCTGTTGCCACGTCGGATGCCGGCATTGGCAATCGGGTGATTGAGTTCACTGCGACTATGCTGAGTCCGGTTCTACCTGGTCAGGAAGTGAAATTCTCTGTCGAACGCCGTGGTTTTGATGACCGTCCAGGCGCCGGTGAAGTCCGTGAAGTCACGGCCACAGTAGAGGGCGAGCTGGTACTGACTGCCACTGCTGTAATTGCCGCACCGACGACTGCATATGTCTTCCCTGGCCAGGGGATTCAATCACAGGGGATGGGGCTGTCTGCCCGGACTCGCAGCGTAGCGGCCCGCCGCGTGTGGGACCAGGCGGATGCGATGACCCGAGAGAAGCTTGGCTTTTCCGTACTGGCTATTGTTCGGGACAACCCGGTAGAGGTGGTTGTGGATGGTGTGCGCTATTTCCACCCAGAAGGTGTCCTGAATCTGACTCAGTTCACCCAGGTTGCGATGGCGACGTTGGGGCTGGCGCAGGTTGCGGAGCTCCGTGAAGCAGGGCTGCTGGATGAAACAGCTCACTTTGCGGGACACTCTGTCGGTGAGTACAACGCGCTGGCGGCTTTCGCTGGTGCGCTTGACGCAGATGCCGTGTTGGAGGTTGTCTACCGCCGCGGTTTGACCATGCATGAACTGGTCGAACGTGATGAGCAGGGGAGGTCCAACTATGGTTTGTGCGCCCTGCGTCCGGACAAGATCGGCGTACGCGAGGACGAGGTCACTGAGTTTGTTAATCGGTTGTCGCAGGAAACCGGTGAGTTCCTCGAAGTCGTAAATCTCAACCTGGCAGGCAAGCAGTACGCCGTCGCCGGCACCGTCGCGGGCCTTGCGGCACTGGCTGAACAGTGCGAGCGCCGCAGCTCGGACGGCAAGGGATACGTGCGTATCCCAGGTATTGATGTGCCATTCCACTCCAGTGTCCTACGCGACGGTGTGGATTCCTTCCGTAAACACCTGGAGCGGCTGCTGCCAGCGGAAATCGCTCCAGAACGCCTGGTGGGACGCTATATCCCGAATCTCACCGCGACCTCTTTTGAGCTGACCGAGAAGTTCGTCCGCCAGATGGCTGCAGTCGTCGACTCAGACATTCTGGAAAACATCCTTGCCGACTTTGATACTGCTGCTGAAAACCCGGCGCGCCTGGCCCGCATGTTGCTGGTCGAGTTGCTGGCCTGGCAATTCTGCTCACCGGTGAGGTGGGTCGAAACTCAGGATCTGTTGCTTGAGGATCTCGGTGTCAGCCGCATTATTGAAGTCGGTGTAGGTACAGCGCCCACACTGGCAAACCTGGCTGCCCGTACCTGCCAGTTGCCCCGCCACCGAAGCCGTGACATTCGAGTGCTCAATCTCGAGCGTGATGCTGATGCAGCGTTTATGCGCGACCAAATTCAGCCGGAAAAGACTGAGCCCGAGTCGGAGGTGACACCAGAGCAGGACGCGGCGCAGACCCTATCTGGAGCAGCAGGAGCATCGGGAGAAGCAGGATCAGCGGCGCCGGCGGTATCCGCAGACCAATCCGCGGCGACCGAACAGGCAACCACGATCACGAGTGCTGCCACTCCGGCTGCCGAAGTTGCTGATATCGCAGTCAGCCCGGCAGAAGCGCTGGAAGTTCTTATTTGCCAATGGACGAAGGTGCGCCCCGACCAGCTCGGCGCCGCCGACTCCATTGAGACTCTGGTCGATGGAGTCTCATCTCGACGCAATCAACTGCTGCTCGATCTCGGAGTGGAATTCGACCTCGGTTCAATCGAAGGGGCCGCAGATGCGGAACTGGCTGATCTAAAGGACAAGATTGATAGCTTGGCCAGTGGGTATTCGGCATTCGGTCCGATTCTCTCCGAAGCCATTGCCGACGGTATTCGCCGGATTACCGGTCCTGCCGGTGCAGGCGCGAATTACATCGATGACTATGTGGTCGATGAATGCCAGCTCGGCAAGGGGTGGGCAACCGCAGTTAGCGCCGAGATGATGCTCGGTACTCGCGAGGGCGCATCCCTGCGCGGCGGTGATCTTGCGCATCTGGCACCGGCCGCCCCAACCAGTACTGCTGAACTCAACCAGCTGATCGATGAAGCAATCCTCGCGGTCGCCTCGCAGCGAGGTGTATCTGTCGCTAAGCCGTCGGCAAGCGACAGTAGTGCTGGGATGGTCGACTCGGCTGCACTCACTGAGTTTGCAGATAAACTGACTGGTCAACGAGGAATTCTTGCCACCGCTGCACGCACGATTCTGGAGCAACTCGGCCACGAGATTACCGGTGCCATTGACTTCGATGCCGAAGACGCCGACAGCAACCTGGTAAATCTCGTCACTGCTGAACTCGGTGCGGACTGGCCGAAGCTGGTCACCCCGACGTTTACGCCCACCAAGGCAGTGCTGCTCGACGACCGCTGGGCCACCTCCCGCGATGACCTAGCACGCCTCTGGGCAGCCGCTGATGAAGACGTGGCTGACACCGCGCCGGGCAGTATCCACGAAACCGCAGTCGAGCAGGCACAGTGGTGGGCTGCCAAGGCAGACGCGGCAGGGCGAACACAGTTGGCGAGTATCTACCGACAGCTGGCGGATGAGTCCATCACGAATGTGGACGAACTATCGATGAATGCCGACATCGCAGTTGTTACCGGTGCATCGCCAAATTCGATTGGCTCCGCTGTGACTGCACAGTTGCTGTCTCAGGGAGCAACCGTTGTTGTCACTACCTCACGCCTGGGACATGAGCGCCTGAGCTTCTACAAGCAGCTCTACCGCATGCATGCGCAGGGCGAGGCGAAGCTGTGGGTGGTACCGGCGAACCTGTCCAGCTTCCAGGACCTGGATTCCCTTATCGACTGGATCGGAACCGAGCAGACTACGACGATTGGTGCGGAAGTGGTTGTGACCAAGCCTGCACTGTCACCGACGTTGCTATTCCCGTTCGCGGCGCCTACGGTTTCGGGTTCGCTTGCCGACGCCGGTCCTGCGTCCGAGACCCAAATGCGTCTGCTTCTGTGGTCGGTGGAACGACTCATCGCAGGGATGTCAGCACTTGGCGGGGACAATAATCTGGACCATCGTTTGCATGTGGTGCTGCCGGGTTCACCGAACCGTGGTCGCTTCGGCGGTGATGGTGCCTATGGTGAAGCCAAGGCCGCACTCGATGCAGTGGTGGCGCGCTGGAATGTGGAGGACGCTTGGCGCACCCGCACCACTCTGGCTCATGCACAGATTGGTTGGGTTCGAGGCACCAACCTGATGGGTGGAAACGACCCATTGGTTGCTGCAGTGGAAGCAAAGGGAGTACGCACCTTCTCCACCGAAGAAATGGCAGCTGAACTCATTGAGCTCGCGAGCTCGGAGGCTCGGAAGAAGGCACAAACCCGCCCGATTCAGGCCGATCTCACCGGCGGATTGGGTGACGTCGACCTCAACATTGCGCAAATGGCGCAGGAGGCTGCACAGGCGGCTGCCCCAGCAGCTCAAAACTCTGAGATCTCTAGCGGGGCGAGCTCGCAGGAGCCGTCGTCAAGCCGTGTTTTGAGCGGCCTGCCAAGCCCTCGCCGACCAATTGCGCAGACAACACCGACCTTTGGTGACATCGCAGCGGCTCTGGAGGACATGGTGGTCATCGTGGGCGCCGGTGAGCTTGGGCCGTACGGTTCTTCCCGGACGCGCTTTGAGGCTGAAGTCGATGATATTTCTGCAGCAGGAATTGTGGAATTAGCCTGGTCAATGGGGTTGATTTCCTATGAGGGTGGCTGGCGCGACGCCGACGGGCAACCGTTGGCAGAAAGCGACATTGCTTCGCGTTACCGCGATGAAGTGCTGGCGCGAGTTGGTGTGCGTCGTTACGCCGATGATGGCGATTTGGTTGATAATACGATGACTGAGCTGACCACGGTCTACCTGGATCGTGCGTTGAGCTTTGCTGTGCGTGACCGCGCGGCAGCGGAGACTTTTGTCAGTTCCAACCCGGACAACACCACTGCGAGCTTCGATGCCGAGACAGGGCAGTGGCTTGTGACACGGGCCGCTGGCACGCCGGTTCAGGTACCGCGCCGAATGGCGATGAGCCGTTATGTTGGCGGTCAAATTCCGCAGGGCTTTGACCCGGCACGATACGGTATTCCGGCAGACATGATGGACAATCTGGACCGCGTGAGCTTGTGGAACATTGTCTGTACTGTCGATGCCTTCTTGTCATCGGGCTTTAGCCCAGCGCAGCTGCTGGAAGCGGTCAACCCGGCGCGAGTGTCGTCGACACAGGGCACAGGTATTGGTGCGATGGAGTCGCTGCGCAGTCTTTACATCGACGGTCTGCTGGGGAAACCGCGCGCCAATGACGTCCTGCAGGAGGCATTGCCAAATGTTATTGCCGCCCACGTTATGCAGTCGTATGTCGGTGGCTACGGGCAGATGATTCACCCTGTGGCAGCCTGTGCGACGGCAGCGGTGTCGGTGGAGGAGGGTGTCGACAAGATTGCCCTGGGTAAGGCAGATTTTGTTGTCGCGGGTGGCTTTGATGACCTATCCACAGAGGGAATCACAGGTTTCGGCGACATGGCCGCCACAGCTGACTCCGCCACCATGGAAAACAAAGGCATCGACCATGAGTACTTCTCCAGGCCGAATGATCGTCGACGCGGAGGCTTCGTGGAATCACAAGGCGGTGGCACGGTGCTGTTGGCTCGCGGAGACATCGCCCGTGACATGGGGCTCCCCGTGCTCGGTGTCGTCGCATACGCCCAGTCCTTCGCCGACGGCGCGCACACATCCATTCCGGCGCCGGGTTTGGGCGCGCTAGCGGCCGCTCAGGGCGGCGAGAAGTCTCGATTGGCTCGCGCACTTGCAGTACTCGATGTCACTGCGGATCAGGTCGCGGTGTTGTCCAAGCACGACACCTCGACCAATGCCAACGACCCAAATGAGTCCGAACTGCATGAACGCATTGCAGATGAACTCGGTCGCGAGCGCTCTAACCCGCTGTTGGTGGTCTCTCAGAAATCGCTGACGGGACACGCTAAGGGTGGTGCTGCAGCGTTCCAGATCATTGGTCTGACCCAGGTGTTGCGCAGCGGCATTGTGCCAGGTAATCGATCGCTGGACTGCGTCGATCCCGCATTGGCTGAGCATTCGCGTCTGGTATGGCCAACGAAGGCAGTCAATTTCGGCAATACGTTGCCGCTGAAGGCTGGCTTTGTTACCTCGCTCGGGTTCGGACATGTCTCGGCACTGGTGGCAGTCGTCCACCCGGAAGCTTTCTACCAAGCGATAGTGCAGCACGATGGCGCTGAGGTTGCGGAGCGTTGGCGGTCCGCGGCGCACAACCGCGAAGCGGCTGGTCTGCGTCGCATTGATGAGGCGATTTACGGTGGGGAAGCTCTCTACGAGCGTCCACGCGAGCGAAACCTGGCGGACGGTGGTCGGTTCGGTTCACCCGCTGCATTGGAAAAGGCAGTTCTGCTTTCCGACGGCGCCCGTCTGATCGATGGTGTCCTCCAGCCATGATTGGCGTAGACCTCGTCTATATTCCGGGCTTCGAAGAGCAGCTGAATATGCCAGGCAGTCAGTTCGCGCAGGCGGTTTTCACACCTGCGGAGCTACTGGTAGCTAGGCGCCGCGGAGCAGTCGGCGGCGCGCTGGCGCGTCACTTAGCGGGCCGCTGGGCTGCGAAGGAAGCCTTCATCAAGGCCTGGTCGCAGACTCTCTTTGGCAGCCAACCGCCGATTGCGCGCGATCAGATGGACTGGCGGGAAATAGAGGTGCAGCCGGATGCCTACGGTCGCGTGAGCATCAGTCTCCACGGTGCTGTGAGCCGCCATTTCCACGATCAGGAGTGGCAGCTGGGGCCGTCGTTAAGCATCTCGCACGACGGCGACTACGCAATCGCCGTCGTACGCCTGGACTAGTCCGGCACCGCGCTAATCGACGGACTTTTGACGGCGACCGACCAAGATGCCGGCACCGAAGATTAGCGCGCCCAGGATTGCGCCGGTTCCGGCGACTGCGGCGGTTTGGAGCGGGGAGTTGGTCGCGGCCTGCTGAGTCTGCACATCAACTTCGTCGAGGCCATTGCCGGAAGCGTTGGACTTTGCGGAAGCCTTGCCAGATGCCTTGGATGAGCCGCTGGCCTTGGACTCTCCGGTCTTGGAGGCACCGGCCTTCACAGCTTCTTCGCGTTCCTTGGCGGAGCCGCCGACGCTGAGGTCCGTGGCCGTGTCCTGGCTGCGGTCGGAGGAACCGTGAGCAGCAAAGGTGTAGAGTGCGCAGTCATTTTCGACGCAGTTGGCGGCCGAGGTGACGGCCTCGACATTGAGCGTTGTAGAGAAGCTGCCGTCGGAGGACATCTGGGAGGTGCGGACAAACTCAGCGGCGGAGAAAGCATCAGCGTTGGTGGTGGAGAACTTGTTCTTCTCAGCCACTGCGACGTAGATGCCGTTGCCGCTGGTCTTGAATCCGGTGCCGGAGACGGTAATTGCGGTGCTGCCCGACGGGTTCAGTTCCGTGGTGGACAGGCTTACCGACGGGGTGCCGGTCGAGGAGCTGCTGCCGTTGGAGCTGCTAGAGCCGCTGGAACCGGTGGTGCTACTCGTTCCACTAGACCCAGTGCTGCCACTGGTGCCGGAGCTTGCGCTGCCTGCGGACTGTGAGGAGCCACCGCCGGAGGGCAGGGTAGCGTCCTGCTTGGCAGCTCCGCCGGCAAACGATACCGCGGTCGCCGTGTCCTGGCTGCGGTCGGAGGAACCGTGAGCAGCAATGGTGTAGACCGAGCAAGCGTTCTGCATGCAGTCTGCCGTGCCGAACTTCGCGCTGACCGGAAGGTCCACGCTGAAGCTGCCGTCGGACTTCAGGTTGCCGCGGGAGGTAGACACAAACTTGGTATCCGGGCCGAAGGAATCGGCGTTGGTCACATCCATCTGGTCATTTTGCGCGATACCGACGTAGATGCCCGGTCCAGAGGTCTTGAATCCCTTGCCTTCGACTCGAATGGTGTCGCCGCTCGGGTTCAAGTCTGAGGTCTTGGACAGGCTCACCGATGCGTTACCCCGTGACTGCGAGCCCGACTGTGACTGGGAGCCCGAACCAGCGCTCTGGCCACCGCTCGGTGCCGCGCTGGTGGAACCCTGTGATTGAGCAGCCTGGGAAGTAGCACCCGCCTTGAAGGTGATGGGGACCCACTGGTCATTGCTGCGGTCAGAAAGATTAGGGAACGCAGTAAAGGAGGCTACGTAGCACTGGGTGGAGGTGCAGTCGACATCGCCAAAGCTGGTCGCGACCTTCATCTCCTGCGTAAAACTTCCGTCAGCGCCGACTGTCACCTTGGCCGCTTCGCCGTAGGTCGAAGGGTAGCCCGACTTTGGCTTCTCGATTGTCTGGGCCAGGTAAATATTTGCGTTAGCGGGGTAGCCGACTCCCTTGATGGTCACGGTGGCGCCGTCGGACAGATCGGTGGCAGGGGTCACAGAGAGCTGGCGCTCAGACTGATCGGTGCTGCCGCCGAGAAGGTCGCCGATGCCGGGGAGCGAACCGCCGAGCTGTCCAATCGATGGCAGTGACTGTGCCGATGCGGGGACTGCGGGTAAAAATCCCGTACTCACTACGATTGCCGAAGCTAGAACAATAGAGCGGGGAAGCAGGCTCCGTCGGAAAGCGCCCTGCGTCGTGGACATGTGAACCTCTGATTCTGTTTGGGAGTTCCGGCGCAGGCGCGGCGAAAAACAGGGAACCCCACCGCGCTGACCAGAGTAAAGCGTAAACTAAGGCAAGCCTACCCTCCGCGTATTGATAAGGGCAATAAATGCCCCTGCCGAGGTGGGCGAGGGGCGCTCTCTAGTCTGCGGCCTCCGCGACGCTCATGAGATAAGAGATTGTCATGCGTTTGATTTCCTGCACCGTCAGCTCGTAATGAGCTTCCCGCTCAGCATCGCTTCCCGGATGGTCCACCGCATAATTCAGCAGGGCGTACGTGGCGTTAATCATGAGGTCGGAGATGAAGTTCAGTTCCGCATCGCTTGACGACGGCACCAGCGGGCGCAGCACCTTTGAAATCTCGTTGACCAGGCGTGACTTCGTATCTTCTGCAGTTGCGCGTGTGGCGGGCGTTGATTGAACAGCCAACCATACGGCTCTTCTAGAAACGTCCTCGCGCCAGAGCTTTGCCAGGTGATCGATGAACTCCGAGAGAAACTCCGGCCATTTCAAGGTGGGGACTGTTTCTCCGAAACGTGAGACTTCCTCGATGACGGCCTCAGTGTCCTGACGGTCGAGCTCGCAGATCATCACATACTTGTTTGCGAAGAATTGGTAGAGCGTGCCAATGGGGATATCTGCGATGCGAGCGACTTCGTCGAAAGTGAAAGACTCAAACCCGTGCTCGATGAGCACTGTGCGTGCCGAGCTGAGCATGCGTGCGTACCGCTCTCGGCTGCGTTGCTGAGCCGGAGTGCGACGGGGACGAAGAATATTCGGTGCGTCCTGGGATTGAGTCACTACTACGAAACCGTCTAATCGGGATGATGTGGGAGGAGAGTTTGGGGCCAGGGTCAGAGTAGGCCTTGCGGCTAGTTAGCTTTCGGAAGCCTGTGATTCCACACCCAAGTCACGCAGTACGCGCTGGACGTGCCCCTTGGCGCGAACGTTGTACCAGGCCTTTTCAATTTCTCCATCGGCATTGACCAGGAAAGTCGAGCGGATGACGCCCTGGACAATCTTGCCGTAGTTCTTCTTCTCGCCGAAAGCGCCGAACGCGGTCATGGTTTCCTTGTCCGGATCGGACAGGAGGGTGAAGTTCAAGCCGTGGTCCTCACGGAACTTTGCGAGTTTCGCCGGCTTGTCCGGAGAAATACCTACGACAGGAATGCCGGCATCATTCAGGGCTGCGGATTCATCGCGGAAGTCGCATGCCTCAGTGGTGCAGCCTGGAGTGTTGGCCCGCGGGTAGAAGTAAATCAGCACGGGCTTGCCCGCGTAGTCCGACAGAGAAACCTGCTCTTCGGCGTCGTTGAGAAGAGTAAACGCTGGGGCGGGATTGCCAGGTTCCAGTCGGATGTTGTTCTGGCCGTATTCTTTGTCGCTGGAGGAAGAAGTAGTCATGGCTTAATCGTATCGACTCTGGAGCGGTGCGTGGCGACTCTGAAGCAATGCGTTGAGTTTTTCCCCGTGCTCGCCCACGTTGCTGTAGTGGAAGTGTTAGTCTTTTAGGCGAACAATCACTTTAGATATTCAACTTTTTAGGGAGTTTACGTGGCTCGCAGCATTGAAGATATCCAGCGCGATATTGAGCGTAACCGTAACCAGCTCGCCCGTACTCTGGATGAGCTAACCGTGCGAACGAATCCGAAGAACGTTGCGGATGACGCAAAGACCCGCGTTCTCGATGCTCTGAATGAGCCGAAGGTGCAGGCAGCACTGGGTGTCGTTGCCGCACTTGTTGTTGGCGGCATCGCAATGGGCATTCGTCGCAACCGTAACCGCAGCAAGGAAATCGACCGCATTCGCGAGATGATTGAGACTGCTGCTAAGTAGTTTTTCGGTAGTTAGCGCACGCGCTTCGGGTAGTTACCTGGGGCCGTGCGCTTTTGCGTATCTAACCCTTGTTTGAGTCAGGCGTGGGGTGCGAGCGAGGGCTGCAAGTTGGCGCCTACGCTTGTTATGCAACAAAAAGACCGGGAGGGTATTTCTACCTTCCCGGTCTGTATTGTGCGCCATCAGGGACTCGAACCCCGAACC
>NZ_KV787395.1:0-85732 GCF_001807075.1 Corynebacterium sp. HMSC14B06 | reverse complement strand
GGTGATGCATTCACCGCCTGAACCTACCGGCCCGAAAGTGTCATAAACTAGGTCAGTTTCACATTTGCAGCCCGTCAGCTTTTAGTCCGTCAGGCCTTAGCCCGCCAAGTCAGTTTTTCGCCGCCAGCTTGCAGCCTCTACCCCTCAATCAACTCCTGTCCCCAGTAAGAATCAGGGGTAGTGCCAGGGGCGATCCAATACACAGCGGAGCCGATGTGACGGTTCCACTCATTGAGCAAATCGCCGCGATCCAAACGGGCCTGGATTGCACTGAATTGGTTGTCCGGGTTCTTCTGGAATGCAACCCAGACCAGGCCAACGTTCGGTCCTTCGAACGGGAAGGCCGGCTCACCGGGCTGGTCTTCGTAGGCATAGGCGCGGCGACGCAGGGCGTCGTCAGGCTGACCATCCTGCTCACGGGAAAGCGCCAAGTGAGACTGGCGGTGGATGAGGTACTCGCCCTGGTCATCGACGGCGTCCATGTCCTCTTCATCGAACTCGTCATTGCCGCCGGAAAGAGGAGCACCGGTGTGGAAGTCACGACCGATAACGATGGAACGATCGTCGGTGCTGAGCTCATCCCAATTGTTCAAGTCGAGCGCAATACGGCGAACAACCATCACGCACGAGTTGTTAATCGCCTTGTCCTTGGAGTCAATCCACACCTGTTCGGACCATTCCTCCGGAGTGGACGGGTTGACGGTGCCGTCGAGCTGGCCCAGCGGGTTGCGTGGGGTAGCGCCGTGAGGCTGCGAACCCCAGGCGTAGGAAAAGCCCTTCTGGAACCACTTCACGCGAGCCCACGGAGCCGCCTTCTTTTCCAGTAGACGGGACGCGGCCGAAACGGTGACGAGGTCATCACCACACAACTGCAGAGCGAAGTCAGACTGACCCCACTCAGGGCGGAGCATGTCATGCTGGAATGACGGGATATCGTGCAGACCAGCCGGCTTGCGCCCTGGTTTGCCGAGGACGTCGAAGATGCGCTCACCGAAACCGGCTGTGATAGTCAGGTTTGCAGTGGCTGCAACCATTTCCGGTTCCAGATACCCCTCGATGTCCTGGCCTTGGGTGAGGCGGCGGGCAACGTCGGTAAGCGAGGAGAACAGTTCCTTCAAATCTGCTGCGTCGATGCCGTCCTTCAAATCGAATGCGACGAGGCGGAGATGTGCTTGGCCGGGCTGTTCAACGCCTGACTGGACCGGGCCATCGAACGGAATCTTGGCGCCCCTCAGGGAAGGTCCGGAAGCCTGTGTCACTCGAGGTCACTCCTTGAAAAGAGGTAGAATAAATAGCTTTTATGACTACGAGCTTAATCACTTTGGTCCCAGCAGGAGAGCATCAAAGCAAAGGCTCGGGGAGGGGGCTAAGTGAATGAGATATTTGTATATTGCGATATACTTCACATCCACAGCCGCCTCGAAGGTGTTCATTAAGGAAAGTGCTGCATATCGCACGTTTTCCGCGCAAGGTGTGTTTTGAGCCTAGCGCGCATAAGGCCTTCGAGTTATGCAGGGGAATCCCGGTGCAAGTCCGGAACTGTCCCGCAACGGTAAGCATCACTGCCAGAGCTTTGGTTTATCCGACGCGTTGATAACCAATCTTTTCAGTGATGACAAGTCCGAATGCCTGCCGGTTGTGCAATTTCATACCCGATGCTGATCACGACTGACGAGGAAATCACGAGATCATGGCAATTCACGCAACCCTCGCGGGCATTCCGCGGATAGGGCGTAATCGTGAGCTCAAAAGAGCTCTGGAAAACTACTGGCGCGACCCGGCGACCGGCGGCCTGCTGGCCGCGACGGCGCGCAACACTGTCAATAGCTACATTGGCGCAGCGCTGAAGGCAGGAATCGACTCGGTTCCGACAATTGGGCGCTCGTTCTACGACTCTATGCTGGATACATCGGCGCTGCTCGGAGTGCTTCCAGCCCGCTTCCAGAATGTCCCGAAAACGGACGGTTCCAACCTACCGGAATGGATCAACCACTACTTCGCCGCCGCTCGCGGTACGAAGACGCAACCGGCATCCGCAATGACCAAGTGGTTCGACACCAATTACCACTACATTGTTCCGGAGCTGTCAGCCGATACTGAATTTACCTCTGACCTCACTGACTGGTTGGATGATTCCTGCAGCTTAAACAATGGCGCCACCACCATGCTGCGCCCTCATTTGATTGGTCCTGTGACCTACTTGAGCCTGTCGCGTACCGACGATGATTCGAACCCACTTGGCCTATTGGAAAAGTTGACCGATGCGTACGCGGAAATCATCGCTCAACTGGGGGATAAGGGCTTTGAGTGGATTCAGCTCGATGAGCCAGTATTGGTCACTGACCTCGATGAAGTGACTCTTGCTAGGACTCGCCAGGCCTACGAGAAGTTGGCCGGCGTGGCGGAGTCTGCGAATACCAAGTTGTGGGTGCAGACCTACTTTGGTGATGGTGATCAGGCGCTGGAAACCCTTTCTGGCACAGGCGTGCAGGCCATTGGTTGCGACCTGGTAGCAGGTAGCTTTGAGTTGCCGCATTGGACCGGCAAGGAACTGCTGGTTGCGGGCATTGTTGATGGGCGTAATGTGTGGCGCACCGACTTGGATGCAGCCCTGGCGACGCTGGAGAAGCTGGCAGTCCGAGGCCCCATCGCGGTGTCGACTAGCTGTTCGCTGCTACACGTCCCGTACTCCCTGGCCTCGGAAAACCCGAGCGAAGAAGATGCCGAGGTGCTGCAGTGGCTGGCCTTCGGGGATGAGAAAATCGGCGAGGTGACCCTCTTGGCGAGGGCGCTTGATGCCAGGTTGAATGACCGCCAACTCGATGCCGCGGATTTGAAGGCGTTGAGGGAGTCCCGGGCAGCACTGGCATCAAGGGCAGAATCGAAGCGGATTGTTAAGCCTGAAGTTCGTGAAGCTTTGGCAGCAATCGAGGAGAGCGACCGGACTCGTTCCTCGTTTGCAGCTCGCCAGGCGGCTCAGGCTGAGGCCCTTAACCTGCCTCCGCTGCCGACCACCACAATCGGTTCCTTCCCGCAGACCAATAGCATTCGTCGTGCACGTGCGCAGTTGCGCGCGGGAGAGCTCACCCCAGTCGACTACGAATCAGCAATGCTCGCTGAAATTCGATGCTCCATTGAGCAGCAGGAAGAATTGGGACTCGATGTGCTCGTTCACGGCGAACCTGAGCGCAATGACATGGTGCAGTACTTCTCGGAGCAGCTGGACGGCTACCTCGCGACCGCCAATGGCTGGGTCCAAAGCTATGGTTCCCGCTGCGTGCGGCCGCCGATTCTCTACGGTGATATCACCAGGCCAGAGCCAATGACGGTGCAGTGGTACAAGGCAGCGGCAAACATGACTGACCTTCCCGTCAAGGGAATGCTCACCGGGCCGGTGACCATGTTGGCATGGTCGTTTGTCCGTGATGACCAGCCCATCGGTGACACTGCGGATAACGTTGCGCTGGTTTTGCGCGATGAGATTGCAGATCTCGTGGCCGCTGGAGCGCAAATCGTGCAGGTCGATGAGCCAGCCATTCGCGAGTTGCTGCCCCTGAATGAAGCGGACCAGCCCGCCTACCTGAAGTGGGCCGTAGGTTCCTTCCGTCTGGCTACCTCTGGTGTGGCTGACGACATTCAGATTCACACGCATATGTGCTACTCGGACTTCAATGAGCTTATCGACACCGTCGATGATCTCAACGCCGATGTCACGTCCATCGAAGCAGCTCGCAACGGTATGCAGGTGCTCGCAGCGCTGAAAGATGAGGGATACGTTCGCGGGATTGGTCCAGGTGTCTGGGACATCCACTCGCCTCGCGTGCCGACGGACGGAGAAGTCAACCAGCTCGTGGAAGATGCGCTTGAAAGCGTTGACCCCAACCTGCTGTGGATTAATCCGGACTGTGGTCTAAAGACCCGAGGTTGGGAAGAGGTTACGGCTTCACTGAAAGTATTGGTAGCCGCAGCTCAGCAGGCTCGGTTGCAGCTAGCAGAGTAAGTCGCGAACTGCATAGCCGCAAAATAAATAGTGGGTTAAGTAGCAAAAAGTGTGTCCGCTCGGCGTGTCGCCGGGTGGGCACCTTTTGCTACTTAGCCCTACTTAGCCCCAATGCGAGTTAGTGACCTCGGTTATGGCTGGCAGCGGGCCAATGGAGTTACTGACCGCGTTTATAGCAAAAATTGTCCGAAAAATGGCTTGAAAGTGTCATAAACTCTCACAGTTTCACATTTGCAGCCCGTTGTGCCTACCAGGCTCCTACCTAAGCCCCCCACTCAATCCGGGCTACTTCTTGGCCACCACTGGCTCAATTGGGTTACCTCGCCAGGAGGTGTGCGCAGGAACATGGTCACCGCGCATGACGAGAGAACCGGGTTCGACGCGGCAGCCGTCGTCAAGCACAGATGCCGGCAGTGCGACTGAGTGCGGTCCTAGGACGGAGCCGTGTCCGATGTGGACGGTGTCGAGCGTCATCACGCGGTCGGTGAACAGGTGCGTCTGAACGACACAACCACGGCCGACAGAAGCGCCCCGCTCGATTTTGACAAGGTCGGTCTCGGGCAGCCAGTACGTCTCCAGCCACACCCCGTGGCCAACGTTCGCGCCGAGCAGACGCATCGCGCGTGCGATACCGCCGGTGGCCATCGCCGGGTTCAGGTACCACGGTGCGGCAACCATTTCGACGAATGCATCCTGCAGCTCATTGAGCCAGACGAACTTGCTCCACAGTGGGTGATCACCGGGCTTGTGCTTGCCGACGCACACCCACTTGGCCACGACCGTGATGAGCAGCCCCAGCACACCAACAATCAGTAGCACGGCAGGGGAGAGCAGCCACGCGACCAGCAGGCCGAGCAGGGCAGCGCCAACGCCACCTGCAGTGACCAACTCCGCGGTGAACATGCCAAGGGCCTGCAAGATAAACAGCGTGACCGTAGCCAACATGAGAGAGACCATCGGTGCCAGGACGCGCAGTGTCTCGACGATGCCGCGGGCGACCTTCAATCCCGTAGTCGGACGGTAGGTCTGCGCCGACTCATCGCTGGAGACGGTGCCCACGCGGCGCATGCGCTCTGGCGGCGAACCCCACCAGTTGGAGCCGGACTTGGTCTTCTTCGGGGTAGAGGACAGCACGGCCACCAGCGAGTTCTTCGCCAGCTTGCGTTCTGGAAGCGTGATGCCGGAGTTGCCCAGGAAGGCGCGCTTGCCGATGCGGGAGTCGCCCACCAGCAGCCAACCGCCGCCGAGCTCGTAGCTGCCGACCATGGTGTCGTCAGCCAAGAAGGACTCGTCCTTGACGTGCAAGAACTTCGGAATACCAATCGCGGTGGAGACCTCGCTGTCGCGACCAATCTGGGCACCCAGCGCACGCAGCCACAGTGGAGTCAGCATGGAGGCGTAGATGAAGAACAAGTCATGACGAGCAGCGTCCATCAGGCGAATTGTCGCCCAGGACTGCCAACCCACGCGCGAACGCACCGGGAACACTCCCGACTTCAGGCCGATGCTGAACAGGCGCACGAGAATCAGCGTCAGCAGGGCATACACCGCAACACCGACGAAGGTGGCGGGAATAGCCCACAGCACGGCGCTGCCCAGCGTTGGCCAGAGATTCGAGGTGGTTAGCTCGGTGGTGCCGTCGATAAGTCCCGTGCCCCAACCGATGACAGCAGCCATCGCGACCGCAGCGGACAGCGGCACCAGCGTCAGTAACACCGCGGTAAGACCGTAGATAGCCACCCAGTGGCGACGCGCCGGCGGGACTTCCTCCGGGAAGCGGTGCTTGGACCGGCCGACCTTGCGAGCCGGGGAACCCGACCAGCGCGCACCAGCCTTGACCTTCTTTTCACCGGTGACGGTGGAACCCGCCTCGATGTGAGCGTCATTGCCGATACGCGCGCCGGGCAGCAGCGTTGAACGGGCACCGATGCGGGCGTGCTTGCCAATAGTGACCTCGCCGACGTGGACGACATCACCATCGACCCAGTATCCGGACAGGTCTACCTCCGGCTCGATCGAGCAGTAATCATCCAGTTTGACCAGACCCGTCACCGGCGGCAGCGCGTGCAGATTCACGCCCTTACCAATGCGGGCACCCAGCATGCGGGCATACCACAGCACGAACGGAGCGCCCGCCACTGAGTGGGCGCCGGAGCTCTCTGCCAGGCGTTCAGCCGCCCATAGGCGCAGATGCACCGAACCGCCACGCGGGTAGTCGCCCGGGGTGATGTTGCGCGTGAGCAGGCGTGTCGTCGCCGCGTTGATGGGCATAACCCCCAGTGGGGTCAGGAACAACACGGCCAGTACGGCCACCAACCAGCCTGGTAGTGCCAGCGGCCCGCCGATAACCCAGTTGATAATCGCAAGCCACGTTACCCAGCGCATACCACGTGCCCACTGCAGCGGCACCATGAAGCCGACCTGCGCCCAACGGGTCTTGCGGGAGACAGGCGTCGGCTCGGGCACCTTTTCCAGGTGAGCGGTGGGGGCGCTGGCGTCGTCGGCAAGCATGTCGTCGCTGATGAAACCGCGCGCGACTAGCTCTTCGGCGAGATTGCCCAGGCGCGGGTGGTCGTAGAGATCGCGCACGGCGACTTGCGGGGCGCGCTGACGAATGCGCGCGATGACGCTCGCCGCCGCCAGGGACGTGCCGCCCAGGGCAAAGAAGTCCGAGGCCGCGCCGGGCGCAGGTACGGACAGCACGTCCGCCCAGATATCGGACAGCCACTTCTCCACAGGGCTCAGCTTGTCGACGTCGCCCTCACCCGCACGCGCAGGCAGTGGCCACGGCAACGCCGCCTTGTCGACCTTGCCGGAGGTACGAACCGGCAGCTCATCCATGATGTGCAGGCGTGGCACCATCGCGGCTGGCATGGCATCGCGGAGGGTGTCCATGCACTTGTCGTAGTCCATGGCTGCGGCGTCGCCACCGGCGCCGACGTAGCCGACCAGGATGGAGTCGCCAGCACCGGTCTTCTGCACCACGACAGTCGCCTGAGTAGCGCCGGGGAGGGCAGCCAGGTGCGCCTCGACCTCGCCGAGCTCAATACGGCGCCCGCCGATTTTCACCTGATCGTCGACGCGGCCGGTGAAGTACAGTCCGCCCTCATCCATGATGACGTGGTCGCCGGTGCGGTACGCGCGCTCCCAGCCCAGGGCTGGCAGCGGCGCGTACTTCTCGGCGTCCTTCTCCGGATCCAAGTAGCGCGCGAGTCCCACACCGCCGATGACTAGCTCACCCTTCGTGCCCGGTGGGACGGGGTTGCCCTCCTCGTCGATAACGGTGAGGTCCCAGCCGTCCAGAGGAAAACCAATGGTCACGGGCTTGCCAGGCTTCAGCTCGATGCCGGAGGCCACGACGGTGGCCTCGGTGGGGCCGTAGGTGTTCCACATCTCGCGCTCAGGGGTGGACAGGCGCTCGACCAGCTCTTGCGGGCAGGCTTCGCCACCGACGATGAGTAGGCGCACGCTGTCGAGTGCTTCAGCGGGCCACAGGCCGGCCAGTGTTGGGACCGTGGAAACGGCCGTGATGTGGCGGGAAATCAGCCATGGGCCCAGGTCTACACCGGAGCGCACCAGCGAACGTGGGGCCGGCACCAGGCAGGCGCCATTTCGCCAGGCCAGCCACATTTCCTCACAGGAGGCGTCGAAGGCGACGGACAGGCCGGCGAGAACGCGGTCGTCCGGGCCGAGCGGCCCTTCCGGGTGGTTGGCCAAGAACCAGCGGGCCTCCGCATCGACAAAAGCGGCGGCGCTGCGGTGGGTGACCGCCACGCCCTTGGGCTTACCGGTGGAGCCAGAGGTGAAAATAATCCAGCAGTCATCGTCAGGAGTGGGCTCCTGCGAGATGATCTCGCGTGCGTTCGGCGGCGTCGGTTCCGTCTCTTCCTCGTCGGAGTCGGTGTCGGAGTCCAGCGGGCGGGGGCGATTACGCGCCGTAGAGCCAGCCAAATGTAGGCCTTCAGCATCGAAGTAACCGGCGATACCGGCCTCGCCGAAGACCATTTCTGCACGCTCGTCGGGGTCGTCCGCATCCACCGGAACGTAGGCGGCACCGGCAGCCATGATGGACAAAATTGCCAGGTAGAGCTCGCGGCTTCCCGACGGCATCCGCACACCAATGCGGTCGCCGCGACGGATGCCCTGTTCGTAGAGCCACGTAGCTGTGGAATCAATCTCGTTGATCAATTCCGCATACGTGACGACAACCTCGCCGTCATCGATGGCCTCAGCCTCAGGGAACCTTCGCGCGGTCGCCCGGACAATGTCAATGAGTGTGCGCTCAAGCGGCTGTTCCGTAGCACGTAGGAACTTCGCTTCAGTGGTTGTCACTTAGAAGACCCCTTCTTATTCTTCTTCTTGCGCTTTTTCTTCTTCGATTTCTTACGTTTAGGACGCGGGGCATCGCTTGACGACGTCGCCTGCGTCTTATTCTCCGCCATGTCCTTGGTGTCTGTCTCAGTGGCCGTGACCTCTGGGGTAGCGGTCTCGGGGTTCTTCGCGCCGGCATCGGTTTCGGGGCTTGCAGCGGAGTCGTCGGCAAGCGATGCAAGCAGCGCGCGTACCTCGGGTGCGCATTCGGCGACGGCGGCGCGTTCGGCTCTGCGGAGTGAGCGTCGCAGAGATGCGCGGGTGGTGTTGCCCGTTTCTGTCAGCGCGATGAGCTGGCGGCGTCGATCCTTGGAGTCTCGGGTGCGTTCGACTAGATTTGCCGACTCCAGAGAGTCAATCAGGCGAACCATGTCAGAGCGGTCCATGCCGAGCAGCGCGCTCAGCTCGGTTTGAGCCATGTCGCCGCCATCGGCGATAGCCTCCAGAACCCAATACCCGCGGATGGAAATCGACTCAATCTGAGTGCGGCCCAGAGCCGCGTTGACACTGGCGCGGACAGCCGCATCGAGCTGTGCCAGGCACCAGGACGCGGATTTGCGCAGGGCGGCCGGTGTGACGGCGAGTTCGCTTGCGGAGCCGGGCTTGCACTTGGACTTAGCGCTGGCCTTGTTTTTCGCTTTCGCTCCCTTGCGAGCCTTCTTCGCCTTGGTGCTGCTCTGTGCGTCGACAGCAGGCACCTTCGCGTCTACGTCGGGTGCCACACCACCGCTGGTGTCGGCTGAGTCCGCCGAGGAAAGTACGGATGAATCAGACATACTTCCCATACTAGACAATCTGGGGAACCATCAATAATGGGACATGGCCAACTAATAATGTCCCTGTTTGCCTGCGGATTGTTAGAAGGTCGGTGCTTTGGGGTGGGTAGATAAAAGAAAAACTGCCCTGCAGGTAGGCAGGGCAGTTGTAGTTGATTTAGTTGGCCTTCTCCATTGGGCGGCCGAAGTGCTCCCAGTCGATCATGCCGCCGGTGATGACGATGGTGTCGATACCGTTCTTCTCCAACCAGGAAGAAACCTGAGCGGCACGTCCACCGGAGCGGCACATCAGGTAAATGTCGGAATCCAAATCTAGCTCGCCGTAGCGGGACGGAATCTCTTCCATGGGGATGTGAACGGCGCCGGTGGCGTGGCCGTCATCCCACTCCATCTGTGAGCGGACATCAATGATCTGTGCGTCTTCGGGTACTTCAGATACGTTTACGGTTTCCATAGTGCGCACTATACGCAATCTGGCCTTATCGCCGGAAGCACAAAGGCCGCCGGAGGAAAACTCCGACGGCCGTAGCGCTGAATCACAGGAACTGCGTCAAAGGTGCGAGCCCCAGGAAGGGAGGTTGGCTAGCGCAATTCTTACTTGTGGCTCTTACTTGTGGCGCTCGATAGCCTCAGTCAGGATGCGCTCAGCCTCAGCCTTGTCGCCCCAGCCCGAACCGGAAACTTCCTTGCCCGGCTCCAGGTCCTTGTAGTGGACGAAGAAGTGCTCAATCTCGTCCTTGGTGAACTGGGAAACATCATCGATGTCCTGGTAGTGGTCGAAGCGGACATCATCCAGGACGCACAGCAGCTTGTCGTCGCCGCCGGCCTCGTCGGTCATCTTGAAAACGCCGAGCGGACGAGCCTTGACAATAACGCCCGGGAAAACCGGCTCCGGCAGGATCACGAGAGCGTCCAACGGGTCGCCATCTTCGCCGAGGGTTTCATCGATGAAGCCGTAGTCGGCCGGGTAGGCCATTGGGGTGAACAGGTAGCGGTCGAGGTAGACCTTGCCGGTCTCGTGGTCGACTTCGTACTTGTTGCGCTGACCCTTCGGGATCTCAATAGTGACCTCAACGCTCACGGCGATGACTCCTTATAATCGGTGTACACTTCTCTGACGGCTATCTTATGCGAAACCCGCTCAAAACCGTTTATTTGTGCACCTTAAGTGAGGTTTTGTTTCCAGGAAGAAGGTGTTTGTGACCGTGGGTAGTACCGACTCTGACAGCTCCAAAACCGCCGCTAAGGGCACGCAAAAATCGCCCAGTTCCGTAAAATCCGGCACATCCAAGAAATCGCGCGGACTGAAAATCGGCGGTGCCATCGCCGGTGTTCTCGTTATCGCAGCGGGCAGCGGCGTAGCGGTTGTCGTCAATAACAATCGTCAGATTGTTGTCGATGCACCGCCCGTGGTCAGTCATGTCTCTGCTCCTGTGACGGCGGCGCAGTCTTCGCTTGACGACGGCGCTCTGGCCCAAAAAGTCAGCGCCATCATGGGCGCTGCTGCGGCCGATCCAGCCTTCGGTGAGCTGCATGGAATTGTTAGCGATGCTTCGACCGGCCAGAAGCTGTGGGGGGTCAATGACACCGCGGTGGCCATGCCGGCGTCCAGCATGAAGATTCTCACTGCGTCTGCCGCACTGTTGGACTTAGGTGAAGATCATCGGGTTTCCACCCGTGTCTCCCGGATCACGGGGACTGATGACATCGTTTTGCACGGCGGGGGCGACCCCACCTTAAGCAAGGACGGGGAAGGGTTCTTCCAGGATTCGGCTTCGATCGCTGAGTTGGCGAAAAAGATTTCCGTGGTCATTCCGGAGGGGGTCGGCAAGGTTTATCTCGATAACTCTCTATTCACTGAGAGTTTCCACGAGACCTGGGAGCGTGCGGGGCTGGAGGACGGCTATATCGCCCCGGTGGAGTCGGTGATGATGGATGCCGGTCGTATCGATCCGACGAATGAAGAATCGCAGCGCAGCGCCACGCCCGCTGCGGATGCCGCTGATGCACTGGCGAAGGCGCTTGGTGCGGAAAACGGAGGCAGCTTGAAGGATGCGGCCAAGGATGGTCAGTCACTGCCTCTGGATCCAGACCTCGTCGCGCTCGTGCAGTCGGCCCCGCTGGTTACCCGTGTGCACGAGATGATGAACTATAGCGACAACGTGCTTGCCGAGTCCATTGCCCGTGAGGTGGCTATCTCTCGCGGTCTGCCGCCGACCTTTGAGGGGGCCGCACGTGCCGTGCGTGACACTCTCGCGGAGCACGGTTTTCCTCTCGATGGCGCGGTGCTGTCAGACTCCAGCGGCCTGAGCACGGATAACCGTATTTCTCCGCAGCATCTCTCCGAGGTGCTCAATTCGGCCGCGGGTCCGGTGGAATCGGCCGAGCAGGGGGGACTGGAGGAGTCGCAGGAGTCGTCGGAAAGCACTGCGTTGCGGTTGCGCCCACTGTTGGATAGCCTGCCGGTGGCGGCGGTGTCCGGCACTCTGGCGACGCGCTTTGCTGGTCAGTCCGGGGCGGGCATCGTTCGTGCGAAGACGGGCACGCTGAATAAAGCCTCGGCGTTGGCGGGATATGTGGTGACGAAGTCGGGACAGGTGCTGACGTTCGCACTGATTTCCAACGAGGCGAGCCTGTTGCCGGCAAGAGCTGCGGCCGATAAGGCAGCGAGCGCCCTTGCGGATATCTAAACTGAGATTCATTTGCCGCTGAAAATAATTTGAGGAGATGAATCCGCAATGGCCTCTCACACTTCCGCGATTAGGAACTTGCCAACCGTTCGCGAGATTGCCGCACAGGTCCGCGAGGGAAAGCTAAGCCCGGTGGACAGCGTGCAGCGCAGTCTCGACGCTATCGCCAGACTGGATGGAGGGATTCATGCCTTCCGCGAAGTGTGGGCGGATAGGGCTCTGCAGGCTGCGCGGGAACTCGAGCAAAGCGAGAAACTCTCGGAGTTGCCGCTTGCAGGTGTGCCATTTGCGCTGAAGGAAAACACCGCTCTAGAGAACCCGTTTGTCCAGCAGTTGACTAGTGCCGGTGCAATCGCGGTGGGAACTACGGTGAATCCGCAGTTCTGTACGTGGGGGACGACGACGCTGCCGGGGCTGGCCGTCGACAATCCGATTCTGCCGGGGCACACTCCCGGTGGGTCCTCCGGTGGATCCGCAGCAGCTGTCGCCGCTGGGATGGTTCCGTTTGCGCAGGGCAACGACGGCATGGGGTCACTTCGTATCCCTGCAGCGTGCTGCGGGCTTTCGACCCTGAAGGCGACCCCGGGAACAATGCCGGGGCGCGTGGGCGGCAATGACTGGTACGGAATGTCTGTCCAAGGGGTGCTCACAGTCAATAACGATGACTTGCGCCTGATCACCAAGATCCTCACAAATGGCATGGTGGATGCGGAGAATCCGGCGAAGACCCTGCCTAAAAACTTCGCCGTCAGCGTGGACACCACTGCGCCCGTATTCGGTTTGAAGGCTGCACCGGAGTACGTCGATGCGGCGCAACAGGCGGCGAGAGTATTCGCGGACAAGGGCTTTGCCGTCTCGGAAAAGAACATGCCGTACCCGCTGAACCCACTGCCGATGCTCGCGCGCTGGACTGCGGGGGTGGCGGATCAGCTTCGCGACGAGCCGCGCCCTGATCACCTGGAGTGGCGCAATCGAGTCCACGCCGGCATTGGTCGCTTGCTGCGTTTCACAATCAATGGCCGCCAAGTGGCACGCGATGGCGCTCGCATCGAGCGTGAGCTACCGGGTGACACCATCTTGATTACCCCGGCTCTGGCCAAGAACCCACCGCGAATCCGCGCGTGGCATCGCATGCCCTGGATTGTGAACCTGCTGTCCAATCTGCGTTTCACTCCCTACGTCTCGACGTGGAATTACCTGGGATTCCCGGCTGGCATCGTTGTGGAACCGACCTCTGGGTTGCCGGTGCAACTGATTGCGCGCCCGACCCAGGAGCGAATTCTGCTTACCGCGATGGAAACCATCGCAAGTGGTGGGCGCGTTGGCTAGACCTTTTTGGCCGGACCGCAGCCCTCATTTCCTCATCATTCGGCAAGCTGTCCGCGCGATAGTGCAGCAGGTGGGGCAGGAATTGGGCAGCGGTGTCGTCATTGGGCTTTCCGGTGGTGCGGATTCGCTGGCCCTGACCGCCGGGGCCTGTGCGGAAGCTCTCGGGCCCAAGGGTGCGCTGGCCGGCCGCAAAGTCCACGCCGTCGTAGTTAATCATCAGCTTCAGCAGGGCTCTGCAAAAGTTGCCGAGCGCGCCGCCCACATTGCTCGGGGGATGGGGGCTACGGCCGAGGTTATCGCGGTCGATATCAACAACAATTCCGACCGTGGTCCCGAATATGAGGCGCGTTTGGCACGACACGCAGTGCTACGGGAGGTCGCCCAATCTCGAGGTGCGGCGCTGATGCTCGCCCACACCTTGGACGACCAGGCGGAAACAGTTTTGCTGCGGCTGGCCAGGGGAGGCGGTCCGCAAGCGCTGTCCGCCATCCGCGACAACCTCACGTGGTCTGACGGGACTCGGATTCTGCGCCCGCTGCTCGGTGTGCGACGCTCAGATACTCAGCTCTGCTGCGAAGAGCTGGGCTTGAAGGTGTGGCACGACCCGCACAACCATGACGACCATTACGCCCGCGTCCGGGTTCGAAAGACGATTTTGCCGCTGCTGGAGCAGGAGCTGGGTCCGGGAGTTGCGGAAAATCTCGCTAAGACTGCGGCGATTGCAGCAGTCGACAATGACTTTTTGGACGCTCACGCCGATTCGGCTCTGCATGCGCTGCTGGGGGAGGAAGAGGCGTCGGCAAGCGGGAGCCTGTCTGTGCGAGGGGTGGCTGAGCTTGACGACGCCATCGCGGTGCGTGTCCTCGCACGTTGGTTGCGGCAGGCGGGTGCGGAGCCCAGCAGTAAACAGATCGACATGGTGATGGCGCTCGTGCACCGCTATCACGGCCAGGGCGAAGTGCCGGTGACCCGCGGTCGCGATGGTGCTGACAGAAATGCCAGGTTGGTCGTTGAGCGAAAAGATGGCACTCTACAATTGGTAATGAATCGTCCCGCGGTGCCTTAAGAAGGGTGCCGCAATCCAACTTCCGGCGGCTGAGAACAATCGGTTGCCATAACCCTGAACTTGCACTGGGGCAGTTACGCTCCATCGACACGCCGCCATAGAAGTGCGGAAAGGAAATGCGATGCATGATGTGAAGGATTTCAACGTCCCCGCAAACCCCTACGGCGATGAGGTAGAGGCAGTTCTCATTGGCGAAGAGGAGCTGCATGCTCGCATTGCCGAGATGGCGCATCGTGTGAATGAGAAGTACAAGGATGCCGACAGCGATCTGATTCTGGTCGCAGTGCTCAAGGGTGCGGTGTTCTTCCTGACTGACTTTGCTCGTCAGCTCAGCATTCCCAGCCAGATGGAGTTCATGGCGGTTTCCAGTTACGGAAACTCCACCTCGTCGTCAGGCGTGGTGCGTATTTTGAAGGACCTGGATCGCGATATTGAGGGACGCGATGTCGTGATTGTCGAGGACATCATTGACTCCGGCCTGACCCTGTCCTGGTTGATGAAGAACCTGCGCAACCGTAATCCGCGCTCCCTGGAGGTCATTACGCTGTTGCGTAAGCCAGAGGCTGTGCGCACCAGCCTGGATGTTGCGGATGTTGGCTTCGACATTCCGAACGAGTTCGTCATCGGTTACGGCCTGGATTACGCCGAGCGCTACCGCGATTTGCCGTACGTCGGCACGCTTCACCCGCGCGTTTACCAGGGCTAGGTCTGTCTTCGGCGCTTATTGCACAGTGCCGATGCTTGACGACGGGCATTGCGCGCTTACCCTCCCGCAGTTCTAGCTGTCTTCTAGCTGTGAAAAGTAGGAGTTGGAAACTTTTTTCGGTTGCGATGCGTTATGCCTACTGTGGGGTCAGGTGCCATGAGCCCTGGCCCCACGTTGTGTCATTGATGTGTCTTCGAGAAGAACTCGTTGATGCGTACAATTAATAAAAGCAACTAATAGATGTAGAGAGCGAAAAGCGAACCCACTGTATGGACAAGAAAAAGGTGTTCCGGTTTGCCACCGTTGCCGGCATCATCCTGATTATCCTCTTTGCTATTACTCAGCTGGCGGATGATTCCCGGGAATACCGCGAGGTGGATACGTCCGTTGCCCTGACCCAGTTGGATAAGGGCAATGTCACGGAAGCTCAGATTGACGATCGTGAACAGCGAATTCGCCTCACCCTGAAGAAGGGCGTGGAGGTCGAAGGTACTGAGGACGTCACGAAGGTGATGACCAAGTACCCAGCGCGTGCGACCGACCAAGTCTTTGACAAGGTCACCGCCGCCAAGGGTATGGAGAAGTTCGATACCAAGGTCACGCAGGATTCCTTCCTGATGTCCACCTTGGGCTTCCTGCTGCCGATGGTGATCTTCTTCTTCGTCATCATGTACTTCTTCAGCCGCATGCAAGGCGGCAAGAACGGCATGTTCGGCTTTGGTGGCAACCGCGCCAAGCTGCTGAACAAGGAGACCCCGACCAATACGTTCGAGGATGTTGCTGGTGCCGATGAGGCCGTCCAGGAGCTCGACGAGATTAGGGATTTCCTGCAGCACCCAGCTCGCTACGAAGAGCTCGGCGCGAAGATTCCGCGTGGTGTTCTGCTCTACGGTCCTCCCGGTACCGGTAAGACCTTGCTGGCCCGCGCCGTCGCTGGTGAGGCAGGAGTGCCTTTCTACACCATCTCGGGTTCGGACTTCGTTGAAATGTTCGTCGGTGTCGGTGCCTCTCGTGTCCGTGACCTGTTTAATCAGGCCAAGGAAAACAGCCCGTGCATTATCTTCATCGACGAGATTGACGCCGTCGGTCGCCAGCGTGGTGCCGGTATGGGCGGCGGCCATGATGAGCGTGAGCAAACCCTGAACCAGCTGCTGGTGGAGATGGATGGTTTTGGTGATCGTCAGGGTGTGATCATCATGGCTGCGACCAACCGTCCGGATATTCTCGACCCGGCGCTGCTGCGTCCGGGCCGTTTTGACCGACAGATTCCGGTGGGCGCACCAGACCTGAAGGGCCGCGAGGCAATTCTGAAGGTCCACGCCCGGAACAAGCCGCTTGGGCCGGATGCGGATCTGACGTCGCTGGCGAAGCGCACCGCCGGTATGAGCGGTGCTGATCTGCAGAACGTGCTGAATGAAGCTGCGCTGCTGACTGCTCGCGTCAACGGCAACATCATTACTGCGGATGCGTTGGAAGAGGCAGTCGACCGAGTTATCGGCGGTCCGCGCCGTACCTCCAAGGTGATTTCCGAGCAGGAGAAGAAGGTCACCGCCTACCACGAGGGTGGCCACACCCTGGCTGCGTGGGCGCTGAAGGACATTGAGCGTGTTTACAAGGTCACCATCTTGGCTCGCGGTCGCACTGGTGGACATGCGCTGACCGTCCCCGAGGACGACAAGGGCATGTATAACCTGCCAGAGCTCTTTGCCCGTCTGGTCTTCGCCATGGGTGGTCGCGCTGCCGAGGAGCTGGTGTTCGGATTGCCGACTACCGGTGCTTCTGCCGATATCGAGCAGGCCACCAAGATTGCTCGCGCCATGGTGACCGAGTACGGCATGTCGCCGGAGCTCGGCCCGGTGAAGTACGGGGAGGAGCAGGGCGACCCGTTCGTCGGCCGCGGTGGCAGCGGCTCTTTGGACTACTCTCCGGAGGTGGCAGCAACCATTGATCAGCAGGTTCGTTTGCTGATCAATAAGGCTCATGACGAGGCCTACGCCATCTTGAAGGAAAACCGCGACACTCTCGATGTTCTGGCTGAGAAACTGCTGGAGAAGGAGACTCTGCGTCGTCCGGATCTGGAAGTTATCTTCACCGATGTCGTTCCCCGTGAGCGCCTGAACTTCTTCGATAGCGACACTAAGCACCCGGCCGATGGCCGCGAGCCGGTGAAGACACCGGTGGAGTTGGCAATCGAGCGCGGCGAGGAACCGCCGAAGCGTGTCAACATCTTCGCGCCGGTGCGCCGCCGCGAACCGGAGAACCAGGACGCGGGCAACAACGGCAATGGTCAGGGGCCGGCAGGCTCCGCTGGTGCCGGTAATGCTAGTGTCCCGGGTTTGCCGGGCGCCCAGCAGGACCGACCGAATGTTCCGGTTTACGGTGGCACCCCACCGCCGGCTGGTTGGACCGCTCCAGGTTGGCCGCCGAAGGATACCGGCAGCACGCACAGTTCGGCTCCCGCACCGGCACCGGCGCCTGCGCCGACTCCTCGCCCTGATGGGCAGAACCAGCCGGGTTCGCAGGAAGGCCAGGGCAACGCGCGTGGCCAGCACCCGGGCACTGCTAACTACCCGGCAGGTGCGCCGGACTTCGGCTCGAAGGCAACCGGTACGGGTAGTAACGGTGGCAACGGCCCCGCGAATATCCCTGCCCCTCCGAAGATGCCGTGGGACAGGCAGGGCGGACGTCACCGCCAGGACAACTCTGGCAGCGATGCCACCCCGACTACGGTGATGCCGTCGGCAGGACAACAGCAGGAGCTGCGCGGATTCCGCCTGCCGGATAACGAGCAGCCGGAACACACAGAACGTCCGGAAAACCCGAAGAACGCCGACAATTCCGATGACAAGGGGGCACAGATGCACGATTCGGATAAGGACGGCGTCGTCAAGCGAAACGAAGACAACAGCGCCTGGCAGGACAAGCCGGACACCAACGAGGAGCGATAAGTACACATCATGGAGCGCGAATTCGATCAGGGGCGGGCCGAGGCTGCGGTTCGTGAACTGTTGATTGCCGTCGGTGAGGATCCCGACAGGGAAGGCCTGAAGGAGACACCGGCGCGAGTGGCGCGAGCCTACCGTGAGGTTTTCGCGGGCCTGTTTGAAGATCCGTCTGAGGTGCTGGCAAAGACCTTCAACGAGGATCATCAAGAACTCGTTTTGGTGAAGGACATCCCGATTTACTCCACCTGTGAGCACCATTTGGTGCCGTTCTTCGGCGTTGCCCACATTGGTTACATCCCGGGCAAGGACGGTCGTGTGACGGGCTTGTCCAAGCTCGCTCGTCTGGTCGATGGCTATGCGAAGCGCCCGCAGGTGCAGGAACGTCTGACCAGTCAGGTTGCGGATGCCTTGGTGGAGCGGCTGGATCCGGCCTCGGCGATCGTCGTCATTGAAGCGGAGCATCTCTGCATGGCCATGCGCGGTATCCGCAAACCGGGTGCGCGCACGGTGACCTCAGCCGTCCGCGGTGGCTTCAAGACGGATGCCCGTTCGCGCGCAGAGGCAATGGCGCTCATCCGCAAGAGCTAACGCAACAGTTAAATGGTCGATTGGAAAGGCTGGACAACAAGGTGACTGAATCCCCCTTGCAAGCGCAGGCAGGACAGCCGGCGGAGATGGGTATCGAGAATCAGCTCTGCAAAGTGATGGGCATTGTCAACGTCACCGAGGACAGCTTTTCCGATGGCGGCCTGTACAAGACCTTCGACGCGGCGATTGCCCATGCGCACGAGCTGCTCGCTGAAGGCGCACATATTCTCGACATCGGTGGCGAGTCCACTCGCCCCGGCGCACACCGCGTTTCCGAGGATGAGGAAATTGCCCGAGTCGTGCCGGTGGTCCGTGAGCTCGCGGCAGACGGGCACCTGATCAGCGTCGATACTATGCGCGCAAGTGTCGCAGAGGCAGCAATCGCCGAGGGCGCGGTGTTCATCAACGATGTCTCCGGCGGTCTCGCAGACCCCAACATGTACGCAGTCTGCGCCGATGCCGATGTGCCCATCTGCCTGATGCACTGGAAGACCGATCGCTTCGGCTCCGCTTCTGGACGCGCCGAAACTCACCCGGACGGCATTGTCGCCGATGTCCGTGAGCACCTGCTTCAGCTTGTCGACGGTGCCATGGGCGCCGGCATCGTCGAGGAAAATATTGTCCTGGATCCAGGCCTGGGCTTTGCCAAAAACGCCGATGACAATTGGGCGCTCCTCCACGGCCTGCCGGAGCTTATTGACCTCGGTTTCCCCGTATTGGTCGGTGCCTCCCGCAAGCGTTTCGCCGCCGCCGTCGGCAGTGAGGCTCGCGCGCCAAAGCAGGCTGATGCTGCGACTACCGCAATTTCCGCGCTGTCCGCAGCGGCGGGCGCATGGGCGGTTCGAGTTCACAATGTGGCCGACAACCTCGACGCAGTGCGGGTGGCGCAGGCATGGAACCTTGGCCGCTCACTGACCGGTTACACCGCGGCCGGCGACTATCCGGAAGGTGGCTCTAACCGCGCTGCACAGCACGATGAGTCTCCTGCTGAATCGCCAGCCGAGGCGGCTCTGGAAGGAGACGAGTAGAAACAGTGGCTGATCGCATTGAACTCAAAGGTCTGAAAGCCCGCGGCTACCACGGCTGTCTCGACTTCGAGCGCCGCGATGGCCAGGACTTCATCTGTGATGTCACCCTGTGGTTGGATTTCTCCGGTGCCGCTGCCAGCGACGAGCTGGACGACACCGTCAACTACGCCGACATCGCAGCCACAGCGCACGGAATTTTGACCGGCACTCCGCGCAACCTCATCGAAACCGTCGCGACCGAGATTGCCGAAGCAGTGCTTGCCGACGACGATGGCCGCGCCGAACGCGGATTGTCCCCACTGTTACATGCGGTGGAAGTAACCATTCACAAACCGCATGCGCCCATTCCGCTCGACTTTGATGACGCTGCGGTAACAGCCCGCCGTTCGCGGAAGAAGCGGTTGGCATGATTCGCGCCGTTCTTTCTATCGGCGCGAACATGGACCGCGCGCGAGAAAACCTAACTGGTGTGCAGGCCTTCTTCGCCGATGAATTGGTCGCAGCCTCAAAAATTTATGCCACCCCACCTTGGGGTGGGGTAGAGCAGGGTGACTTCCTCAATGCCGTGCTCATTGTCGATACGTCCCGGACACCAATGGAGCTGCTGGAAGCTGGTTGGAAACTGGAAAATGACGCTGGTCGAGTGCGCGAAATTCACTGGGGACCACGGGCGCTCGACGTGGACATTGTGCAGGTCATCGACAAGGACACCGGCGAGGAGATCATCTCTGACGATTCGACTCTGACCCTGCCGCATCCGTGGGCAACCGAGCGTGCCTTTGTACTGGTGCCGTGGCTCGATGCCGACCCGGATGCCGAATTGGGGGGAGTTCGGGTCGCGGCACTCGTCGATAAGCTGGCACCTGAAGACGTAAACGCAGTGCGTCTAGCAGACAGCGCGGATGGAGAAGAGGCCTAGAGATGAAACCGACCTCACCGATTACGTTGGCTGCATCTGCGCTGGTTCTCGCACTGGCGTCATGGATGATCGTGGCACAGTTTTTCGGTGCGCTCGGGCCACGAAGTTGGTGGGACCTGGGGTTTCCCTGGTTGCTCACAGCTGTCTGTGTGGCGGCAGCGCGGTGGATTAAGTCGGTGCTGAAAGAGGGGAAGGTCGGGCAGGATCGCAGCCAGGTGCAGCCGTTAACGTTGTCGCGATGGCTGGTGGTCGGTACGGCATCCGCATGGTTGGGGGCGATTCTCGGAGGTTTGTACGCCGGTGGCGTGCTGTGGGCTTTGCCGAAGTGGACGGAGCTTGCGGCTGCACAGGCCGACGGGCCGATCATGATTGTCGGCACAGTATCCGGCATTTTGCTCGCTGCGGCGGGGCTGTGGCTGGAAAAAGTTTGCCAATTGCCAACTGATGGCGAAAATTCTTCGCCTCCTAGCGGGGAAATGGGAACTAACTCGGTAGGGTGGGAGTTATGACTGACCTCTCCAACGCCGGTAATGACCCGAAGCGCTCGGGTGATGCCGCATATTTTCAGGGCGACGCGGCAGCTACTTCGTCGGATATGGCCGAGTCTCCGTCTCCGTCGCCTTCTTCGGCTTTCGAAAGCTACTCCGCTGGGGCTAACTCCGGGGCTGATGCGGCATATGCAGATGAGCAGAGCAATGATGTGACGAAATTCAGTTCTACCGATGGTATGACGGAGAAAACCGCCGTCATTCTCATGGTTGTGCTGCTGATGCTCGCGGTGATTGCCAGTATCGTCATGCTCTTTGCCTCCTCTGCCGGGTGGATGAAGGTTGCCGTGCTGCTGGCGTTGTGGTCGGCAGTTATCGGGGCTGTGCTGGTGACTCGATACCGCAAGACCATTGCGCTGGAGCGCAAGCGGTTGGAGACAATCGAGGAACTGCACAAGGTGGAGCTTGACCGCGAGCTGGCTACTCACCGTGAGCAGGAGCTGATTCTCGAGCAGAACTACCTGGACTCGCTTGAGGGTAACAACGATGACAACATTGCGGCGCTGCGCGCTGAGGTCTTTGCACTGCGTGCCCAGCTTGCTGAGTTCATGGGGGAGGATTTCGACGACGAGCAGGTTGCTCTTCGCGCCCAGGCCGAGCGTCTGCGTGAGCTCGACTCGCCACAGCAGGCCTCGCCGATGAAGGATCCGACCGGTCACGACCGGCCGACACCACGCGCGACTTCCCACCGCGCTGAGATGACCGCTAACGGCACTGTTGGCGTTCATACCCAGCACGGCGGCACGGGCTCCGCTTCCTCCGCTTCGCCGGTTGAAGACGCCGAGGCTACCGACATGCGCCGTACATTCTCGCCGTCTGGCCAGCCGGTTGACGTCCACGAAGTCGCCGATTCCAAGGATGACGAAGCCGTTTCCAAGGAGAAGTTCTCCACTAACTCTTTCCGCGCCATCAACTGGCAGGAAACCCCGGCCGAGGACGCCGCAGAGGATGATTCTCAGGGCGGTGCTCACGAGGCACACGGTGCACGGCACCCATTCGCTGCGCCGGAATCGGACGATGCCTCGGACTCTCCGACTCGCCAGCTGCAGGCCATTCGCGATGAGGACCTCGCAGAAGAGCCAGCTCAGAAACCGGCTCAGGCTCCTGAGCAGGAGCCTGCAAGCCACGGTCGGCGCCGTGCTGAGGACAACAAGGGCAGCCTGACGGTTGCCGAGCTGATGGCGCAGATGCGCAAGAAGAGGGAGCAGCGCGAGGACGAAGAGGCCTAGTCGCTTACCGAGTATGCGCGGCCTACTCACTGCACATAGCTGGTTTGGTCTAACCTAGTCAGTCATGACGCAAAGCCAGCATGATTCCCATCCCCATCGGACAACCGCTCCGCGGTTGGCGGTGGGGATTATTTCTGCCGGAAAAGTCGGGGTCGCGCTCGGCCAGGCGTTAGAGCACTGTGGGCATCGTGTCACTCACGTGGTCGCGCGCTCACCAGAATCTGTCACACGAGCGCATCTACGTCTCCCGAACGCACAGGTTAGTAGCATTGCCGACACAGCTTCCACCTGCGAGCTCATCGTTATCGCCGTGCCGGATCGCGCCATCGCAGAGGTCGCCGAGGAAGTCGCCCGCCATGTCGGCCCCGGACGCATCGTCATGCATACTTCTGGTTCCCTCGGGCGTGCCGTGCTCGATCCGGTCGCACTCACCGGCGCGCTGACCATCGCCGCCCATCCCGCAATGACATTCGCAGGGCTTGACGACGACTCCGAGCTCCTGACCGGTTGCCCATGGGGTATCACTGTTGGGGATGAGCTCGCGAAAACAGTCAGTGAACTGCTCATTGGTGAACTCGGCGGTCGTCCGGTGTTCATCAACGAACGTCACCGCGGCCTTTATCACGCGGCTATGGCCCACGGCTCAAACGGTCTGGGCGCAGTTGTGGTCGATGCAGTAGAAATGCTGGCAACCACTATCGGCGGAGACGCAGCAGCCGAAGACACCGACCTAGCTGAGCTGCGTCGAGGCCAGGCCGCCGAGCTGCTCCGTCCACTGCTGGAAGCTTCATTGGACAATGCCTTGAGGTGGGGTTCCCGGGGGCTGACTGGCCCGGTGACGCGGGACGACCTTGGGACCGTCGTCAAGCACGAACGTGAAATTGAAGCGGTGGCACCGGAAATGGGAACCGCCTACCTGGCTCTTGCCGAGCGCATCGCCGAGCTGCGCGGCGCCAACGAGGTTTTGCGGTACCTACGCCGATGAGCTGAGCGGACTGGCTGTTCTGGTCATCCGGGATGTGGCGTAAGGTATTGCCGTCGGGCGAAAAGTTTGGTCCGGTAGATCTGAACGCGGAGGAAACATGACGGGTTATACCGCCGGAGAGACAACTGTTCACAAGACTATTGCGGGAATCGCGCAGGTCACCCGTGCGTTGCGGAAGACCGGGCGGCCGGTGGTGCTCGTACCTACGATGGGTGCGCTACACCAGGGGCACCTTGAACTAGTACAGGCCGCGAAGACGCTGCCGCGCGCTGTTGTGGTGGTGTCGATTTTCGTCAATCCGCTGCAGTTCGGTGAGGGGGAGGACTTTGACGCCTACCCGCGGACTCTGGAGGAAGACGTTGAGAAGCTCCGCGCTGTCGGTGCTGAGCTGGTCTTTGCGCCGAACGCGAAGGAGATGTACCCCAACGGTTTCCGCACGACCGTGCAGCCGGGGCCGCTGGCTTCGGAGCTCGAAGGTGCTACTCGCCCGGGGCACTTTGCCGGTGCGTTGACGGTGGTCAACAAGCTTTTCAACATCACCAACTGCACTGATGCCGTTTTTGGTGAGAAGGACTACCAGCAGCTGTGCCTGATGCAGCAGATGGTCACTGACCTGAATATGCCGGTGCAGTTGCACGGTGTACCGGTGATTCGCGAGGCCGACGGGTTGGCTATGAGCTCCCGCAACCGCTATCTGTCCGAGGAGCAGCGCAATCTCGCAGTAACCCTGTCCGCCGCGCTGACTGCTGGTGCTTTTGTCGCGGACCGTGGTGCGGATGCTGTGCTGGAAACCGCGCGTGGTGTGCTCGCCAGCCAGCCTGAAGTCGAGTTGGATTACTTGGAGCTGCGTGACGCTGCGCTCGCCCCGCTTTCCGACGAGGCGTTGCGCGGCGACGGCCAGGAGACTGAAGCTCGCCTGCTGGTTGCTGCGAAGGTCGGCACTACTCGTCTCATTGATAATGTTGGCTTGATTCTTGGTGCGCCGCGCCCGGATTCGGCAAACGGTTTCGGTCAGCTCGGCCAGAAGGACGCCGAAATTGCGTCGGCGGCTCTGTCGGCTGCGGGGCTGGACGGCGAGCTGACTGAGGAAGAGGCCGCTGAGCTGGCTGAGCTGCAGGAAAAGGTTCGTGCTGCTCGAGATGCGCGTCTGAAAGATGAGTCCAGCAGAGAAACTCTGAAGAACGCTGGCTTTGGCGTTGAGCAGGACAGCGAGTAGAACGGCTTTTAGAAGTAGTTTCTCGTGGCTGGGAAGTTGTCGTATTATAGTGTGCCGACTAATAACCTGCCACGCTAAGGGGTGCCGCGGTAGGCAAGCATCCAGGGGACGAATCCAGGAAGGGACCTACCTTTTTCATGTTTCGCACTATGTTGAAGTCCAAGATTCACCGTGCCACGGTGACTCAGGCTGATCTTCACTACGTTGGATCGTGCACGATTGACGCTGATCTGATGGAAGCGGCCGACCTGCTTGAAGGTGAAGCCGTCGACATCGTCGATATCAATAATGGCAACCGGCTTACTACTTACTGCATTACCGGAGAGCGCGGCTCGGGCATCATTTCCATCAACGGTGCCGCCGCTCGTCTGATATCGCCGGGTGATCTGGTTATTATCATCGGCTACGGAATGATGGATGACGCTGAGGCGCGTACGTACAAGCCGAATGTCATCTTCGTCGATGAGGACAACAAGATTCTGGAAAGTGGCAATGACCCGGCGGATGTGCCGGAGGGTTCTGATTTGAAGAATCCGCGTAGCCCGGAGAACCAGGGCTAGTCCACGTAGCCCGCAGAGCTGGGGCTCGACTGCGTAGTTGGAGAGAAGAGTCGAGCCGGAGAACCGCAACACCAGGGTGTTCACTTTGCGTTAAAGCGCAAGTCATTAGACCGTCAGCTAAAGCTCATTGGCGAGTTGATTTTTAGAAACCGAAAGGTAACGCAACGTCCTTAGCTTCTTAGAGGATCTAAAAGTTTTAGTTTTCCATTTCCTCACCTAGTCGAAGCTATACAAAGGCGGTCTCCCCGTGGTTCGTATTGGCAAGAATCTGCTGACAAATCCTTTTGCTACCTCTCGCAGCTCTCTGACCTGCACTTACAAGTGTGGTAATGCCTGTGCTGACGATGCTCCGAACGAGTTCTCGGACAACCAGTACTTCGGTGATGTTGCGAAGGAGGCGTTCTCCCAGCGCGCATTCTCCCGTCGCGCGGCACTGAAGGTCACTGGTGCTAGTGCTCTTGCGGTCGGCGGTGGCGCCGTGCTGGCCGCTTGCTCCTCTGATGATTCGGGCAGCGCCGCAGGTGGCTCCGACGCCTCCGGTACCGCTGCTGCCGGTGACGGTAGCAAGGACGAATCGCCGGAGGGTATGCGTTTCGACGCCGTCAAGCCGAACACGGAAGACGCAGTCGTTATCCCGGACGGCTACGAGCAGAATGTTCTGATTCGCTGGGGCGACCCAATCCACGAGGGTGGCCCGGAGTTCGACTTTGACAAGCAGACTCCGGAAAACCAGCTGAAGCAGTTCGGCTTCAACAATGACTTCGCTGGCCTGATTAAGGCTGAAGACGGCACACTGCTGTACGTTTGCTCGCACGAGTACACCACCGAGCCGATGATGTTCCGTGCCTACAAGAAAGAAGATGCCACTAAGGAGCAGGTCGACATCGGACTGGCTGCCCACGGCCAGACCATCCTTGCTGTGGAAGAGGATGACAAGGGATTCCTGAAGCCAATTCTCAGCGACAAGCGTAACCGTCGCATCACTGGCTTCACCGAATTCACAGTTGACGGCCCGGCTGCTGGTCACGATCTGCTGAAGACCAAGGCTGACCCGACCGGTATGAAGGTCGAGGGAACTTTGAACAACTGCTCCGGTGGTGTTACTCCGTGGGGTACCTACCTGTCCGGTGAGGAGAACGTTGACCAGTACTTCGGCAACGTTGGCAAGCTCAAGGACGAGGACGCAGTTAAGAAGCTCAAGCGCTACTCGGTCAAGAATGAAGAGCTGTCCGACCGCGCGTGGGAGAAGTACTACGACCGCTTCGATGTCTCCAAGGAGCCGAATGAGCCGAACCGCTTCTTCTGGCTGGTAGAGATTGACCCATCTGACCCGAACTCCACCCCGGTCAAGCACACCGCAGTGGGCCGTTTCAAGCATGAAGCCGGTCAGATTTACGTCACCGACGACGGCACGGTCGTGTGCTACTCCGGCGACGACGAGCGTTTCGAATACATCTACAAGTTCGTCTCCTCCCGCAAGATTAAGGAGGGGGACCTCAAGCACAACATGGGCATTCTGTCCGAGGGCACTCTCTACGTCGGTAAGTTCAACGGTAATTCCGAGTCCGAGATTGACGGCTCCGGTGAGCTGCCGAAGGACGGCCGTTTCGACGGTGACATTGAGTGGCTTCCGCTGATGACCGCCAAGGCAGACGGCAAGCACGAGTCCCACGTTGATGGCATGACCGCCGAAGAGGTCTGCATCTACACCCGCATCGCCGGTGACAAGGTCGGTGCGACCCGTATGGACCGCCCGGAGGATATCGAGCCGTCTCCGAAGACCGGTAAGGTCTACGCGGCGCTGACCAACAACAAGTACCGCGGTAAGGCGGGCGCGAAGGACGACAAGGGCAAGGAACGCAAGGATGGTGCAGGGCGCCCGCTTGCCGACGCCGTCGAGGTCGCACCAATCACCGAGAACAAGAATGGCCTTGTTCTGGAGATGGAAGATGACCACGCCGGTACCAAGGGCAAGTGGAACCTCCTGCTGGTCTGTGGTGACCCGAACGAGGCTTACACCTACTTCGGTGGCTTCGACAAGGAATCGGTCTCGCCAATTTCCTGCCCGGACAACGTCGCCTTTGACGAGTACGGCAACCTGTGGGTTTCCACCGACGGCAACGCCCTGGACTCCAACGACGGCCTGTTCGCCGTGGCTGTCGAAGGCGAGCGTCGTGGTGAGACCAAGTGCTTCCTGACTGTTCCGGTTGCTGCAGAGACCTGTGGTCCGCAGATCTTCTCCAACCGCGTGATGGTCAACGTCCAGCACCCGGGCGAAATCGAGACGGATCAGGGTCATCCAGTCGGCGACAACCCGGACCCGACCACCAACCCGACCTCGCACTGGCCGGACGGCGGCAAGGAGCAGCCACGCCCGGCCGTCGTTCAGGTTGTACGCACTGATGGCAAGAAGATTGGTGTGTAGGTTGCCCTTGGCAAGGAGCTAAGCAGAAACGCGCGGATTAGCGCGTAGACCTATCGCGGCGCGTCTCGAACGAAAATAATGTTCGACGGCGCGCCGCGACTGTATTCGGTAGAAAGTTAGTAATCGGGCGTTTACTTAGCGCCACCACACTATCGATGGGATTAATCCTAGTGAACAGCATTGTCATAATCGGCATCATCCTCGTTGTCATCGGGGTCATCGTCGTTGTTGTAGCGCGTCGGAATACTCAGGTTCCGGGTTCTGATCGGGAGCGCTTCGTCGATCCGCTGATGACTGATGAATACCGTAAGTACGGTCCAACCTCTGTCGCGCCGGGCGCAATCCTGAATTACGGTGGTGCCTCCCATGTTGTGCGCGGATCCCTTGAGCTCTCTCAGGGGCCGTTCCGCTGGTGGGAACATCTCGTCGATGGTGGGGCGGATGGTTCTTGGTTTGGCGTTGAGGAAGATGAAGGTGAAGTCATCCTCACCTGGTGGCGCAAGCTTCCAGGCAGCTTCGAACCAACTAATCCCATCGTTGTCGACGGTGTGGAGTACTGGGAGGAGGAGCGGGGAACCGCCCGCTACACCGCGATTGGCACCACTGGGCTGCCGCCGGAGGGGGCTACGGACTTCGTCGACTACAAATCCGGTGACGGTCGCTTGCTCGGACTGGAACGCTACGGTGACTCGATGTGGGAAGCATCCACCGGTATTAGGATTCTCCCCGGTGAGATTGATGTCATGGCAGCGCCGGACCATAATCCGGACGCGGACAATCGCTAGTGGCGGTCGCTATGTCGCTGGCAATTCTAGATGTGCCGTTCAAAGACACTGCTGCGGAGCAACTCCGCATTGCTTTTGACGGCCAAGTCCCGGACACCCTCTGCGAGGCGGTTATCTCTCACCCCGACGGCACAACACCGCCGCTGACGCTCGGAGTCCTCGGAGCGTCGCATGTGGTTTTCGTCGGTAAGCGGGAGAACCCGTGCTTTACCGAGGAGATTTCCTGTACCGCGGCACACGGCGTGCCCCTGAGTGAGGCGGGAGTGATGGTGAAAGCTCGTGTGGAGAACCTCTCGCCAGAAGCCTTCGTTCAGCGCGCAGATGCTTTACGACGCGAGTTCGGTACAGGGCATCCTCATTCGGTTGTCGCAGAGTTCCCCGGTTCGCCCGGCGCGCTGACTGTGTTGGCTGCAGAGCCGATTGAGCAGGGGTATCGCTGGGATACGTGGCACGGCTACCCGCCGGGGCAGCTCGTGTGGACGTCGAATACTTGGACTGCCGTCGCTGGTAACCGTGGGGCCGAGGCAGACCGCGTAAAGGGAGGTTCCTGAGTCTATGGGACGCGGAAGTATTGGTTACGCACTGATCGTTGTCGGCATTGTGGTCACTCTGGCCGGTTTCTTCGTCGGCGGGAAATCTGCGGAAGAGAGGATTAGCGAGCGCTATCAGTCCGCGCCCGGCGCAGCATCTGCGACGCAGGTCAGCAGCGGAATTGATCGACGTTGGACCTGTGGCGACCGCGACCCCATTGAGGTGGGGCGTGAGCTGAAAGAAGAGATTAAGCCACAGGCTTACAACGAAGATGGCGGGGCAGCGTACCTGAGGACGAAGAAGCACCTGTTCATCGTTTCGCGTCAGACCCCTGAGGCAGGGTCAAAGGACACGTGCCTGATAACCAGAGAATCACTTAGTGGCCGCTATTCGGGTGGGCACTTCATCTATCTCGGCCCCGGTTTCGGTCCCTCCGCCCCCTCCGGCGGTTCGGGTGGATCGGCCGGATCATTCGGAGGAGCGAAATAAACATGGGACCAGTAACGTACATGGACACCACCGGGACGGCTATCCTCACGGCGCAGTCGGAGACATCGGAGCCAGCGCAGTCGGTCGTGGCCTCAACTGTGGGCGAGCATCTGGCCGTCGGAGTGCCGGCCACCGTCGGTTACTTCCTTGCGGGTGCCCTAGTGCTCGTAGTTGGATTCATTGTCCTTGATCTGATTACTCCTGGGAAACTGCGCGACCTGGTGTTTCTCGAAAACCGTGCGGGCGCCGCGATGATAGCGGGCTCACAGCAGATTGCGCTGGCCTGCATTGTCGTTTCGGTAATCCGCGCATCCGACGACGCTCTGATGATTGGCCTGGGGGAGACCCTCGTTTACGGTGCACTCGGCATTGTGTTGCAGGCAGCATCGCTGCTGGTGCTGGAAGCTCTGATTCCGGGGCGCTTCCGCGATGTCGTGATGGACGCGAAGGTACGCCCCCGAGCGGTGTTGGCCGCGACCACCTTCATTGTTATCGGTGTGATTAACGCGGTGGCGCTGTCATAAATGGAGACCACCACGACTTCCCGGCGCTGGCGGGCTCTCCTGCTGGGCTCTGTGGCGGCCTGTGCTGCCTGCGGCCTGGTTTATGAGCTGGCACTACTGGCGCTGTCGGCTTCTCTTGGCCGCGGCGACGTCGTTGCGAATTCCCTGATTGTGGCCGGTTATGTCGCAGCGCTGGGTTTTGGCGCCGTGGCGGCGAAGCCGTTTGTGCGCCGTGCCGCGGTGTCTTTCCTCGGTATCGAGTGTGCTTTGGGTTTGCTTGGCGGTGTGTCCGCAACCGCTCTGTACTGGGTATTTTCGGTTACAGGTGAGAGCCTCGGAGCATTGGTCGCCGCCACTTTCATAATCGGAACGCTGGTTGGTGCCGAGGTGCCATTACTCATGACACTTCTGCAGACCGGCCGGACGTCCTCCGCCGAGGACACCGGTCGCGTGCTGGCGAATCTCAATGCTGCGGACTACTTCGGAGCCTTGGTCGGCGGTTTAATCTGGCCATTTGTGCTCCTGCCTACGGTGGGCATGCTGAAGGCCACTGCCATCGCTGGACTGATTAACGTCACCGCGGCATTGATAATCGCCGCGCTGCTACTGAAGCAGATGTTGACCCGCCGGGCACTGGTCGCATCTGTCGCCGCCCTCGTCGCGGCACTGGTTGGGTTGGTAGCGTTGCTGGCCGGAATCCGGGACATTGAGGCGACCGCCCGGCAGTCGCTCTACGCCCAGCCCATTGTTTTCGCCAAGCACTCGAAGTATCAGGACATCGTCGTCACTCGATTTGGCGGGGACCGGCGGCTTTATCTCGACGGGGGATTGCAGTACTCCAGTCGTGACGAGTACCGCTACACCGAGTCGCTGGTCTACCCGGCGGTGGATAAAGAAACGAAGTCGGCGTTGATTCTCGGCGGAGGCGATGGGTTGGCTGCCCGGGAGCTGCTGCGGATGCCCAACATCGAGCGCATTGTTCAGGTCGATTTGGATCCGGACGTCATCGAGGTCGCGCGCACTGTGCTGCGGGAGGACAACCGTGGCAGCCTGGACAATCCCCGAGTGGAGAAGATTGCTGCGGATGCTTTCGCATGGCTCCACGAGCAGGCACGTGGTAAGGCGCAGGTGCAGAAGTTCGACGCCATCTATGCAGACCTTCCCGATCCCGACAACGCAGTGCTAGCCAAGCTCTACTCTCAGGAGTTCTACGGGTTGATCCGCACGGTGGCCGCGCCGGGCGCAAAGTTGGTGGTGCAGTCGGGTTCGCCGTTTTCGACGCCGCAGGCCTTCTGGCGCACCGACAGTTCGATTCGCGCCGCAGGCTGGTCGACCACTCCGTACCACGTGCATGTTCCCACCTTCGGGGACTGGGGGTTTGTACTCGCGCAGGCCGGGCCTGAGCCTCCTACGCTCGAGCTTTACGACGACGCCCCGCCGCTGAAATTCCTCACTCCTGACGTGGCCCGGGCTGCGACCGTGTTCGGTGCCGATAACGGTCCGCAACGATTGGAACCGTCGACACTTGCTCATCCTCGAATTGTGGAGGATATTCGTCGAGGTTGGCGGCAGGCAGGGGAGTAGCCCGCCGAGTATTTCGCAAAGGGGCGGGCGAGTAGCAGGTCGGCGGTGTAGTCGGCTAACCTTTATAGCCGTGACTGACGCGAAGAAGACCCCTGAAAACACCGCCACCGTTCCTGAGCAGCTGCGCATTCGCCGCGAGAAGCGTGACCGCCTGCTCGAGGCTGGAATTCAGCCGTACCCGGTTGAGGTTCCCCGTACTCACTCTCTCAAGGATGTCCGTGAAGAGTGGGGCCACCTCGAGGCTGGCGAGGAGACTCAGGATGTCGTGACCGTCATTGGTCGTGTCATGTTTATTCGTAACACCGGCAAGCTCTGCTTTGCCGCTCTGCAGGAGGGTGACGGCACGACCCTGCAGGCCATGCTTTCCAAGGCTGAGGTCGGCGAGGACGCCCTGGCTGCTTGGAAGTCGGACGTAGATATGGGCGACTTCGTCCTCATTACTGGCCGCGTAATTTCTTCGCGCCGCGGCGAGTTGTCTGTGATGGCTACCGAGTGGCAGATGGCCTCGAAGGCTCTGCGTCCGCTGCCGGTGTCGTTCGCTGATCTGTCCGAGGACAGCCGCGTGCGTCACCGCTACACGGACCTGATTATGCGTGAGCAGGCTCGTACTAACGCACTGACTCGCATCAAGGTCATCCGCGAGCTGCGCCACGCACTTGAGCGTCGCGGTTTCCTCGAGGTCGAAACCCCGATGCTGCAGACTCTGCACGGCGGTGCAGCTGCACGTCCGTTCGTGACTCATTCCAACGCTTTGGACATCGATCTCTACCTGCGTATCGCGCCGGAGCTTTTCCTCAAGCGCTGCGTCGTCGGCGGTATGGAGCGCGTTTTCGAGATCAATCGCAACTTCCGCAACGAGGGCATCGACTCCTCGCACAGCCCGGAGTTCGCGATGCTGGAGTACTACGAGGCATTCGGCACCTACGATGACTCCGCCCGCACCGTCCGCGAGGTCATTCAGGAAATCTGCGTCGCGGTCTTCGGTTCGACGACTGTTACGCTTGCCGACGGTACGGAGTTCGACTTCGGCGGCGAGTGGAAGCAGATTGAGATGTACCCGTCGCTGAACGAGGCACTTGCTCGCAAGTTCCCTGGTCAGCCGGAAGTCACTATTGACTCGACCGTCGAGGAGCTAAAGGCAATCGCCGATGTGATTGGCCTTGAGGTTCCGGAGAAGGGCGGCTGGGGCCACGGCAAGCTGGTTGAGGAAATCTGGGAGCTGCTCTGTGAAGACCAGCTCGACGGTCCTATCTTTGTCCGCGACTTCCCGGTCGAGACCTCTCCGCTGACTCGTCAGCACCGCTCCAAGCCTGGCGTGACCGAGAAGTGGGATCTTTACGTCCGTGGCTTCGAGCTGGCTACCGGCTACTCCGAGCTGGTTGACCCGGTTGTCCAGCGTGAGCGCTTTGAGGATCAGGCGCGACTGGCCGCTGGCGGCGACGACGAGGCCATGGTTCTGGATGAGGACTTCCTGCACGCAATGGAGCAGGGCATGCCGCCGACGACCGGTGTGGGCATGGGCATTGACCGCCTGCTGATGGCCCTGACCGGCCTTGGCATTCGCGAAACCGTGCTGTTCCCGATCGTGAAGCCGGAAGCGTAAGCGACTGAATTCATGTGTAGTTATCCCGGTGTTATCACCGGGATTGTTTTTATCCCGTAATTTCTTCACCCGTGAATTCGGTAAATGGGAATAAGAAAATTGATCGGCGATCCGTATTGCGCTTGGGAGCAGTAGCGGGTGCGGGGGCTGTAGCGGTTGCCGTCAATAGCGTCGGGACGCGAGCAGTTGCATCGGCGGCCCCGAACCAGTCGCCGTTTCCATTCACCGGGTTGACCAGCGGCCTTGTTGTGACGGACCTGGAAGTCGTGACCGTGACCGCTACGTCGGTGACATTTTCGTGGGCGACGTATGCAGGCCCACACCCAGCGTGGGGAAAGCTGGCTCCACTGGCGCCGGCCGACACTGAAGTTGCGCTAGTGCCAGTCGATGCCGATGAGGGCGGCGAGCTACCCGTGGTACATAAGGACGAGACGCAGGTTGGCTACCACTTTGTGACCGTCGATAAGCTGCGGCCTGGGACCACGTACCGTTTCGAATGTCGATCGAATGGGCTGGTCGCAGAGCCGGGATTAATTACCCGAAATCTCCCCAATACACCCGAGCAAACTGGACAGTTCACGACGTTGGTCGCTCCGGAAGGGGAGTACCTGACCACGATTGCCATCCTTAATGACGCGCATATTGGCGAAAATGGGCACGGTATTATCACCGGCGATTTCCCCGCTCCTATCTTTTCTGAACCGGGTGCCGCGCCGTATCCCGAGGTCATGCTGACGGCTGCGCTCGCCGAGCTGCGGGGGATGGGGATTGAAAAGGTTTTCGTCAACGGTGATGCCACGTCGGAAGCACGTCCGGCGGAGGTGCGTCGATTTGCCGAGATTATGAATACTTTTGGTGCTCAGGAGCGGCAGTGGTTTGTCACCCGCGGCAATCATGATCGTCCGCATAAGCCGGATGCCGATCCATCTGCTGGCTACGACGAATTCCCGGTTTTGGAGGGTACCGAGAATCATCGCGATCCCTTCGGTGTTCTCCTGGGGCGTCCGCGGCAGGAACTGTGGGTCACTCAGCAGGGGCCGGTCCGTGTCATAGGGCTGGATTCATCGAAGTTGGATGAGTCCGGCGGCGAAATTAGCCCGGAACAGTTCGATGCACTGGAGCGGGAATTGCAGCGTGACCCCAGTAAGCCGACAGTTGTGCTGGCTCATCACCCAATTACCTCCGAGGCTGGTTGGACACATGCTGCCGGGCCCACCTTCATTCTCAACAGCGCTGATGCACGACGCTTGCAGCAGATGCTTAACGACGCTCCGGGTGTATTCTTTGCGGGGGCAGGTCACACCCACCGTGCAAAGCGTACTCGCGGTGATGTTGGGGCCGGCGTTGATTATTTGGAGACCGGCGCGTGCAAAGCATACCCCGGTGGCTACACACTGCTGCATGTCTACTCCGGTGGCTACCAGGTTAACTTTCACCGTTTGAGCAGCGAAGATGCGCTTGCGTGGACTGCGCGTGCCCGTTGGGCGATGTACGGTTTCGAGCCCGAGGCTCTGCTTGGTGAGCTCTCTGATCGCAACTACGTTGTTAACCGCGTTATCGCCTGACAAGTTAGAAGCCTGAAAGTTTTCTGTTACTTGGCAATGTTTTTTCAATTCTTGTGACAACGGTCACGTGATTGTTTTATTGTTATGCCAGTAATAGTTCTGACTCGAAAGGCCATGATCACATGAGCGAGAAGAAGAACCGCGAAGATTCGACTGTCGGCCGCAATAACCCTGGTCGCGACGCTATCGGAGCGGCAATGCGGTTCATCACGTCGATTACTGGTTCGGACTTCGCCCAGAAGTACGACCTTCAGCCAAAGATCGACCGCGTGGTGTACCAGTCCACCAAGTCCGGTTTTAAGACCCTTGGTGCCGCGAACCGTCAGTTTAAGAAGATTTCCGGTTCCGGTAAGCCGGAGCGTCCGGCTGAGGAAGCCCAGGCTGCACAGGAGGCCGCAGCCGAGGAGAAGGCAAAGAAGCTCTTCGACCTCACCCCGACCGAGGATCAGCAGATGATCGTCGAGACGGTTAAGGAGTTTGCTGAGTCGCGCTTGCGCGAGGCTGCTTACAAGTCCGACCACGAGGCAACTCCCCCGGAGAATCTCGTCTCTGAGGCTTCTGAGCTGGGCGTCACTATGATCAACGTCCCGGAGGCTTTCGAGGGCATCGCTACCGGCGAGGACGTCACCACCAACGCGCTGGTCGCGGAGGCTCTGTCCTACGGTGACATGGGTCTGGCTCTGGCAGTGCTGGCTCCGGCCGGTGTCGCTGCCACCCTGACCGCTCACGGCTCCGACTCGCAGCAGAAGACCTACCTGCCGGCATTCGCTGGCGAGAACGTCCCGGCCGCCGCTGTTGTTCTCGCAGAGCCGCGCCCGCTTTTCGACGCACGCAAGCCTGAAACCACCGCAAAGCGCGAGGGCGATTCGCTGGTCCTCAACGGTGTTAAGTCCTTCGTTCCGAACGCCGGCGCAGCTGAGCTGTTCATCATCGGTGTTGAGCTCGAGGGTAAGCCGGCTCTGGTTATCGTTGAGTCCGACACTGAAGGTCTCCACGTTGAGGCTGACCCGTCCATGGGTCTGCGCGGTGCCGCAATGGGTCGCGTCATCCTGAAGGATGTCAAGGTTCCGGCCGAGAACATTCTCGGCGGCGCTAGCACCTCGGCTGCAGACCGTGAAGAGGCATACCTCGACATTCTGCGTCGTTCCCGCCTCGGCTGGGCAGCTCTTGCAATGGGTACTTCTCAGGCAGTTCTCGACTACGTCATTCCTTACGTCAATGAGCGTCAGGCATTCGGCGAGCCGATTTCCCACCGCCAGGCAGTGGCCTTCATGGTCGCCGACATCAAGATTGAGCTCGATGGTCTCCGCATGATTACTCTCCGCGGTGCTTCCCGCGCTGACCAGGGTCGCGGCTTCGCTCGCGAGGCAGCTCTGGCTAAGACCTTCGCCACTGAAAAGGGTATGAAGATTGGTTCCGACGGTGTGCAGCTGCTCGGTGGCCACGGCTTCACCAAGGAGCACCCGGTTGAGCGTTGGTACCGTGACCTCCGCGCAATTGGTGTCGCCGAAGGCATCGTCGTTCTGTAAACCGCTAGATACTTCAGCCGAAAAGAATTAAGAGGAAAGAAAATGATTAACCTCGAACTGCCGAAGTTCCTCAAGGCGGGCGCGTCCCAGTCGCATCAGGCCGCCGCTGAGATCTTCCGACCGATTTCCCGTAAGTACGATCTCGCTGAGCACGAGTACCCGAAGGAACTCGACACCCTTGCCTCCATGATGGACGGCATGGCAGATGGTGGCCGTGGCTTCTCCGGTGCTTCCGGTGGACGTGGTGACGATAAGAAGCCGAAGCGCACCGGTGTAAAAAACGGTGGCAACATGGCTTCGCTGCTCAACGTTATTGAGACCTGCTGGGGTGACGTGGGTCTGACCCTGTCCCTGCCGTACCAGGGTCTAGGTAACGCAGCTATCGCAGCTGTTGCTACCGATGAGCAGCTGGAGGCTTTCGGTAAGACCTGGGCTTCCATGGCAATTACCGAGCCGTCCTTCGGTTCTGACTCCTCCGCAGTTTCCACCACCGCCAAGCTCGATGGTGATGAGTACGTCATCAACGGTGAGAAGATCTTCGTCACTGCTGGTGAGCGTTCCGACTCCGTCGTTGTGTGGGCGACCCTGGACAAGTCCAAGGGCCGTGCTGCCATCAAGTCCTTCCTGGTGAAGAAGGGCACTCCGGGCTTCACCGTTGAGCGCCTGGAGGAGAAGCTGGGTATTCGTTCCTCGGATACCGCAGTGCTCCGCCTGGACAATGTCCGCGTTCCGAAGGAGAACCTGCTGGGTTCCCCGGACATTGATGTTAAGAAGTCCTTCGCCGGCGCAATGGCGACCTTCGACAACACTCGTCCGCTGGTTGCGGGTATGGCCATCGGCGTCTCCCGTGCTTCGCTGGAAGAGCTGCGTCGCATCCTGGAAGAGGCTGGCATCGAGATTGACTACGATGCACCGGCACACACCCAGAGCGCTGCTGCAGCTGAGTACCTGAAGCTGGAGTCCGATTGGGAGGCTGCATACCTCCTGGCTCTGCGCGCTGCGTGGATGGCTGACAACAAGCAGCCGAACACTCTGGAAGCTTCCGAGTGTAAGGCCAAGGCCGGCCGTGCAGGCACCGAGATTTGCCTCCGTGCCGTTCAGCTGGCAGGTACCTTCGGTTACTCTGAGCGTAACCTGCTGGAGAAGTGGTCCCGCGACGTCAAGATCCTGGACATCTTCGAAGGTACCCAGCAGATTCAGCAGCTGGTCGTTGCTCGCCGCACCCTGGGCCTGTCCTCCAAGGAACTGAAGTAGTTACAGTTTCAGAGCAATCTACATACTGGTGAGCCGGTAAAAGCTCACAAAGATGCTCAAGCCACATTTTCCTAAAACACCGTCCTGCCATGACTTGGTAGGCGGTGTTTTATTTTGCGCTGTTTTGGCCGTGTGTCTCTTGTCGTTGCGTTCCTATTTTTCTGAGATTAGAGGGAGAGTTCATCTAATTTTCATCTTTAGGTTCTAGGCTTATTTGCCATGAGCATTTCCCGCCGGGCCTACCTCTCTGTTGCAACTCTTGCTGCAAGTTCAATGGCCGTCGCGAAAACCTCGGGAGCGTACGGCCTTGAGTACGTCACGTCGGGTCTGGGGCTTACCCAGTCGGATTCCAAGTCGTGGCAGGTACTGGCTAGCGACTTGGAGGTCATCACTGTCACAGACACGTCAGTGGCATTTACATGGGCAACATATGCTCCGGGAGTGCAGACAGCGTATGGCTTCATTAAGCCGACCGTTCCTTCGGATGAGCGGGTGCTGCTTGGTCCTGCGGATTCAACGCAGTTAGAGCTCGTGCACGAGGGGTACTCAGAGTCGGGCTACCACCATGTGGTCATTGACGGGTTGGAGCCGGGACGGGAGTACCGCTTTGAGTGCTGGTCACACAACTGTCGCGCGGTTCCGTCGCTGAATATCACCATGAGCAAAACGGCACCGGAGAAGACAGGCGTCGTAAGCACTCTGCCAGCGCTGGAGGGTGCACATTTGGCGACGTTCGCGCTGACGAATGACACACACATTGGTAAGCCCAATCATGACGGCATTCGCATTGGCAACCTCGGTCTTTCCTCCGGTCCGGGAGAGCAGCCTTTTGCCTCTATGCAATTGCAGGGTCTGGTGGACACGGTAAAGGCTGCCGGGTTAGACACTCTCGTCATCAATGGCGATTGCACGGATAGCAACCGCCCTGAGGAGTATGACGAACTCATCAGGGTTTTGGATACTTTCGGTGAGTTTGGGAAAAACTGGTTTGTCACCCGTGGTAATCACGATGTGCACCCGCCCGGGCTACCCAATATCAATGGTTTCCGGGGACGCGGAATCCGCAAAGGCAAGACCGCGGTTCCGGATTACTTCAGCCAGCGTCTTGTGCCGACGCAGCAGCACTGGTCGACTCGCGTCGGCGAAGTGCGCCTCATCGGTGTTGATACCGCCGAGTTTGGTTATGCAGGTGGACGTATTAATGAGCGGCAGATGCGTGCATTGCGTGCCGAACTCGCAGACGATCCAGAGCGTCCGACAATTTTGTTTGCGCATCACCCGTTTACTCAGGATGCGGTGCGTTCGCATTTCGGTGGTGAGGCATTCATGGTCGAGGCGCAGCAGGCCAAGATTTTTCAGGAGATTCTGGCCGCCACGCCGGGTGCCAAAGGCGTGTTCGCTGGTCATACGCACCGCAGCCGCCGTGGTATCGCTGACTACGGGGATACGGACTTCTGTGAGCGGGGTGCGGCACTCGGCTATCCGGGTGGATACACACAGATTCGAGTTCACACTGACGGTTACCAAATTAGCTACCACCGCACTACGACACCTCAGTCTCTGTCCTGGTCAACGAAGACTCGTTGGTCGATGTTCGGGTTGGAGCCAGAGTTTATGCTGGGAAAGATCTCCGATCGGAACTACGTCAATTTCTTCAAGAACAAAGTGCCACTCTGAGCTAGTGCTAGCTTCTAGCAGGGTACGCTGGGCAACGCATAGTGTTAATGGAAAATACGTAGTGGCAAGTTCCGCTGTGGGCGAAGTCGCAAGCCACCACGTTATTGGCCGAGCACAAGTGTGGCTCTGAAGTAATAAGGAATTTAGCGATGACCGACCAGTACAACCCGCGTTCGTCCTCCCCGCAGGATTGGGAGCAGGACGGTTATGCAACATCTGCCTGGGAGCAGCCGCAGGGTGGGGCTCAAGACGAGTACCAGCCTCAGTACCAGTACCAGTCGCAGGGGCCGAACCAGGGAGGTTCACCCCAGCAGTATCCGGCTTATCAGCAGGCTCCGGTACCTGAGCAGAAGAGCAACAACGGTCTGTACGTGGTTTTGGGCATCGTCGGTGTCGCACTTGCAGCGGTCGCCGGTATCGGTGGCGCGTACTACCTGAATAATTCCTCCGATAATTCCCCGCAGTCTCCCGATACGGTTGCGGCAGGGGACTCGTCGTCAAGCACTGCGTCCCCGGCGCCGGTGGAGACGTACACGGAAACCTATACCCAGACCGTCGAGCCGGAAACGACGAAGCAGCCGGAGAGCAGCGCTCCTACCACTACGCAGCGGGGAAACTTTGGTCTTCGCGCGTTCGGTATGAATCGCGATGATATCGATGCCAAAGGTTGGGTTGGCAGTACCGCTCGCTGCTCGGGTGGGTATTACGCGCGTGTGTTGGCGGAGACTTCTTCGGGTAAGGCCGTGATTTGTGAGAACTCCAATAACCGCCAGCAGCGCCATTACATTGGTGACTTCGGTGAGATTTCGGATACCCCGGATGCGTACACAGTAGATAGTTTCTCCGGGAACCGTGCTGTCGCGAAAAATGGTGGCTACACGTATACCGTCACTCCGAATGCGGTAACCGTGACCCAGGACGGCGAAGAGATTTTCCGTGAGCCCGTCACGGACTACGGTGTTTTGAACGCTGGCTAATCAGCTCTAGTTCTTCCTAGGACACGCAAAAAGGACGCGGTAACTTCCATAACGGAAGTTTTTACCGCGTCCTTTTCGTGTCTGCCGTTCGCTTTACGACGGTCCCTGCGCCCTAAGCCACCTTCTCCTCGGTGACATTCTCCCACGGCTTCGGCAGGTGGCGAGGAACCACCTTGCCGACTGCGTTGCGTGGCAGTTCATCGAGGAACACGGTCTCGCGCGGAACGGCGAATCGGCTGAGGCGCTGCTTGACGTATGTGCGAATCTGCTCATTGGTCAGGGCGCGGCCCTCAGGGGAGTCGTCGCGGACAACCCAGGCGACCAGGGCCTGACCGAAGCGCTCATCCGGGACACCTGCGACTGCGCACTCGCGGATACCCTCGAGCTGGCTGAGTGCATCTTCGGTCTGGCGTGGGAAGACGTTCTCGCCACCGGAGACAATCATGTCGTCCTCGCGACCGGAGATGTAGAGCAAGCCGTTTTCCATGCGACCCAGGTCACCGGTACAGACCATGCCGTCAATGACCTGCTTGTCCGCGCCCGGGCGGGTGTAGCCCTCGTACAACATGTTGTTGCCGACGAAGATTCGACCGGTCTCGCCGTCGGCGACGCGGTTGCCGTCTTCGTCGAGAATCTGGACACGAGTGCCCAGCGGTGCGCGACCAGCTGTGGTTGGGTTTGCCTTGAGCTCATCCGGGTTAGCAATGGTTGCCCAGCTGACCTCCGTGGAACCGTACTGGTTGTAGAGAACCGGCCCGAAGCGCTCGAGGGTCTTGGTGACAATTCCCTCTGGAATAGCCGAACCGCAGGATGCGATGACCTTTAGCGATGTCGCGCCGATGTCGTAGTTGTCCGGGAGAATCTCAATCATGCGCTGCAGCATGGTCGGCACCAGGAAGATGGTGTGCGGAGAGTGCTGCTCGATAATGCGCAGGCTGTCGGCTGGATCGAACTTGCGGCGCATAATCATGGTGGAACGCAGTGCGATGCACAGCTGCGCAGTCGCGAATCCCCAGGTGTGGAACAGCGGAGCCGCAAGGTAAGCCGGGCGGCGCTGACGCAGCGGAATGCGGCTCATGATGGAAGATGCCGGCATCCAGCTGCGCGGCTCCGGACGCTTGGCTCCCTTTGGAGTGCCGGTGGTTCCGGAGGTCAGAATAATAACGCGGCCACGGCGCGGACGGCTTGGCAGCTCGGAGGTCGGCCACTTTGCCGGCGGTGCAGTCTTCAGCATCTCCTGCATGGAGGTCCAGCCCTCGCGAACACAGGAGGTATCACCGTAGTTTTCAAACCACGACACTGCGACCGGGCACTCATCGAAGTCCTCCGGCAGCATGTGAGTGAATTCCTCATCAATGAACAGGAAGTCAATCTTCTGCTCGCGAATTACCGCTAGAGTCTGCTCGGCAGCGGCGCCAGTATTGAGCAGCACCAGATCGGTGCCGAGGCGACCGTGGGCGCACAGAGCCATAATGAAACCGCGGTGATTGCGAGCCAGCACACCGATGCGGTTGCGCTGCTGAATATCGCCGTGGCGGAGTGCCCGCGCCAGGGCAGTGGAGCGCTCGTGCAGCTCCTCGTAGGTCAGCGAGCCGCCGTCATCAATAATTGCGGTGTGGTGCGGATCGCGGCCGGCTGCAATGCCGAGGAGACCAGCTGGCAGGAAGTCCCAGCGGTAGATGGAATTTAATGCCTTACCAGCCGCGCCGGGTCCCATCGAGCCGAGGACACCAGCTTGCGTCACCGGTGCGAGACCGAGAACGAGGTCCGAGGTAGCTCGCGAAGCTTTGCGCACCTTATTGAGAATCGAGGTCTGTGGATCAGATGTCATAGTCACTCATCTTCCGTGGTTCATGTCCTGTGGTCTTCGGAGAGGCCTAATCAGGCGAAACCTCATCGGTAGGACCGCCGATTTAGTTTCTTTTACAGTAAGAATAAGTGTCCTAGGTCACTTTTGTGTAGCTTTTTGCAAAATTTTTTTATCAGAAACGAATGATTGTGAAGATATGTTGCGTGACTAGGGAATACGTTCAAAGGTGTGGGGCTTTTTTATCTCGAGCGATGTTGTCGCCGCACTTAGAGGCTCCGTTTTGAGGTAATTTCTCTAGAAAAAGTTCTTGAGAGATGTTCCAATTCAACTTCGCCCTCGTCGCCGTAGCGGAGGGTGAAGCCATTCGATATGTCCTAGGGGAACCCATGAAGTCCACTCTCAAGAGTCAAACTTTCCTACGCATTTCGGCAGCCCGAGTTGCCGTGGTCGGAGCAGCCGCAACCGGTGCGGCTTTCGGTCTTGCAGCATGTGGCGATAGCGATGACGTCGATCCGGCACCTGTCGAGACCACTACGGTGACTTCGACCGAGAGCGTGGACGACAATCGCAATGATCGCGATGATGACGATCATGACGATGACGACGACGATGATGACGACGACCGCGTGAACAACTAGGTGTCCGTTCCAGGATGAAACTGCCGTTGCGCCTCTCTTGACCAGACTGTTCGCTATTGGCGTACGGCTATAGGGATTAATCTGCGACGCGTCGCGTTTAAGCTAGGTGAAACAACCTTTATTGAATTACGGCAAAAATAGACACTTGAAAGGGCAGTGATGTTCGAGAGGTTTACGGACCGAGCACGTCGCGTTGTCGTCCTGGCACAGGATGAGGCACGCGAGCTCAATCACAATTACATCGGCACGGAGCACATCCTGCTCGGCCTGATTAGTGAAGGCGACGGTGTGGCTGCCAAGGCGCTCGAGTCCATGGGTATTTCCCTGGATGCTGTGCGCTCTGAGGTAGTCGACATTATTGGTCGTGGCTCCCAGCCGCCGAGCGGTCACGTGCCGTTTACTCCGCGTGCAAAGAAGGTGCTGGAGTACTCTCTGCGCGAGGCTCTGCAGCTGGGTCACAAGTACATCGGTACTGAGCACCTGCTGCTTGGACTGATTCGTGAGGGCGAAGGTGTTGCCGCTCAGGTACTGGTTAAGCTCGGCGCTGACCTGCCGCGCGTACGTCAGCAGGTTATTCAGCTGCTCAGCGGTTTCCAGGGTGATGAGTCGGATGGTTCTCCGGAGCAGCGTCCAGTCGGTGCTACTTCCGGCGCTCGTGTGCAGGAGGGTAACCACCAGTCCGGTTCGCTGGTGCTCGATCAGTTCGGTCGTAACCTGACCGTGGCTGCACGTGAGGGCAAGCTGGATCCGGTCATTGGCCGTGAGAAGGAAATCGAGCGCATTATGCAGGTTCTTTCTCGCCGTACCAAGAACAATCCTGTGCTGATTGGTGAGCCGGGCGTTGGTAAGACCGCCGTTGTGGAAGGCCTCGCGCTGGACATCGTCAACGGCCGTGTGCCGGAGACACTGAAGGATAAGCAGCTTTACTCCCTCGACCTGGGTTCCCTGGTTGCGGGTTCCCGTTACCGCGGTGACTTCGAGGAGCGTCTGAAGAAGGTGCTCAAGGAGATTAACCAGCGCGGTGACATCATTCTGTTTATTGACGAGATTCACACGCTGGTCGGTGCCGGTGCTGCAGAGGGCGCAATTGACGCGGCCTCGATTCTGAAGCCGAAGCTGGCTCGCGGTGAGCTGCAGACCATCGGTGCTACCACTTTGGATGAGTACCGTAAGCACATCGAGAAGGACGCCGCTCTCGAGCGTCGTTTCCAGCCGGTGAACGTGCCGGAGCCGAGCGTGGATCTCACTATCGAGATTCTGCGTGGTGTTCGCGATAAGTACGAGGCTCACCACCGCGTATCCATCTCGGACAAGGCGCTGGTTGCGGCAGCTACCCTCTCGGATCGTTACATCAACGACCGCTTCCTGCCGGATAAGGCTGTTGACCTTATTGACGAGGCCGGTGCTCGTATGCGCATCAAGCGCATGACTGCCCCGGCTGACCTGCAGGAGATCGACTCCAAGATTGCCGATGTGCGCCGCCAGAAGGAAGCCGCCATCGACGAGCAGGACTTCGAGAAGGCAGCTGGTCTGCGCGACAAGGAGCGCAAGCTGGGCGAAGAGCGCCGCGAGCGCGAGAAGAAGTGGCGTGCGGGCGAGTCCGACACCATCGCTGAGATTGGCGAGGAACAGATTGCGGAGGTCCTGGCTTCCTGGACTGGCATTCCGGTGTTCAAGCTCACCGAGGAAGAGTCCTCGCGTCTGCTGCGCATGGAGGATGAGCTGCACAAGCGCATCATCGGTCAGGAAGAGGCTGTCAGTGCTGTCTCCCGCGCTATTCGTCGTACCCGTGCTGGCCTGAAGGACCCGAAGCGTCCGTCCGGTTCGTTCATCTTCGCTGGTCCGTCCGGTGTTGGTAAGACCGAGCTGTCGAAGGCTCTGGCCGAGTTCCTCTTTGGTGAGGAAGACGCACTCATTCAGATTGATATGGGTGAGTTCCACGACCGCTTCACTGCTTCTCGTCTCTTCGGTGCTCCTCCCGGATACGTCGGCTACGAAGAGGGCGGCCAGCTCACCGAGAAGGTGCGCCGCAAGCCGTTCTCCGTCGTGCTTTTCGACGAGATTGAGAAGGCCCACAAGGAGATTTACAACACCTTGCTGCAGGTCCTGGAAGACGGTCGTCTGACTGACTCGCAGGGCCGAGTGGTGGACTTCAAGAACACGGTTCTGATCTTCACCTCGAACCTGGGTACCAGCGACATTTCCAAGGCTGTTGGTATGGGCTTCTCGGGGGTCGGCGAGGCCGATGAAGATGGCAAGTACGAGCGGATGAAGGACAAGGTCCACGACGAGCTGAAGAAGCACTTCCGTCCGGAGTTCCTGAACCGTATCGACGAGATTGTGGTCTTCAAGCAGCTGAGCCAGGCTGAGATTGTCCAGATGGTCGACCTTATGCTGGCCCGCGTCAGCGACCAGCTCGACGAGAAGCGCATCACCATGGAGATTTCCGACCGCGCCAAGAACCTGCTGGCCAAGCGTGGCTTTGATCCAGTGCTCGGTGCCCGTCCGCTGCGTCGCACGATCCAGCGCGAGATTGAGGATCAGCTCTCCGAGAAGATTCTCTACGGTGAGGTCGGTCTCGGCGAGACCGTCTTCATCGATGTCGAAGGCTGGGATGGTGAGTCCAAGGACGTCGACAAGGCGAAGTTCACCTTCACCAACAAGGGCAAGGTCGGTAACGTTGATGCCGACGGCGGTGCTCTGGGTGAGTCCGAGGAAGACAAGGACGTTCTCGGCAGCGCTGGTACCAGCGAGCCCGATATCATCACCCCGGATGTACTGGGTGACGGCGGTTCCACCGCCGCTGAAACCGACCTAGAGTCCGGTTCGGACTCCGATGACGACGGCCACAACCCGCCACCGGCTGGTGCGGGTGCTGGCCAGCCGCTCTAAGAGGTTTAGCTGCTAGCAGTACCAACGAACACTGCCACCCCAAGTTCCGACTCCGTTGTGGGAGGAACTGGGGTGGCAGTGTGTCTATATGCGGTCTTTCCTAAAAGCGCGGAGAGTCGTAGTTCTACTTGGCCACGCCGAGGTCGACCAATGCTTTCTTTGCCACTTCGGGGTCATCATTTTTGATCATGTACTCAACGATTCCCTGATCATCTGGGAGGATTTCCGCAACTGTGATGAGGGACTCCACTCGCTGCGCCTTGAATGTGGAACCGCGCGTTGATTCTGCCGGAATCTCAACGGCATCCAAGACGGGCTTGCCGTCACGAACGGCGGCGGTGGCGGCAGGGTCATCGGTGAAGACTACGTAACCAACGTCGGGTGCCTTCGTAGTATCCACGGAACAGTTGGTACCCATTGCCTGTGGGGCAGGGGCGCTATCCGCACCATAGTAGCTAAACACCACTTCATAGTCTGTGCAGGCCCGCACGAAACTAGCAATCGGTTCGGGTGCGTGGTCGGCAGAGGTGAGGCCGCCAGCGGTATCCCCACCAGTGGCACCGGTAGCGCCACCGTTGGAAGCGCCGGGATCGGCAGGTGCTTCAGCGGCGGACTGTGCGGGAGCAGCGGACTCGTCTGACTTGTCACTAAAGAGCGCGTCTTTAGCCGCAACGTAGGCAATCGCTAGCACCACGATGCCCGCTATCACTAAGGGGAGGAGTAATAGCTGCTTCTTTACACTGAGACCTTTCGATGCGCCGCTGGCCTGAGCACCTGTCGTGCCCGCACTGGAGTTTGACCTGGAGATAGCAGTCGTATTTGCTGGAGACGCTCCAGTTTCTAGTAACGAGCCATGCTTGATGTAATGGCGATAGCCATTTTGCGCAATAGCCAGGTTTTGCTCGATGTGTGATGTGTCTTCTGGCCCATTTAAGCGGTCGGGCGAACCCGGGTATGCAAGTCGAATCATTTTTCAGTCCACCACCGTGAATCAATGTCGGAGTACAGGGAGCGCATCGACTCTGCAAACTCTTCCAAGCTATTGCGATTGAGACGGTGCTTGTTTTCTTTCCATCGCTCAAACAGCTCAGTTGACGACACTGCACGCGAGGCCTCAGTTCGTGCCTCTCGGCCTGCGGTCAGAGCCCACTGGGCGGCAAATTGCACACGTTTCGCAGCCTTTTCTGTGAAACCGCTCCACACTTTATATGTGTTGTAGAGCTGGGCCACGACGGCCCAGCCGCCCTTGTAAGGCAGAACTGTGACGTTGCCCAGGTTGTCAAGTTCAAGGAACTCAAAATGGGATGGATCCTTCTTATCGGCGGTCACGAGGATCCTGCGGTTGGTGACAAACGCGGCACCATCCACCCCACTTGCTTTCGTGGCGGCGGCCTCGAGCACAATCTCGTCGACACCAAGACCTTCTACAACAGCGACGGCGGCAGTGCGCACAATCCCGGAATTACCGGTACGTTCAAGTGCGGCACCGAGATCTGGCCGGTCGGTCAATGCAATTTGGGGTCCTGTCATGCACACGAGACTAGCAACACAATAAAAACCGCGCCTGCCGTTCAGTGCTATGACATAACTCACCCCAGGTGTGGGGTGGTGTGTGAAGTAACGCTGACTCAACCCCGAAACCTCGGTACGTTCTGTGGGTATGAGCTCAACGTTCACGCCAGCAAAGTTTGATGATACTTGGATCTACCGCCTTACAAAGTTCCCATGGCCGGAACCGGCGCCGAGCAAAGATGAGGTGCGCCGCCACTCTTGGGGAATGGTGTACAAGAGCAATAAGGCGTTTGCGACCCCGCTAGGGGTTGAGGCCATCAACGCAAGGGCGGCCAAGTACTACAAAACATCTCTCGAGCAAAACTGGGGGGTCACTGGTGCACAGGAAGCGTATCAGGTTATTGATGCTCTGCTCGAAGGTGGCCAGCACGTGGAAAATGACCTGCTTTTACCGCTCGCATATGCAGTGAAGGACATCTCTGAGAACGAGCTCGAGGCAGAGATGGAGGAGCGAATCGAGTTTCTGAAAGACTTCTTTGTTGTCCAAGGCGTGGATCCGCGTGGTGCAGAACATAAGTTCCGTTACCTTGTACGGATGTTGCGCTCGGAGGGCTTTGCCAAAGCAGCGGCCCCGGCACTGCCCGCCACTACTCGCGCATGGGACATAATCCGTGTTCACAGCGTTGGTGGCGCGGCAACGGAGCTGGGGTGGATCTCTCCAGAAGAGTTCCTTCAGATTTCAGACAAGGCCGTGGCGGCGCTGCAGCGCTACTTCGTGTCGTGGGCTGACGTAGCCGCAAGTTTCTGGTGGGGTCGAATGATCTGGGCGAGTGATGGTGAGCCCGACGTCACCGCTGCGATGAAGGATCAATCGCAACGGCTCACCGAGCTGCTCGCACACAGTGATTCGCCTTGGGTGCGCGTGCCCTTGCACGACATCCAGGCCGAGGAGCCATTCGCATCCCTGGGCGGTTTGCACTAACTAGCTGTCGTCATTGTTCGGCGCGCTGTGGCGGTGGCCGGTTTCATGAGCTCACTAGGGGCGGTCACAAATAACGGATTGAGGCATCTATGGCGCAGGGACGGCGAGTTCAACGACATCTGCAAGGCGAAGTTACCTTCACCAATATGAGGCAAGGTCGGTAACGTTGATGCCGATGAGCGGTGCCTTGGCCGATTCTGAGGAAGATGACGGGCGTTCTCGGCAGCGCTGACGGTATCCTGAGCGTTTGTATCTGGCGACATCAAAGGTACTGCCAATCAGGCTACTGCCGAGGCAGAGACCGAATCTGATAACTCCGAGGGAGAGAACTAAATGGGGATTCAATTTCGCAAGAAGCAGAACCTGGACAAGGACACGTGGCTGAACTACTCGGGTTCGGGAGTCTCTGGTTCTAAGCGTATCGGTCCAGTGACCATTAACAGCCGTGGCGGTTACACCGTCCGACTGGGCAAAGGCTTGACCTTCCGCGGTCGCTGGAAGAAAAAGTAGCTGTATTTGCTAGATGGAGGAAAGTGGCGAATGTCGCCGCTAGTACCCCATTTTCTGATTCACCCACGCAAGCATCTCTTCGTGAGTGAGCACGTAGGCAAGGCCGTGCGTCCCATCACCGAGGTCAGTGTCGACCTCCACGTAGGTGATGTCGGCGCCGGCCTTTTGCCACTTCTGCACAAGCTCGCGTGCCGACGTCACGGGTAACACATCATCCAATGCATTATGGGTAACGAACACGGGCATACTGGGAGTCTTTGTGCCCAGAGCCTGTTCGTCCACGTGGCGTCGAACGGCGGGGGAGAGCTCCGGCGAGCGCAGATTCTCCGCTATCCCCAAGTCGTTGGCCGTAAATGCCTTGGTGTCATTGCGAGGCCAACGTTCGACAGTGGCGCCAATGCATTCATCGGCTGTGAGCTTCAAGAAGTCCTGCCCGAGCGGGCTCAGCATGCGCTCGATTGGTTCTTTTGTCTCTGGGTACTCTGCAATCAAGCCGTTCATGAAGTATCCAACGAGTCCCGCCAGCGCCGAGCCGCGAATATGCAGCGCAGTGTCGGTGAGATCGGCCGGAATAGCCCCGGCGTAAACAGCGCGGATGTTCAACTCCGAGGCGTACTCATCGGCTAGCTCGGCGGCTGCAGCGGTGGCACCTCCGCCCTGTGAGTAGCCGAACAGCGCAATGGGAGTATCTGCAGGTAGTTGTAAAGTTTCAATAGCCGCTCGCGCCATATCGAGCGTGTTATTCCCGGCAACCTCACGGTTGAGATACGGATGTACCCCGGGCGTGCCGAGCCCCTGGTAATCCACGATGGCAACATTCCATCCCTGTGCCAGCAACTGAGGTGCCGGAGGCGTCGGAGGTGCTTCGTAGCGCAGCGCAACCGAACTGGCACAGTTATCGGCCATCCCGAGAGTCCCCGGCGCAATCACCGCCAGAGGCCGTGGGGACTTCTCCGACCAGCGGGCATAGGGCTGCAATACGGTACCAGATACTGCTGTTTGGCGGTGGTCGCGTGCACCTGTGGAGGAAAACACGACCCGCTGTGCGCGTGGGGGCGCATTGACCGGAAATGGTGTCTGCGTAATTACCTGCCCCGGAGGCAATCGCTTCACCGCAGAAGAGTCAGAATCTGAGGAGCCGAAGTCGATGGAACCTAGTCCATCCACCGCTGAGCAACCGCTGATCCCACCCGCGCTAGTGCCAATCAGAGAAATTCCGAGCACCATGCTCAGTGCAATTCTGCGCTTACTAGCCCCAAAGAGACAGCGTTGGCGCTGAGATCGATGGAGCGAGGCATTCATGCTCCTAATTCTAGGCAACGCACTTGTTCGAATCTGGTCTTTACCGGAGCATTGCCTCGGTGTTAACGGGGCAACTGGAAGCGGCCATCGGGAGTTTGCTCCGCAAGACCGTCGTCAAGCAGGGAAAACAGTGCGCGGGAACGCTGATGTGCATCATCCCAGACCGCATCGAGAGCGGCCTGTTCGACGGGGGAGTCGGCGGCGCGGAGCACGTCGAGAAGCAAGCCCCGGACTTGGCGGTCGGTGCCTTCGAACTTCTGCACACGCCGTTTAGCAGCGGCGATTTCGTGGTCTTCGGGTTCGGGGCGACCGGCGGCAATCCATGCGCAACTGGTGGCGATGGGGCAGACCTCGCACTCGGGTGTCGTTCGACAGACGGTAGCGCCGAGTTCCATGAGCGCGACGGAAGTCTCGGCCGCAGTCGTGGGGTCGAGTGGTAGGAACTCTTCGACGAGCGCCATGTCGGCGCGTTTGGCGATGCCGGGTAGGTACGTGCCCTGGCGGTGTCGTCGGAGTACGCGGCGCACGTTGATGTCCACCACCGGCGTGCGCGCGCCAAAAGCAAACGCCGCTACCGCCCGAGCGGTGTAGTCTCCTACCCCCGGAAGGGCTAACAGTGTGTTCACGTCGCTTGGTACTTCGCCGTCGTGCTTTTCGACGATCTTTTCTGCGCATTCACGCAGCCGGAGTGCACGTCGGGGGTAGCCGAGTTTTCCCCACATACGTAGGACTTCATCCTTGGGCGCGACTGCCAAATCGGCTGGGGTGGGCCATTTTTCCAGCCAGGCGCGCCAGGAGGGGATGACGCGGGCGACGGGAGTCTGTTGACTCATCACTTCGCTGACGAGCACAGCCCATGGTGAAGTGCCTTCTTCGCGCCAGGGAAGTGGCCGCATGTTGGTGCGATACCAATCACGTAAGGCGGCATCGACGTGTTCGTCGAAGTCGTCGGATTGGTTAATTGCAGAGGTCAATCTACATTCTCGCTTTCCCATAAACAGCAGAGTCGTTGCACAATATAGCTATGAGCAATTCTGAGAGGACTCCTGAGAGTGTATGGCAATCGATGGTGCGCGGAAACCTCCGCTTCTGCGAGAGCAAGACTGCGCATCCTCGCCAGGACTTGGTTCGTCGTAAGCAGCTGACGCAGGGGCAGAAGCCGAAGGCCGTTGTGCTGGCTTGCTCGGATTCCCGCGCTCCGGTGGAGATTATTTTCGATCAGGGCTTGGGCGATGTATTTGTAATCCGTACTGCCGGTGAGATTACTGACCTGTCGGTGCTGGCTTCGCTGGAATTCGCAGTTGATGGTCTTGGAGTTCCGCTGGTGATTGTTCTCGGTCACGAGTCCTGCGGCGCTGTGGCTGCGGCGAAGAATGCACTGGATGGTGGCGAACTGCCGGGTGGTTTCCAGCGTGTGCTGATTGAAAAGGTCACCCCGTCGCTGCTGGCGGCTCGCAAGGATGGCGAGACTGAAATCGACGAATTTGAGCGTCGCCACGTGCGCGAGATTGTTAATCACATTATTGATCGCTCTCCGGAGATTTCGTCGCGACTGGAGACCGGCGAGGTAGGCGTTGTCGGTATGCGGTACCGCTTGGAGGACGGACGCGCTGAGACCGTCGTTACCCATGGAGTCAGCGAGAACCCGCTAACCTAAATGTGTGACCAATAAGCTGCCTCCAGAAATCTACCGGCGTCGGCGTATCGCCGCGGCGGTGTTGCTCGTTATCATCCTCGTTCTCCTGGGCTGGGGTATTTCCGCACTGGTAAACCGGGACAGCGAGGATTCTGAACCGGTGAATGTCACCAGGGATGACGGGAAAGAGGTGACTCCTCCGGAACAGCCCAAGGAACCTTACGCGCCTAAGTCTGACAAGGACTCGGAGAACGACAAGTCTGACAAGGACGCCAAGAAGGGCGACAAGGAAGGCGAAGACTCCGCGAAGGATGACGCTCAGGCGGCGCTTGCGAGCAAAAAGGACTGTACCCTTGCAGATCTGCAGGTGACGGCCACCTCGGATCAGCCGAACTACGGCGATGAGCAGCCGACTCTGGCGATTACCGTCCACAATCCCACCGGCGGTGAATGCCGCGTGAACCTTGATGAGCAGCAGTTGCGCTTCGAGGTGTACGACCTGGCAACGTATGAGCGAGTCTGGTCGGATGTGGATTGCAATGACTCCGAAGGCCACGGTGAACTGGTATTGGCACCGGGCGAGGAAGTCAACTATGCCGCCACCTGGTCGCGTCTGACCTCGGCGCCGAACAAGTGCTCCGAAGAAGACCGGGTCCCAGTTCCCTCCGGGTCGTACATCTTCTACGGCGTGATTGGTGACAACAACTCTGACGCCTACACGTTCAACATGCGCTAGCGCTTAGCTCCTAACCCAAGCTCAATGGCCTCGGCAACGGTGGCTGCTTCCAGCAGCTGCATCCCTGCCGGGCCTTTTGCGCCTCTGGGCACAATTGCCGTGTCGAAGCCCATTCGATGAGCTTCCTTAAGGCGCCACTCCAAATCGGTCACTCGCCGCACTTCGCCGGCCAACCCCAGTTCGCCGAGTGCAATGGTTTTGTCCTGGAAGGTCCGCTTAGTCATGGATGAGGCCAGTGCCAGCGCAATCGCCAGGTCCGCGGCCGGCTCCGACAGCGTCATTCCGCCGACGGTGGACACGTACATCTCCATGCGGGCCAACTGCTTGAAGTTACCGTGTTCAGTCAGCACGGCCGCGACCATCGGCACGCGCCTCGGGTCGAGACCAGAGACATTGCGTCGTGGATTATGTGCCTCGGTGTTGATTACCAGGCCCTGCACCTCCGCCAGCAGCGGTCTGCGGCCATCCATGGCCACGGTAATTGCAGTTCCCGAGGTCGGTGTTCGGTGATGCAAAAACAGCCCCGAGGGATCCTCAACTTCCGCAATACCGCCCGCGGTCTGCTCGAAGCAGCCCACCTCATCGGTGCTGCCGAAGCGGTTTTTCAGACCCCGCAAGAAGCGTAGCCCCGAGTGTCTATCGCCTTCGAAGTTGAGTACCACATCAACGAGGTGTTCCATCGTGCGCGGGCCGGCCACATTGCCGTCCTTGGTCACGTGCCCTACCAAGAAAATCGCAGTCCCGGTCTCCTTTGCCAACGCCGCCAGGGCAGAGGTTACGGCGCGGGCCTGAGCAACGCCACCGCGAGCACCTTCGACGTCGGCACGCATCGTCTGCACGGAGTCCACAATGAGCAGACCGGGGGAGAGCTCTAGCGTCAGATCGATGACGTCCTCGATATTCGACACCGCCGACAGGTACAGCGAGTCCGACAGCGCGCCAGTGCGCTCGGCACGCAGTCGCACCTGACCGACCGACTCCTCACCTGTGACGTAAAGTGTCGGCCCCAAATCGCCGTCCGCGCAGCGATAGGCCACTTCAAGCAGCAACGTCGACTTACCAACCCCCGGCTCGCCGGCCAAGAGCACCAACGAACCCGGCACAATACCCGAACCGAGCACCCGATCCAGCTCACCGATGCCCGTGCGCACCGCGTGCGCAGCTTTGGCGGAAATCCCGGTAATGGCCGTCAGCTCAGAAGAAGAAGTGGGGATTCGATCTGTTGCGGATGTCTCGGCGAGGAAACGTTCCTCCGCATCGTCGTCAAGCGCGCGCTGTGCTAAACGCTGGCTCTCAGCCGCGACGGAAGTGGAAGATGCTTTACGACGGTCACCTCGCGTGCCGGGCTCCGTTGTGGCAGCACTCCGGCGACGTTGCTTGGCTGCCCGGGTGGCGATTTTGTCCTCAAGGGTGGAGCCGGACTTCCCTCTGCTGGAGCGGATAGTGACCTTCTCCAGTGTGCCCCACTCTTTGCAGTTGGGACATTGACCAACCCATTTCGACACCTGCCAACCGCATGCCGAGCATTCGTAGGCTTCGTCTTTGGTCTTGGCCACGGTGCAACCGCCTTTGCTTCAAACGAGGGGGCGACAGACCCGACAACGTTTGGTGCGGGATGTGCGGGAAATGTCGCTAAAAAATTGCCCCAGATACGCGAGAACGGGCCAGGGCAGAGTCAATGACATGTGTCAAGGACTGACTGTACCGCCGTGGCCCGTATCAAGCGACCAATCGCCCATGCCCGCTCGATGAAGCTCCTCGCGTTATTTGCGGGACAGGACTGCGCTGTACCAGCGCCTAAAAGTGCGCTGCGCGCGAACAGCGCAGGAACACCACTGTGCTGCGATTACTTGGATTCAATCATGCCGTCAGCACCGCGGTTCGGTGCGCCAGCTTCCAGAATGTCAGCAGAGATGGTGATGTCCAGGTCGTAGGTGTTGGTCTGGCCCTGTGGGTCAGTGAACTCGAAGGTGGCCTCGCGGTTCTGGCCGGCAGCGCTGCTCTTGTCGCCAACCAGGGTGCTCGGGTCCAGCTCATTGGTGTAGTACGCGATGCAGCCGGTGTTGTCCTTAGCGGTCTTAGCCAGCGGATCGATGACGGACTTCGGGCCGGCAACGATCTGGCACTCACGCGGTAGGGAGTTCTCGCCCTTGGCAGCCTTAGCGAAGGAAGGAGTCTCAGCGACCTTCTTCAGCTCAACCTCGCCGATACCTTCAACGGTGACGGACTTCAGCGTGTAGACTGACTCGGCAGCGCGCTGCTGGTTGCTGGCGGAGAACTTCAGACCAGCGGTACCAGCCTCCGGGTCAACCAGGATGTGAGCGTCGCGGATGTTGACGAAGCCAAGAGCCGAGTTGGTGTTCTCAGCACCCTTGCCGGCAGCATCTTCGCCGCCGTTCATCGCACCGTCGACAGCCGGGTGCTGATTTGCGGTCTGCGAAATCTGACCGGCGCCACAAGCAGCAAGTGCAACTGCAGATGCTGCGGAGACGGTGATGAGGGCGCTGCGGCGAAGTACGGACTTGAAGGCCATGACTAGATTTCCTCCAGTAGCTTGAGGATGGGCGATAGGATTTTCAGTATTTAAAGAACACCTTAGTGTCTTCCTAAGATGTTCCCATACTACCCGTAAAATCATGGGGGGACATGATAGGGTGGAAGGCCGTTGGAAGGGCGTGTGCATTACATGGAATTCAGCATTGGCGATACCGTAGTTTATCCGCACCACGGAGCTGCGAAAATCGAAAACATCATTGAACGAGAGCTTAACGGTGAGACCGTTCAGTACCTCGTACTGCAGATTCTGCAGAGTGATCTGAATATCCAGGTGCCCGCCAAGAATGCCGAGCTGGTCGGTGTCCGCGATGTTGTCGGTGAAGAGGGGCTGCTGAAGGTCTTCTCCGTTCTGCGTGAGACCGACGTGGAAGAGGCCGGCAACTGGTCCCGTCGCTACAAGGCCAACCAGGAGCGCCTGGGTTCGGGCGACATTAACAAGGTCGCTGAGGTAGTTCGTGACCTGTGGCGCCGCGATCAGGATCGCGGTCTGTCCGCCGGCGAAAAGCGTATGTTGAGCAAGGCTCGCCAGGTTCTCGTCGGTGAGCTCGCGCTTGCCGACGGCGTTGATGAGGCCAAGGTCGAGGAAGTTTTTGCCCGCGTCGATGCCACTATCGAGCGTCACCGCGCGCTGGCACAGGAAGGTACCGCCGGTGAGAAGAAGGACGGGGCCGACGATAAGCCGGTGGACCTGGACGCAGACGCATAAGTCGTTTCCCTTCCCCGGTTCCTTCCAGTAGGGATTTTCTGCACTTTTCCGGTTAACGGCTAGCGCACATACATTGCCCGTGTGCGCTAGCCGTTTTCTCTTTTTCACCCGTATCTATTTCCCCGCTATGCTCGGGGCTGTGACTTTTCAAATCTTCGATACCGCAACCCGCCAACTGAAGGATTTTGAGCCTCTCCGCGAGGGGCATGCCTCCATTTACCTGTGCGGTGCGACTCCGCAGGCTCAGCCGCACATTGGCCATGTTCGCTCTGGCGTGGCCTTTGATATCTTGCGCCGTTGGCTGATCGCCAAGGGGTATGACGTCGCGTTTGTGCGTAACGTCACCGATATCGATGACAAGATCTTGAATAAGGCCGCCGAGCACGGCCGCCCTTGGTGGGAGTGGGTCTCCCGCTTTGAGCGCGAATTTACCTGGGCCTACAACCAGCTCGGTGTTCTTCCGCCGAGCGTTGAGCCGCGTGCCACCGGACATGTCACTCAGATGGTGGAGTATATGCAGCGTCTGATGGATAACGGCTTCGCCTACGCTGTCGATGGCAGCGTCTATTTTGACGTGGACGCCTGGTCCAAGGCTGAAGGCAGCGACTACGGTAGCCTGTCCGGCAACCGCGTTGACGAGATGGAGCAGGGCGAGACCAACACTCCGGGCAAGCGCGGTGCGCACGATTTCGCGCTGTGGAAGGCGGCCAAGCCGGGCGAGCCCTCGTGGCCGACGCCGTGGGGCAATGGCCGTCCGGGCTGGCACCTGGAGTGCTCCGCCATGGCCACCTACTACTTGGGCTCGGAGTTCGACATCCACTGTGGCGGTCTCGACCTGCAGTTCCCGCACCATGAAAACGAGATTGCGCAGTCGCACGCAGCCGGCGACGGCTTTGCTCGCTACTGGATGCACAATCACTGGGTCACAATGGCCGGCGAAAAGATGTCGAAGTCGCTCGGCAACGTGTTGTCCGTGCCGCATATCCTGACCATGGTTCGTCCGGTTGAGCTGCGTTACTACCTCGGTAGTGCGCACTACCGCTCCGTGCTGGAGTACTCCGAGGAGGCTCTGCAGGAAGCGGCAGCGGGCTACCGTCGTATCGAGGCGTTTATGCACCGTGCCGTCGATAAGCTCGGCGATATAGAAATCGGTGAGTGGACGCCGGCGTTCGAAGCAGCGCTCGACGACGACCTCGCCGTCCCACGCGCGCTCGCGGAAATCCACAACGCTGTTCGCGGAGGTAATCAGGCGCTTGCCGACGGCGACGAGACCAAGGCCAAGGAGATTGCCGGTGCTGTCCGCGCTATGGCCGCAGTCCTTGGGTTCGATCCGCTGAATGAGCAGTGGGCAACCTCCGATTCCGGTTCCGATGCGGCAATGCATGCGCTCGGTGTGCTGGTTGAGCACCAGTTGGAGGAACGCACCCGGGCTCGTGCAGAGAAGGACTGGGCTACGGCTGATGCTGTGCGCGACCGTCTGAAGGAAGCGGGTATCGAGGTAACTGATACCGCGGATGGTCCAGCATGGTCTGTCGCTGACTAGGGCTGAAAAGCTGGCTTTAGGCTAAAGAAAACTATTAACAACAGGAAGCAGGTAGCTATGGCAGGCAACGGTCGTCGTGGTGCAGTGCGCAAGGCAAGCAAGAAGAACGTTGGCGGCTCCGGTGGCCAAAAGCGTGGCTTGCGTGGCAAGGGGCCGACCCCGAAAGCAGAGGACCGCGTTTATCACGCAGCTCATAAGCGGGCGAAAGAGAAGCGCCGCCGTGACTCGGGGCGTCATGAGCGCAAGGGGGATGGCACCGAGCTGGTAGTTGGCCGTAACCCGGTCGTGGAGTGCCTGCATGCAAAGGTGCCAGCGGCCGCGCTGATTGTGGCGCTGGGTACCGACAATGACGAGCGCCTGCAGGAGTCAGTGCGTATTGCTAACTCCCGTGGTATCCCGATTCGCGAGGTACCCCGCCACGAGTTGGACACCATGACCGGCAACACCATGCACCAGGGTATCGGCCTGCAGATTCCGCCGTACAAGTACGCATCTGTCGAAGATCTGATTGATTCTGTGGCCCAGACCGGTGAGCCGGGCCTTATCGTCTGCCTGGATAACATCACTGATCCGCGTAACCTGGGTGCGGTCATTCGCTCGGTGGCGGCCTTTGGTGGTCACGGTGTGGTGATTCCGGAGCGTCGCTCGGCTGCCATTACGGGCGTCGCCTGGCGTACCTCTGCTGGTACTGCTGCGCGTCTGCCGGTTGCGCGGGCGACCAACATGGTGCGCTCGCTCAAGCAGTTCCAGAAGGCTGGTTACCAGGTCGTTGGACTGGATGCCGGTGGCGATCACACTCTGGACACTTACGACGGCACCACCCCGGTGGTTATGGTCGTCGGCTCTGAGGGCAAGGGACTTTCGCGCCTGGTGCGCGATACCTGTGACACCATCATGTCCATTCCGATGACCGGTTGGGTTGAGTCGCTCAACGCTTCCGTTGCTGCCGGCGTGACTCTGAGTGAGTTTGCCCGCCAGCGCCGGGCTAAGAGCAGTCAGTAGCGCATTTGATACCCCCGTAGGCGCCATTATCAATTCGTTATAGTAATGGCGTTTACGTGGGGTATTTTGCGTTCTAAATGGCGGCCGGTACTTATGGCTACCCCCAGTAGTTCAGCGCTTTAAAGATAATTCTATTTCCGGCGTGCGCTGCAGAAATGACGGCGTTATTATCACTTCCAACAGAAAATTATCCGTAGTTTCCTGAAGGGGAGGGCGGGCATATCATGCTCCTAGAAATGGGGGCGTAATTGGCCGTAGTTTAGGGAAGCGCACGGACCTAGCGGTGGCTTGTACAGCTAGCTTTGGGTCACTGAGATGTCAGACCACGACATCCTCAGCGTTAGTTTTTCTGTCTGCCGGGGCAACCCATTTCGGCAGTCTCGCAGTCTTAAAAAGAGCTGGGGGTATTGGAGTCTGCTTTTAGAGAATCCAGCAAAAATACGGGCAGCCCCTCGGTGGCGAGAGGGAAGGTGCGCACCTTCTCCGCAATCGTCACTCGAGGGGCTGCCCGATGTTTTTGTTGTTTTAAAAGCCACTCCGAAAAGCGTATGTGTCTATTTGCTCCACTTGGCAGCCTGGACGTCGTCACGCGTTGCCTTGCGCGATTGCACCGTTCCGATGGCGTAGCAGATCAGGTAGATGACAAATGCGATTGTCGTCACTAGAACGCTGACCGGGATGCCCGGTGCGAGTGAGAGAACAATGCCGCCGACGGCCGCGACCTCGGCGAAGATGGTCGACAGGATGATGGCCTTTACAGGAGAGGCGGTGACGAATGCGGCCGCAGCACCAGGGGTGATGATGAGGGCGATGACGAGCAGAGAGCCGACAATCTGTACGCCCTGGGCGGCGACGAGACCGGTGAGAATCGCGAAGTAAATCGATAGCGCCTTCACGTTGACACCACAGGCGGCGGCCATGATGGGGTCGGCGGAGGCGAATAGCAGCGGGCGCCATTTCCAGGTAACGCCGCCGACGACGATGACCGCGACGATGGCCATCGTCCATAGAGAAGTGTCAGTCAGACCAATGATTTGGCCGGTGAGAAGTGAAAACGCGGTACTTGTCCGGCCGGGGTAGAGGTGGATAAACAGCACCGATAAGCCCATGCCGAAGCTCAAGACCACGCCCACGACCGCATCTTGGCGCCCTCGAAGCGACAGTGCCGCCAGGACTATTGCGATGAGCACCGAACCGATAATGGCACCGCTGCTGACACTGACACCAAGTAGTAGGGCCGCGGATGCACCCATAAGTGCCAGCTCGCTGGTGCCGTGGACCGTGAAACTCATCTGTCGCATGACGATCAGGGGCGAAATGATGCCGGAGATTAGCCCGAGTAGAGCTGCCGCGATGAGAGCATTGTGGACGAACCCGACTTGGAGCAGAGCAGCGGTGTCGGAGAAATACTGAGTCAGTAGGGTCATTAGACGATAACCAGCTTTCCCTCGACACGGGCAACCGCAATGTTGGTTTGGTAGAGCTCCGAGAGCGTCTCTGAAGTGATAATTTCCTCGACTGACCCGACCGCATGTCCGTGCGGCGTCAGGTAGAGCACCCGGTCACAGACGCCCAGGATGGGGTTGATGTCGTGGGTGACAAAGACGACTGCCGTGTCGTTTTCCCTCCGATGCCGGTCCAGGCGCTCGACCGTGGTCCGTTGCGCCGCAGGGTCGAGGGAGAGCAGAGGCTCGTCGCAAAGCAAAAAATCTGGTGCCGAAACGAGCGCCTGCGCCTGACGGACAAGCTGCTGCTGACCGCCAGAGAGCGTGCCGACGCGACGGCCTGCAATACCGCCCGCGCCGACAAAGTCCAGCATTTCGTCGGTGGCGGAGCGGTTCTTGCCGGCCGCCAACTCGACGAGGTCGCGAACCCGAATGGGCAGTGAGGGCTCGAACATCCGCTGCTGTGGAATGTAGCCGAGGTTCCCGTCGACTTTTACTGAACCGTGAGTCAGCTGGCGCATGCCAAGGGCAGCGGTCAGCAGCGTGGATTTGCCGACGCCATTGGGGCCCAGGATGGCCAAGAACTCGCCGGGCTCGATATTCAAATTGAGACCGGACCACAGCGGCTCGACGGCTGCGTCAGTAAAAGTCAGTGAGGGCAAAGTTATGCGGACTCCATATCGGAAAGGGTTTTCTTGTAGAGGTCAAAGAACGACTGGTCAGCGCTCGGCGACTCAAAAACATCGACGATTTTAACGCCCTTTGCCTTGGCAGCCTCGACGAGTCGCTGCGAGACCTGGTCGTGGGTCTGCGGTGCGTCGATGAGGTAGTCCAACTCGCCGGACTCAATCAGCTTCAGCATTTCATTGACATCGCTTGCCGACGGCTCGGACTCATTCAGTGTGGACTGACGGTAGCCCTTCGGGGTGATGTCCTCGACCTTCGTGTCCTTCAGGATGTCATCGGCCAGCGGGTGAACCTGAGCAACCTTAGCGGCCTTGAGCTTGCTCTTGGCCTCTTCGATGTCCTTGATTTCCTTATCGACGGCCTTGGTGTCGGCCTTGGCGCCCAGCTTGGTCAGAGCTTCGGCGAGCTGCTCTGCAGTTTCTTCAACCGCATCGGTGTCGTACCAGACGTGTTCGTTGGCTTCGCCGTCATGGTGGTGGTGCTCGTGGCCTTCGTGGTCGTCGTGACCTTCGCCATCATGCTCGTGGCCTTCATGGTCGTGCTCGTGGCCCTCGTGATCATGGTCGTCGTGGCCCTCGTGATCATGGTCATGTTCGTGGTCATGGCCTTCTTCCTGCGGCAGCGCAGAGATGATGACCTTGTCCTTTGCGTCACGCAGAGAGGAGGTCAGCCATGCGTCGTAATGCCCGCCACCTGCGACGAGAATATCGGCGTCCTCTACCTTTGCCATGTCGGCTGCGGCCGGTTCGTAGGAGTGAGGGTCGATGTCGTTGGACGCGATAATCGGGTCGATGGAGACCTTCTCGTCGTCGGTGACTGCGTCGGCGACGTCTGCCCAGACCTTGGTGGAGGTGACCACCTTAATGGTGTCTTCGGACTTGCCCGCGGACGTAGCGCTGTCATCATTGCTGGAGCATGCGCCGAGACCTGCGACGAGGCCGGCGCTGGCGACTAGCGCCGCGATGCGCGTGGAAAAGCGTGCCTTCATATATGTATCCAATCCTGTTGCGGGCTGAATTATTCCTTTTATTCAGCTCCTGAGCATCAACCGCTATTGAAAACAGTTGTCTTTTAGTTCAAAGAACATAGTAGGGGCTGCGGAGACCCAGTCACAAGGCGGGCCTCTGCCGGAGTGGCCGAAATGACAGTCGCGCACATTCGTTGGGTAAAGTTGTCCGCGATTAGATGCGTGTGATGCTCGTTGTAGTTCTTTTCCATAAAATCGAGGTTTTCTACCTGAGGTAGCTGGACGAAGATATCTGAGCGGGCAGTCGCTGTTGGTTTTTCAAGAAGGGTCGGTATTCCGTGCAAAGTCGGCGTCGTCGTGGCACCTTGGCTTCCATCGCTGCAGAACTTGGGGTCTCGCGCACGACTGTGTCCAACGCGTACAACCGCCCTGACCAGCTCTCGGAGAAGTTGCGGGAGCACATCTTGGAAACTGCGGAGCGGCTTGGCTATCCCGGGCCGGACCCAATGGCTCGCGGTCTGCGCATGCGCCGGGTTGGCGCCATCGGCGTGCTGTTCACCGAGCACCTCCCGTTCGCTTTTGAAGACCCTGCGTCGGTGGATTTTCTCGCCGGCCTCGCAGAGGAGCTCGGCGAAATGGGCGACTCCATGTTGGTCATTCCAGCTTCCTCCGAGGAGGGCGGGGACGTAGATCTCAATCTGATTCGGCAAGCGGTGGTCGACGGTTTCGTGGTCTACTCCGTCGCGGACAACGACCCGTTCCTCGCTGCCGTGCGCGCCCGTGGCTTGCCGACGGTCGTGTGCGACCAGCCTGCAGATGCGGTGGCTCTACCGTTTGTGGGCATCGATGACCGTGAGGCCATCAAGCCCGCGGTGCGACACCTGACTGAACTGGGACATCGCAAGGTGGGAATCTTGTCAGTGCGATTGTCGCGTACCCCGAACTCGGGATATGTCACGGAGAAGCGGCTGGCAGAAGCTCATCACCAGGTGCAGAAGAACCGCGTCGAAGGTGCGCTGGAAGCGCTTGCCGAGGCTGGTATTCAGCAGGTGGATGTGCCTATCATCGAGCGCCACCTCAATGACCGCGAGAATAACCGCGATGCGGCTCGCCAGCTGCTGACCGACAACCCGGATCTCACGGCGGTGGTCTGTACCACGGATACTCAGGCAATTGCGGTCTTGGAATATGCCAAGGAGAACGGAATTCGTGTTCCGGAGGACCTGTCCATCACAGGCTTTGACGGAATCGAGCGCGCCCTCTTCCACAAGCTGACCACTGTAATTCAGCCGAATAGGCAGAAGGGCATTGCCGTCGGCCGCGCGCTGGCCGAGGAGCTTGAGGCCGCACGCGAGGACAGCGGTCGCGCTCCTCGCGTCTTGTTGGAGACTGAGTTTGTCGTTGGATCGACAACCGCAGCGCCGTCGGCACCGTCAGCCGGGTAGCGGGCCGACGAGGGTAACAACATCGTGGCGCTATCGGGGGCTCTTGGGGTGGTAAACCCCACCTCGTCTTTACTGTGTTCGGATTCAGATTAAGGTCTATTACATGACAGATTCAACAAATTCGAGCACCGACCGATCAGCTGCGGCTCTCAATAGTCCGGAAGCTACCCGCGACGACCATGTCGAACTTGGCGGCCCCGTCGAATTGGATGAAATGTCTATCCGTGGCGCGATGAGTGAGTTCACCACTGGCGTGACCATTATCGCCACCGAGGATGAAGGCGAAGCGTACGGTTTCGCCTGCCAGTCTTTTTCCTCGCTGAGTCTCACTCCACCGATGGTTCTGTTTACTGTCATGAAGACCTCGCGGTCCTGGCCGCATATACGGAACGCTGGACGCTTCTCCGTCAATGTGTTGGCCGAGGATCAGGAGGATATCTCGGCAGCCTTCGGCCGCAGTAATGGCGAAAAGTTCAAGACGGGGAAGTGGACCCGCTCTGAGCTGGGCAACCCTTTATTGCACGGCTGCTCCGTGTGGATTGATTGCACCGTCGTCGATGTTTACGAAGGCGGCGATCACTGGATTGTGACGGCGGATATTGTGGCTATCGGCAAGCGTGAAGAAATCAATCCGCTCATTTACCACCGCGGTTCTTACGCACGGGTTTCTCACCCCGGCACCGATGCGCCTGTCGATCAGAAGTGGCGTCAGCGCCCCTCGGTGTAACCCGAAGTTGTCGCAGTCCAGCCACGGCGATCCTCGCCTGGCTTGGGGTCTTTCATCTCTCGCATGCGCAGACCATTGTTGTCCTGCGTGTAGACGAATTCGCCCGCCACAATCTTGTGGAAACGCTCCGAATAGGTCTGCGCCTGGTCTGAGCAGTCCAAACTGCGAGTCTGCTCCGGGGTACCGAATTCGACCGCCTCGCCCTTCCACTGCAGCGAACCAGAGCCGTTGCCACAGGAATCAGCGAAGGTATATGTTGTCTGCCCCAACGTAATAGTCGGCGCCTGAGTTCCGTCCGGCACACCGTGGGGCAGGTTTGGGTCATCAAAGATCGCGGTTATCTGCCATTGCTTGCCGACGATCTCCGCTGCCGGCTTTGCCTGGCATGCGGTAGCCGTCATGGACACTGCCGCAACGACAGCTACTGCGGCAACCGCTTTTTTCCCGCTCCGACCCATGCTGCGTGACCCCGTTAGTTAGCTGCCTTCTTGGTGGTCTTCTTAGCAGCCTTCTTCGTCGTCTTCTTAGCGGCCTTCTTGGCAGCCTTCTTCGCCGTCTTACGAGTGGTCTTCTTTGCGGCCTTCTTGGTCGACTTCTTCGCAGTCTTCTTAGTGGACTTGCGTGTGCGCTTTGCGGTCTTCGGAGCGTTTTCCTTCACGTATTCCTCGTGAACCTTCTTGAAGCTCAGGCCTTCCTTCTCCACTCCGAGCATGCACATCAGAGTGACGGCATCGTAGAAATCCTCGGCGAAGGTAGCAACAATTCGCCGTGCGCCAGCAGCGGTCTTTTCTTCGACCTTGTGAAGAGCCTCGTTCTGAGCAGTGCGAGTGTCTGTGACCTTCGGTGGCACGAATCCTCCTGGCAAGCATGGCCTTAATTGCGCCCCATACACCTACTTCTGCCAGCCATCTCGCCACATGCTCCCGGCACTGAGCTCAACCGAGTTCAGTGAAGAAGGAATGGGATTGTGATGACGCAGTTTCAGCTTTAAGCGCTACTTACAATTCAAAAACCTTATTCTACCACGTTGTTGATAGGTCGCGCGGTGTGGATAATGCTCCCATGGATACGGCTAGTCCACGCAGCGGCTGTCCCGCGGATTGAGCAGTGGCTGCCCCGCGGAATGGCTAGTCCACACGCGGGTTCATACCGCCCTTGAAGCGGTAGTTGCGTGGACGGCGAGGCTTGTTCCGCGGATTCACAGGACGGATGCGACGCATACCGGCCCGGATTGGACGGGTCAGGCCACTGTCTTCGCGCAGTGCGCGAGGGCGACGGAGCCTGCGCGCCATCCATTCACCGAGGACAATACCCGCAGCTAGTGCCGTCGCAATGCCTAGCGCTGAGGCTAGCGCCGTAAACCCCTTGGTCGGGTGGTCGTGCAGCAGTGCGTGCATACCGCGGTAGATCGTCATACCCGGAAGCAGCGGGGTTACGCCTGCCACTGCCGTAATCAGCGGCGGGATGGACCAACGTCGTGCCAGCAGGCCACCGATGAGACCAATCAGCGTTGCTGCCGCGCCTGCGCTGGTCACCGGATGAACTCCCAGTGGAGTCAACACGTAGTAGTAGGTCATCGACCCCAGCAGAGCGACCGTTCCGGACACTGACAACGCGGTGAACCCAGCATTCGAGGCCAACGCAAATGCGATTGAGGCGGTAGTTCCCGCTATCACCCTCACTGTCGCCTGTGCCAGGTTGAGGTCAGAACCCGCGATGACGTCGGGAAGCGGAATGCCCAGCATTCCGGAAAACTCGATGCCCATTGCGATGCCAGCGACGATTCCGCCGGTCAACAACATGGTGTCGAAGAAGCGCGCGGAGCCAGTCACAGGTGCGCCGGTGATGCCGTCTTGCAGTGCTTGCACGAGGGTTAGGCCGGCGAGCATCACGATAATTCCCGAGGCGATCAGCCTGGATGGCTGCATCTCAAAGGGGAGATACGCCTGCGCCGCATTGAGCACAGCAGCGGAGAGCGTGGCAATGAGACCGCCGACTGCATTCTGAAAGAATGTGGGCAACTCGCGGGCAGCGAGTTCACCAATCACGATGACGATGGCCAGTGTGACCGCAGCCGCGATAAGGGCGACCTCGAAACTCGAGCCGAGCAGCACTGTCACAGATGAAGCCAGCAATGCCCAGCCAGTGTAGATGACGCGGAGGCGGTATTTTGCGGGCTCACGCTCGACCTTGTCGATAGCCTCAATAGCCTCCTCCAAGCTCAGGTGGCCCGCGCGAATTCGGCGGATGACACGGTCGGTGTGACGCAAGCGCTCGAAGTCGGGCACTGGTGCGGTGACAACGCGCATCGCGGTAATAGGGGTACGGCGCGCGCCGATGAGGTGGTAGACCGTCACGGAGGTCAACGTGATATCGACTTGGATTTGGGTGAGGCCATAGGCTGAGGTCACGGCCTTAATTTGTAGCTCGGTATCGCGGTTGCCCGAGCCACATGCCAGCAATAGCCCGCCGATGCGAGCAGCGAGATCGAGTACGGCCGTGACCTGACTCGGGTCGGAATAATCGATCGGTGCCAGCGGCAGCGGGGTAGTAGTCGAGTGCACTAGGTCGACAGTTGCCGTTGGGCCGGAAACGAAATCAATCACGCGCTGCTTGAAGGTGGACTGACCTTCGATTGCAGGAAACTGGGTCTGCGGAGTGTCGTCGTAAGAGACAGTGGCTTCAGCGTCGTAGAGATCATTCTTCGCAGCGGAGTTTTCTCCGGCGTTGGAATTGCTGTCACCAGCGAATGACATGTCGACACTTCCTTTCCCCGATACTGCCTGGGGTGCATTGCAGTGATGCTGCAAAGACGCGATGCGGAGACGTTGCAGAAACATAGCCCCAGTGATTTAGCGATAGTCACACTACCCCGTCAGTGACCGAGAATCTTAATTCGTTTTTGAGGCGGTGAATTTGCCTATCTGAGCGGGGCTTTTAGCGTGTGGAAAAGTGTTCAAGAAGTGCGGTTGCAGTTTTCCTGTGGTGTCGTTTTTAACTTCTGCTTGCCAACCTGTACAATCGCCTGTCAGCGGCACAGCTGAGTTCGATTCTCAGGTTGACTCTGATTCTTTCGAGCCAGCGACGGCTAACGCCAAAAGGTCGCTTTAAAGTTGCCGGGATGGCGCAATTGGTAGCGCAACTGATTTGTAATCAGTAGGTTACGGGTTCGAGTCCCGTTTCCGGCTCCAAAACCCCAGGCCAGGAAGTTTTCCGGCCTGGGGTTCTTTGGTTTAAAGGGTGCAACTCCGGAAAAACTCCGGAAAAACTCGGCCCGAGTCCAGAAAACCCCCTCGCGGAGGGCTAACCGAACAACCGCAGCGCGTCAGCGGCGAACGCCTCAATCACGGCGCTGTTGTCTACGTCTACAGCGCGATTGATGTAAGCGGCCTCGGTAGTGGAGGCTGACGCGTGACCAAGCTGCAAGGTCGCCAGCGCGGCGTTGCCGGTTGCAGCCATGGCAGTGGCTACCGTGTGACGGAGGTCATGGTAGGAGATAACCGGCGGCAGCAGTTCACGGTCGGCCTGCACCACGTCGTCGCCCGAGCGGTGCGGCAAGCGTGCCCACGTCAGAGCTTCGGTGAGGGTTTTGCCGGAGCGGGTCATGGGGCGGGTAGGGTCGTCGCGCATAGGCAGCACCCATGGAGAGAGCACCTGCTGGGAGCGCCAGCGTCGCAGCACAGGAATCACTGATGGTGGCAGGGCGATACGTTCCTGGACTCCGCCGGTATCCCGCTTCTTCTGTCGGTGCGGGGTGACCCACCACAGTCGGGAGTCGGTCATGTCAAAGTCCTCCCAGCGGAGGTTGTTCACCTCGGTAATGCGCAGACCAGTAGAAAGTAGCAGTGCGAGCTGGGGCACGAGCCACTGCGAACGCGGTGGAGTTGTCCGCAGCGTAGTGGTCTCCGTGTAGGCATGAACCGCGCGCATGAGTGCGCCCATCTGCTCACCGCGGAGAACACGCGGGGCTGACTTCCGTGCCGCCGGTACCGTAGGCTTGGCTATCTCACGCAAGGGGTTAGCGGGCACAACGCCGTTATCGGCTAGCGCAGTGTAGAGGCCACGCAGCACAACCCACGTCATTTCCGCGCGCGACGGATATAGCAGCGTCGCAGGGTCTACGTCAGGAATCGGCGCGGTTACGTCGGCAGGTAGCGGGTACGCGGCTAGCCCCTCGGAGCGGCGAACCGCCGCCCACTTATCCCAGGCGGCAACGATTTTCCGCTGCGTGTCGCGTCGCTTCTCGACCTGCGCCTGCTCCTTGGCAATATCTTCGGGAGTGGGGCGGCGCTGCAAGTAAATAAAGTCGCGCGCAGCTTTGTGCGTCACCTGCCCCACGGTGAGGTGCAGCCCCCGCTGGGGGTCGGCGATGTAGTCCGCGACGTAGCCGTACACGCGCGAGGTCTCTCCATGGACGCGGGTTAGGTCTTCGGTGTCGTCGCTGGTGCGCAGCTCAAGCCAGGCGCGCGCTGCGTCTGCCAGCGGAGTGTCGATAGTAACACCCGACCACGTGGACGAGGAGCCGCGCGCCAGTGCCGCGTCAACCTTGGCATGGGCTGCTTCCACCGCGTCCGTCTGCCGTACCCGGTGGACACGCACCTCGGAGGACTTACCGTCCCACCCGCAGTAATAGATTGTGCAGTTCCAGCTGCGAGCCTTGTGACCCGGCGTGTTGCGCACGGCACGCGGGATTGTTTTCCCGTCGCTGTCGAGCGGGGTCAGGGTAGGTTCTCCGCGCTGGCCGGGTGCAAGTTTCGGTCTGGGCATATGCCTAGTCTAGTAGGTACAGCGGATACCTTTTACCTGCACGCCCGCAGCCATGCAGCAGTCTCCACGCACGCGGCGGCATGCACTCCGGCCAAGGTGCCAGCGGGCACGCCTAACAGCGACTCCGCCTCGGCGGTAGAGATACCACGCGCAGCAGTGTGGACACCGGTCAGGGGCGCGGTGCCTGCGAGGATACTGCGAAGAGCTGCAAGGTCTGCCATGCGGGTCTCCCCGCCCCGGGCGCGGGGGAGGGGGATTGCGCCCGGGGCACGTCTGAATATAAAGCTACATTTGCCAGGCCGCGCGGCGAGGGTACCCGGTGCTAGTGAAACGGCCCCCTGCACCGTCCTCTGGCGCAGGGAGCCTAGCCCAGGGCCGACCACAAGGGGCGACCTGGCTATAGCCTACAGGTTCGCACGGCTGTGCGAAAGTGCCCGGCGCTAGTCCGGGGTGCCCGATACTGTGGCAGCGTATCTAGCCCAGGACACCTAGGAGTTGACCATGATTGACCTCGACAAGGCAGTATGCAACAACCGCACCATGATGATAACTTTCCCGGAAGCAGTGTTTTGCTACGACGACCGCGAGGTCTACACCCAGGCGGTATTGAAGCTGAACATGTTAATTTTTGGCTTCGCCTCGGGTATCAGCGACGCGTTACCGCAGATGAGCCTAGAGGAGCTAGAGGCGTACCTACCCAGCCCTCAGCAGCTCGTCACCCTGTAACCTCCGCAAGCCCGGTCGTCATGGCCGGGGTTTTCTCATGTCGCCAGCTGCATGGTCATTATGACCATGCAGGTATGGTCATAATGACCATGCCTTGCCAACCATTGCCATAACGACAATGGTTAGCGGGGGCTTTTCAGGCCGCCAGCCGCCGTAGCGCGCCAACCGTGGTCGTCATGACCACGGTTGGCCAGGACACCCTGTCGAGACGCTTATGCTGGCGGCGGTATCCAACCCCAGGGTTTCAGTCGTCCCTCTTAGGGGTACAACCGTCCCTCTTAGGGGTACAAATGACCGGGGTTTTCTCATGCCGCCAGCCGCCGCAGCGCGGCCACCGTGGCGGCCTCCTGCGCCGTAGCCGGGCGCTCGTGACCGTTCAGCAGTGAGGCGAGGCGGTAGGCGGCTACCGGACCACTGGCACCCGCCACAGGCCGCCCGACGCGGCTCACGGTTCCCTCGGTCAACTCTACGACGTACATTTTAGGTCTCCCTGGGCATAGAAAACATGTGTCAAAACTTGCCTCCTATTCTACTATTAGTGCAGGTAGAATAGGGTGCATGACACAGAGAATCGAAGTCAATATCGAAACCACACGGCACGCCGCGGTAGAGACCCGCGCCATTGCCGCCGACCTCCGCCAGCTCGCCGACGACACCGTGACGGAAATGCTTGCCGCAGTGAAAGCGGACTTTTCCCAGGCCAGCCAGGACGGCCAGGTATCGCCGCTGTTCACCGCCCCGCTAGCCGCCGTCGAGGCTGCACTGGAACGGTGGCGCGTGGCGCACTACGCCTACGCTGACAGCCTGGACAGGGCAGCCGCGGGGCTGGACGCGACCGCCAACGCAGCCGAGACAGCCGAGACGGACGCTGTAGCTGCCGCCGGGCGCGTGGAGCCGGGCACGGCGACCAGTCCAGACCGCGGGCCTGACTACACGCACCTCGTTGAAAGCAGCGTGCGGGAGCCTGACCGTGGCCCCGACCTCACCCACCTCGTCGAGAGCAGTGTGCGGGAGCCAGACAGGGGGCCTGACCTCACACAGCAGGTGGAAAGCCACGTATGGGAGGACGCGGAACCCGACTACACGGCGGAGGCAGAGCACGCAGTCCGCGGGCCACTGAAGCCGGGCGACGATGTACCGCACGAGTGGGAAAACTCCGAGGCGCTAGCGGCTCACGTCCGACGCGGAGTTGACTCCTCCGACGAGGGCAGCCGCGTCGGGCCGACCATCGACGGAAGCGGGGAGAGGGTGGAAAAGTCGCGTCGGGCCGTCTCCTGGACGGAAGACGTTTTCGCCGTGCCGCTACACACCGACTGAATCTAGCCCCGCGCCGCTTGGTGCGGGGCACACTTGGGGGACAAGGAAACCGCAGGTCGGCCCAGCGGTAGGGGAGTGGGGCGGGTAGCACGGGGAGGGTGGGGAGTCAACGCGGAACTGGCGGCGGGGGTGGGCGCTAGTGACCTGTAGAGATGTGTTGACACAGGTCAACGCATAAAAAAGACCTTGTAAAGTGGTCACGATTGGCCATATAATACGGGGGTGACCGAAACTCGACGAGGTAAGGAGCACCCCATGAGTCACATCACAGAGGCAGAGGCCGCCACCCGGCTCGGCGTATCCCGCCGGACGCTACGACGGTGGCGCGCGGCAGGCCGCGATGTTCCCGCACACGCCCGCCTGCACGGGCGAATCGTCTACGACCGCGAGGACGTAGAAGCGTGGACGACCCGCCAGTTCACCCCGCGAATCGCCGCCTAAGAAAAACGAAACCCCCGGGCGGTCACCCAGGGGCTTCAAACACAGTTACTAGAAAAGGAACTAACTCCTATGACTACAAGCGTATCAGACAACGCCCCGATTGTCTGCACTATCGACGACCCTGCCGCCCACGGTGAGCAGGTAAAAGCTACCGCGCGTGAGCTACTTGCCGCGGGTTTCCGCCCCATGCTGGTGGGCGCACCCCAGACCCTCGACAGCGAGGCCGACCGGCGCATGACCAAGGTTGGCGCGCCGCAGCTCCCCGGCGAGGAGGTGCGCTGGACAGCGAATAAGGGCACCGACGATATAGCCCACATCGACCGCGGCGTGGAGCTACGCGGCGGAATCGTGAACCTCGCTGTCGTACCGTCCGCCACCACCATGGCGGTTGACATTGACGGCGACCAGGAATGGGCCGCTTTTTCCACGGCAACGGGTCTCGACGAGGCCGCCGTTTACGAGACGACTCCGGGTAGCCACGCCCACGGGGAGCGTGCCGCGCACGACCAGGGCCGCCACGTCCTTATCACTATCGACGAGGGCGACACCGAGCTGCTAGAGGCCAAGGCAGAGCTAGGCAAGTCCCACACCTGGGATATCGACGGCACCTCCGTCCTGTTCCGGTTGAACGGTGGCTACGCTGTAACTTACCCCTCGGTGCGCGCAGACGGTCGTTTTAACGGCGGTCGTTACGAGCGCACGGGAGCAATCCGCAAATGTCCGCCTGCCCTGCGCGAGCACATCATCGCCGAAGCGGAGAAGAAGCGACAGGCAGAGGCCAAGCGCGACGCTGGCTGTAATGTGCAGGGAGCCGTCGAGGTCGCCACAGTAGACCCGGAGGCGTTGCCGTCCGGGTTCGGGCGCGTCGGCGAAGCAGCACGTGAGCACGAAACACTGCGCTGCACAGCTTTCCTGGCTGCATGGGAACAGGAACGCACCATTGAGTCCGTCCTCACTGACCCCCGTGTCCCGGAGGAGTGGCGCTTCGAGTACGCCGGTACCGACGGGGCGGGAGTAGAACAGTGGACAGCTCCTGGCCCACACACTAGCCCCCGGTCGGCAGTGGTAGGTCGCAGCACCACTACAGGTAACGAACTGCTCAACATCTTTTCGCCGAATGCTCCTGACGACCTCAAAGCAGCGTTTCACGACGCTACCGAGGGCAATCAGCCGTACGGTGCAGGCGCTTCCTACGGGGCGTGGCAGCTGACCGTAGCCCTGGTCTACCGCGGCGACTGGCGTGCGGCCAAGGTGGGCGAGGGGCTAGCCCTCCCGGAGTTCGCCGAGCAGGGTTTTGGTGTCCCGTTGCGGGCAGACATGACTGCGGAGAGGACATCTGCGGAGTATGACCAGTACCGCCGTGCGTACCTAGCGGCGCGGGGCTTCGAGTGGGCAGAGGACTACCCGGCACCGTGTCGATACATTGACGCTGTAACTGTGGACGGTCAAACTACCGTCTACGTGGAAACGTCGGGGGAGGGCAGCACTGGCCACGAGGAGGTGACGGGGGCGGACACTGCTGCAGCCACTACGGAGGAGGCAACACTGTACGCAGTACAGCTGAGCCAGTCGTCTGGTTTCCTGACGCTAGACCCGGAGGCAGGGACACTGACTGCCGCCCCTGCAGTGACAGAGTTGCCCACCGCCGAGCCACCCGTAACAGTTACCCCTGCAACATCGACCCCGCCACAGGTGGCAGCGGTGCAGCCGCAGGCGGTGCCGGAGCAGCCACAGCTGCAACCACAGGCAACAGGGGAGCAGCTGCAGGAGTCCACCCACGACCGTCTCATGCGGAAAATGAACGAGGTGCTGGATAAGTGGGTGCCGGAGATTGAGGCCGGTCTGGGGCGCGCGCTTACTGCCGAGCAGCGCGACGCGTTGGGGCGCACGCTGTACCCAACTGCGTTTCGACATGACCCACGCTTCACCGAGCTGCTGGACGTAATCGGCGCGCCGATGGGTACCGAGAACAACTGGTACAAGTCGGGTGGCCCGGTAGCTCCCGAGGTGGTGGCGCAGCTGTTCAACGACAGCGAGCTAACCCGGGCAATCTACTGGAATCACGTAGACAATAATCTGCCTGGCTCCCCGCTGGGCGGGATTATCGCCACCCTGCTGGGTACAGTCCGCCGGATTGACCCACGCGTGTCGTCCTCACCTATCGGTAACGGGCAACCCTTGAGTCTGTTCACAGCAGCGGTGGGGCGCGCAGGTATCGGTAAAACGTCCTCACTGGGTATCCCGAAAGGTATTCGGTTTACTGACCCAGGACATGCGGGCCCTGTCAGTGACGACGAAGTGCTGGACTATGACCGCGCGGAGCAGCCCATCTCCTCACGTGCCATGGGCGAGCTGTTGGTTACCCTAACCCCTGACCCGGAAACGAAGAAGCAGGTTTGGCGGCCTGCAAGCCACCCGACCATGCGCATTGTGGCCGACGAACTATCCATCTACCTGCGGGAGCTGTCAGGCTCCGACGTGTCGGGGCTGGGCACACTCACGGCAGCGTTCTCGGGAACCAACTTCGTTGCAGGTTCCTGCCGCAACGGGCACCTGAAAACCCCGGAGCACTACACGGTGACCCTGGAGGCAGGTATTCAGCAGGACACCGCGCACCTGCTGCTGGAGTCGGCTGGTTTGGGTCTGCTGCAGCGTTTCGTGTTGTTCCCGGCAGCGTGGCCGTGGTCGCAGGTACTCGACGAACGCGACATTGCCCGTCCACAGCGACCGTTGGCCGAGCAGCCACCCATCACACTGCCGATAGTGGGCGAAAGTTTTAAGTGGTGCCCCGAGATGTTCCAGGAGTACTACATGAGCCAGGAGCTGCGAGCAGCTGACCGTGTACCAGCATGGTTGGCAGCACGCGCACACGAGCTACCGCTGCAGTACCGCGTGGCGTGCATGTATGCCGCGGTGCAGGGGAGGGCCGACCTTACCGCAGCTGACTGGGATTGGGCGCGACTGCTGGTGAGCCGAGTCAGCTCCCGCACCCTGGACGGGCTGCAGGCTGCAGCCAAGGCACAGCAACGTCAGTCGTCTACAGCTAAGGGTGGTCAGCGTGCCTACGAGCGCCTGGGAGCGGAAGAGGCACTGGCAGCGGAGCAAGAGGAGCTGCTGCAGGACGTGCTGACTCGCCTGGGTGAAGAATACGGAAACGGCGACGGCTCCCCGGTGACCGAGAGTGCGGTGTGCCGCAGGTTCTCCGGCGGTAAGCGGCGACGCGTCAAGGACGCACTGACCACGCTGCTGGAGATGGGTAAGGTGGATATGGTTATCACTACTGGCAGTCGGGTAGGTAAGGCATACACACCACTCGATACGGCGGTGTAATCCCGCTGACAAAACCCCGCACCTTTTTACAGGGTGCGGGGTTTGTCATGTACGTACTGTGTAGATGGGTACCATGCGGAGGTATTTACAAGGGTGCATTCTGTATCTAAGGGCAAAAATACTGATGTCTCCTTAAAAGCGACGGTAAAAGCGACGGTAAAAGCGACGGTAAAAACCCCCTCTGACCTGCAAAAGCGACAAAAGCGACAAAAGCGACGGGTGGGGGTGTGCGTGGGAAAACGAAGAAGTTTTCTCCTCGCGCGTACAACGAGAGTGAATAGTTATATTTTTATATACATCTCTTGTAAACTGCTCCTTTTTCCTGCGTACGACGAGAGTAGATAGTTATGTTTTCATAAACAGCTCTTCGTCTATTCAACTTTTCCTGTTTCCGCTCCACGCACACCCCCCCCCCGTCGCTTTTGTCGCTTTTGTTACTTTTGCAGGTCAGGGCATGTTTTGGGGTGTCGCTTTTGCGTCGCCTTTAGCGTCACTTTTAAAAACAGCAGTGTTTTTTTGCCCCCGGTACACGGTTTACCGTCGGCTTGTTTCCTTTCCCGTGCCTCGTAGTCCCGTACCTGAGTTGTCTGACCGCAGTCTCCTGCGGGCTGTGTAGGGAGCGAGTGCTTGCTAACCGTCCCATGGGACGGCCTCGGTGTAGGTACCCCCGCAGGTTCCCCGAACTGTCTACTAGGTTCCCGGTGCCCGTCACGCGTCCTAGCTGTGCCCGTGGGTTGTCAGTTAGGGGCATGGTGTCCCTTGCTCCTGGTGCGCCCCGCGTCGGGCCAGGGTGCCCGTTCCCGCGCCTGTAGCACGCCTCCAATCGTCCGTAGCCCACTGTCGGGTAGTTCTGCCCGACGCGAGCTACAGCGCGTCTGTGCTGGCTAAGGTGCGTTTTAGGGGTGCATACTGAATTGAGTACAGAGCCTACTATCACAGTGTCCGTCCTGTGTCTAGCAATTGTGGCAAATTCGTCACCCGAAAGGGTGGACAAGGGTGTCCACCCGGGTTTATATTTAAGTCAGAGAGTCCGACAAGCGGACACTGACGATAGGAGCAGACACCTTGAGAACCGACGACTTACTCACCCAGACAGCGGCAGCCGCCGCCCTCGGTATTTCCCAGCGCACCATGCAGCGGTGGGCAGCAGAGGGCCGCGGGCCGCGCGTCCACTACGTACTGGGCCGCCCCGGCTACAAGCAGGCGGATATTGACGCGTACGTGCGAGGAGGCAGCCATGCCTAACGTCACGTTTTCCGTGTTCGAGGAGCTAGGCGCAGGCAACAGCCTCATGGTGACCGCCCGCGACGACTACAGGACGCTCGGTACCGCCGAGCTGGATACCCGCCGCGAGGGCAGCTTGACGCTGGCCGCATGGTCGCTACACTCCGCCACCGCAAGCGACCTGCGTATGACCGAGCAGCAGGTCGGCGACAACATCTACGCGGCTGTACGACGCGCAGGTCGCAGCCTCGACGAGTACCAGGCAGCGGAGGGTCTGCTGGCACGACTGGCCCTCATGCTCAACATGCAGATGACCGAGCAGAGCGTCACTGTTGTGAGCGGCAGCGAGGTCACCTGGTGCGGCTGGCGCATTCGTGGCGACCGCGTGGCGCTGCTGATTGACGACACCCTGCGCGGGGAGGCGTGGACACTGCGCCAGGCTATCGACGCAGGCCTGATGGTGCGCTACACCCTGGCCGCTGGTGACGAGCGTCTGGCGCGTGTCGCCCGCGCCCAGGCGCTCCTAGGGGAGGCCACCCCGCTGGCACAGGCGGTAGAGGCCAGCTGCACTGGCTCCTCGCCGCGCGCCGAAGCGCAGGCGTACCTGCGCGGGTGGGCTGACAACTTCATCGACGAGCTGGTGGAGGAGTGCCGCTACATGTACCCGGACGCGATGTACCGCGACGGCACCCTGACCCTCGGCTCATGGTCAATCGAGGAGGAGCGCACCGAGCTGGCGGAAGTTATCAGCGGCGTGGAAACGGGTGAGCTGGACTCCCTGGCCGCGGCACTGACCGCGCTGTACGACGGTGGCCTCACTCCCGTGTGCGGCGACCTGCCGCAGGAGCCAGCACTGCGCCGCGCGGTAATCGCCACAGCTGACGAGCGGACAGCTACAGGCGGCATGGAGCCGGGCACTGCGGCTATCGTCGAGCTGCTGGCAGCGCAGGAGTAGCGACCATGTTGGATTATTTCGCTGGCCGTTCCGAGTACCAGGCCGACCGCCCCGTCACCCCTGCCTGGGACGGCTCCCGCGTTATCAACGGTATCGAGATTGTGGCAGGTACGGGAGCCGCCGACGGCATGAAGCGGCTGCTAGCACGTAACGCCCCTCTGGCGGCGGACTGCGAGACGACGGGAACGGAGCCGTGGCAGCGGCGACAGGTGAGAGTTGTCGTGTTCGGTCATGCTGACGATTACAACGCGCCGCTGGCGGTGGCGCTTGACCCACGCGACCCGGAGCAGCTGCAGCTAATCCGGCAGGGGCTAGCGGAAGCGCCACAGCTTCTTTTTCACAACGCGTCGTTCGACGCGCCAGCACTCTACGAGTCGGGTATCTGCACCGACCTGGAATGGATTGACCGGCTGTTCGACACAGTGGTGGCCGCCCGTCTCGTCCGCAGGTGGAATGAGACGCAGACTAACACGTTGTCGGCGGACTTGGAGCAGTCCTTGCACACGTACCTGAAACTCGGCGACCCGAGCGCCCAGACTTTCGCCCGCGTCAAAAAGGCGCATGGTTTCTCGTCCGACGCTGATTGGTTCGCTTCTGCCGACATTGACATTGCTGCTTACCTGGTAGGTGCCGCCGCCGACGTGGTACATCTGCCGCGACTGGCACACGTCGTCGGTCAGTACGTCGAGCGCATGCTGACTAGCGCTGACAGCGTATACACCAACCCCGCCGTGTGCTCGCCGGAGCAGGCAGCGCACCTCATGGAGCGCGAGCAGACCGTCAACCGAGTGCTACTGCGCGCAAACCTGCGGGGCTTCAAGATTGACGTGAACTACGCCGAGCAGTACCTGGAGGCCGCCCGTATCCGACTAGCGGAGCTGGCGGAGTACCTGCTGTCACTGGGGGGGGGGCGAGACGCACGACCTGATAATGAGCCGTGGAAGCGGTACTCACTCGTGGGCGAAGCAATCACAAACACTTTGGTCACCGACGGGTGGATTGACCCTGCAACCTGGCCGAAAACCGGCAAGGGTAAAGGAAAAGGTAAAGGAAAAGGTAAGGGTAAGGGCAAGCTGTCACTTGAGAAGAAGCACCTCAAGAAGTGCTGCGACCCTAAGACGGGAGAGCTGGAGCCACGAGTAGCCGCCCTCATTGAGTTCAAGGAGCTTGCCAAGACCGCGAGTGACTACGTAGTTAAGTCGCTCGCGTCCATGCATACCGACGGGCGTATCCGTCCTAGTACCTCGGTGCTGGGAGCAGTGACAGGTCGAATGTCGTATAGCGGTATCCCGCTGCAGCAGTTCGACAACGCCGCCCGAGGCATTATCGAAGCCAACAACTGGGTTTCGCTTGACTGGACAGCAGTGGAGCCAGTGATTGCAGCCGCACTCGCAGGGCAGTGGGATTACGTAGAGAAAATTGAAAACGGGGCTGACCCCTACATTCCGATTGGTCGGGAGGCTGGAGTAATCCCCGCGGATATTCCTGATACCCCGCCGCCCGGCCTCACTGAAAAAGAGGCCGAAGAGTTTCCGTGCGCCAAGAACCACAAGGGCAGGAAACAAGCGAAAACCATTCTGCTGGGTCTCATGTACGGGCAGCAACTACCGTCGCTGGCGAAGTCACTGAACCTGGACATTGCCGAGGCAGAAGCGCTGCAGCGCAAGGTGTTCGAGGTCGTTCCCCGCATGGCGGAGTACCTACACGGGCGAAAAACCTATGCCGAGCAGCACGGGTTTGTGTGGTCGGCCAGTGGCCGCCTCATGCCCATCGAGCGAGGGTACAACGGGGAATGGAAAGGGTACCTTGGCCAGAACTACACGTGCCAAGGGTCGGCCTACGACATGCTGGCGGAGACCATATACGATGCCGAGCGGCGGGGGCTGGGCGACGCTATCCACCTCGCCATGCACGACGAGCTGCTGGTGGACGCGGCAGCAGTCGCCGAGTTCCAAGACATTATGGAGGCCGCCATGCACAGTCTGGTGCGCGTCGCGCCCGAGGCAGTAAACCACAAGTTCGTTACAGATAATCACGCGCTCCCGGAGCGCTGGAGGTCAGTGTAATCATGCTGGGAGCAGAGTCACTTTTCATGCCGCTTATGACGGTGCGAGACAACACGGTAGAGGCCGTAGAGTTCGTCGCACACTCCATGGCGGTAAGCGGGGTAGCGACCGTTCTGTTAGACCCCGAGGGGCGAGCGGTGGTCGATGGTCGCACGAAACCCATGCAGAAGAAACGACCGTCGCCGGTGCTGGAGCCGGGTAACGGTCGCGCCGCGCAGACTGCACGCGAGGCAGTTGTCAGGTGGTCGGAGGCTAACGGCGGAGCCGTCCCGCAGATAGCCGCCGTCGTCCGCGACACTGACCCCTTTATCTTTCTCACGGGGGCAGGGCTAGAGCAGTGGTGGCAGGTCACGGGTGGAGGAGTGTGCCCGCCCCGAACGTTTGGACGGTTCCTGGTGGTGGAAGGGATTACCGCAGGGGTGGCGCGGGGCACCCAGCAGCTACAAGTCGCCGGAGTCGGCTCCATCGTCCCGCTGCCCCCTAGTGGCGACGTGTACATGACCGCGGACACGCTTACCGCGCCGCCCGCCCTAGAGGCAGCACTCATGCGCCTGCCGCAGCTGTAGGTATCGGGCAGAGAGGAAAATCATGCACATCTTCGAACACGACGACGGCACTGTGACCGCCACCTGTAGCAGGCGCAGCGGAGTCGTCACCTCTGTAACTTTCACCCCGGACACGGCAGAGAGGGTCACTGCCGCCGCCGAGTGCCTACCGGGCGACCCGGAGGAGCGCGAGGACGACCTGTACCTGGCGCTGTCGCGGGTGTGCCGCGCCCCTGCCGCCTATGTGGCGGCGCAGCAGCGGGTCGCTGATTTGCTCGACGAAATGAACGACGAGGTAAACCCCGCCGAGGTGGAGCTATCCTCGCTGGGTGACTTCACCTGGCGGCAATGGTGGTTCCATGGAGCGGGTACCCGCCGCCTGCTCCGGCTGCTGTTTAGCGACGTGGTGACACTCGGGCAGCTGGTCGAGGAGGCACACCGCACCGGAGTAAAGCTGACCTACTCGGACGTGTTGGACGATGTTGACGTGTACCGCGTCGCCCGGCTCGGCGACTACTATGCCGGGCCGCCTCACTGGGCAGACCGCGCGGTGACCGCCTACGTGGAGAATGCCCTGGTAGTCGGCTGCGGTAATCTCGCAGCAGACGCGCCTATCCTCGCGCGCAAGACCGCGTAAGCTACCCGCCACCTATCCACCCGCCCCGCCCGACGCGACTTTGCACTGTCTCATGCAGCAGTGCAATCGCGCCGGGCATTTCTTATGTCTGACCTAGGAAAACGCACCCCGCTGACGAACAGGTTTCCTATCCTGCACCCTGTTTACAATCGCACACACGTGTTAGAATAGGGTCAAGTGTCCAGAGTTGATTAAAGGAGCGTACAGAATGGATACATCGTTTTTTGAGCGTCAGCAGGAAGCTATGGCGCGGGTAGCGGAGTCGCAGGAGTCTTACGACCGTGCAGAAGCCGCGTACCAGGAGGCCGTGGCCGAGCGGACGGATACCTACGACGCGGTAAAGTCAGAGCGCGAACAGCGCATGGCAGCACTTGAGGAGGAGCAGGCGCGTGCCCGTGCCGCGCTTAACGAGCAGATGGACAATGACTACGCCGAGACGCTGGCAGAGGCAGACCGTACGGTGAACTCGGCGGTGGAGGCGGTCAACGCGGCGCAGGACGCTTGGCGCGAAACTATCACCGCCGAGGTCGAGTCGAAGACGGTCACTCGACCGCAGATTGAAATGGCGGGGCTGACGCTGCCGCAGCGCCGCCACACGCACCGAAAGGCCGTCGCATAGCGACCCGCACCTAGCCCCCAGGTATTTCACCTGGGGGCTTTTCACGCGTCAAAACTCGTCTGCTGCCGTGCGCTGTGACAGGCTACCGGCAGCAGGGAACAGGCCGCCTGCGGCAGGTTGCAGGTGGTAGGCAGACCGTGCCCTGTACCAGGCGCTAGACCACCGTCTAGACCAAGAAAAGTAAACCCTGTATCCGGGGAATGGACATAGACTCGGAGCGTTAAACCCCTAGACGCTTAGGGTTAAAGTCCTAGACGCTAAGCGACAGAAAACCCGTCCCAACCCAGGTTTTCCCAGGAATGAGGCGGGTTTTCGGGGTCTAGGCCCGGGAAATCAGAGGGTCGAGCGGTCTAGAGCCGGGTACAACCGCCAGTCGCGCCGACATTAGAGTGCTCGAAGTGTCCATGAGCCGGGCTACATCTGCCACTGCTAGACCGGCCATTCGATATGCGCCCAGTCCCCTCGTAATCGCCAGCCGGTCTAGCTCGGTCAGCTTCTCGCAGGCCAGCCAGGCTGCCACGTCGCCTGCGTCAAAATGAGCCTTGTCCTGGCTGCTTTCTATCCCCACCTTGCGGCACTTCCATGTAAAACGTAGCTGCGCCAGCGCCTGCCGCATGAGGCGTGTGGCAGCCTCCGTAGGGGCAGGCGGTGCAGTCACGGGCAGCGTTTTCAAGCCGGGCGCGCGAGTAGTTACGAATGCAAACAATCGGTTTTGCGATACGCCTGCGAGTTTCGCCACAGCCCGCTCCGGCACGCCGAAATTGAGCAGCGCACCTAGCGCGTCGCGGTGCCATTGCAGCGTGCCGAGCTGTCCCGCGGCCTCCAAATCACGGAGCAGCGCGGGGGCTGCGGCCCACATCTCGGGGTCGTCGGCAGCGTTCGCCGCGGCCTGTAGCCGTGCCTCTAGCTCCGCGCGTGCGCGCCCTGCTGCGTCGAAAATCTTCTTAGTGTCTTTCATTGTTTCCTCCTAGTGATAAGTAACGTGCTCGTTGCCAGTAATGCGTGCCTCGTGGCCGCGGTAGGACGGTGAGAGCACGTCGTACTCGGCTGCCCACGGCAGCGGTTTCCCGGCTAGCTGCGACTCGGTAACCCGCACCCACGGCAGCTGTGCCAGCTCATCGCAGGTGTAGTCTTGCCACCTCGGCGGCAGCTCCTCTCCCTTTTTGCGACCGGCAGGTTCGACTGCCGCGTCGAACATTGGCGCGAGACGCGGGGTGACGTTTGGAATGGTTTTGTAGACTGCTTCGACTGTCCGCCACGTCTTGCGAACGTCCGCATTTTTCTCCCCGTCCAAGCGGCCTGGCACATACCCGTAGGGTGCTGCGACGCGCTGCGCGGTGACCGCGCCGCTCGGTAGCGTGCTCATGGCGATACCCTGGCCCGGAGTGCCATGAGGTATCGCCGCGGACAATTCTTTGGCGGTCTCCGCCGCGTCGCCAGCCACCACGCCCAGCGTGTAGGTCTCGGGCACACCCAGCGACAAGCGGGCCTTAATATTGCCCTTCATATCGCCAGGAAAAGTTTCTGCATACAGGGTCTGCGCCACGAAAAGCACATGGATACGGGCAGCACGCGCCTTTTGCAGAACGGTCGTCAGCTTCGCCTGCACCCCAGCCCAACCCGCGTTCTGCGGGTGCGACTTCACGTTGATGGACTTCGCGAAAGCACCATATTCGTCGAACAACACAACGAGCGGGCGAGGCTCGTAGACCTCCCCAGAGATAGCTGCGGCTTTCTGCTGCGCGTAGCGTCGCTCCATCTCGGCGTGTACCCACTGGATAAGACGGACATGCTCCGCGTCAGTCGAGGTATACATGGCTACATTAGGCAGGTGCTGCACCAGGGGTACGTAGTCAGAGCTACCTTTACCGTCGGCAATCATAACGTCGGCACCCGCCAGCACACAGCTAGTGAGTAGCCAGCTTGCCCAGAATGACTTACCGGAACCTGTGCCGCCACCGACGAGTGCGTGAGGCGACTGCGCCATGGCAGCCGACAGTACCTCACCGTCCGCCGTGCGACCCTGCACCCACGACAGACGCGGGTACGCGGCAATCGAGGACGCGTAAAAATCTTCCAGCGTCTCGGTACCCGTAACGTGCAGCTGTTCGTCCGCGCCTGGCACCCACGGGGTCATGCGGGCAGCCCGCGGCGGGGTGACGATTGCCACCCGGTCGGCAGCCAACCGGCGCAGTTCAACGTCGCATTTCACCACGCCGCGCAACTTCTCGACGGTGCGGTTCCATACATCAAAGCCGACAGTCGGCGGAGTTTTCACCACCAAGTAACCGCGCTCGTCGCCGGTCACACCCCAGCCCTGTGGGGTAGGACAGAGATAGTTGGTCACACCGTCCGCGCGTTTAGTTACGTAGGCCAAGCCGAGCTTGTGCATGGTGCGGTTCCAGTGCGCCAGCGTCGTGGACTGCACCAGCTCCCACAGCTGCCGCGCGTCCCGCTTTACCAGTTGGTAGCCACGTGTCGCCTGCATATCGTGACCTGCGACCTGTGCCGTGAGGCCAGTACCGGTCACGTCGTAGAACCCCGCCGAGCGTAGTGCCTCTACCGCGTCGCCCTCGTCGAGTTCCAGCGTCAGGCCCACGCTGTCCGGCTCGAAACGCACCACGTGGTCGTGCCACGGCTGCGGGGAAAACGCTGCTCCGTACACGCGCAGCAGGTCGCGCACCGCCTCGGCGGGCAGCTTGCCCACACCCGGCTCATGGAAGCTGCCGCCGGTTACGTGCTGGGCTAGCTGTGCGTACTTTTCGCGGTATGCTGCCAGGTCTGCCACAGCCTCCTCGATAAGCGCCGAGTCGCAAAAACCCTCGTCTACAGTGTCCGTCTCTGCGGCCTGCTCCATGTCGCCGGTAACCTGCGGCAGGAGGTCGTCGCCGAGACCGGCGAAAAAGTTTTTAGCCATTTTCCTCTCCTAAACGTTTGTCCATGATTCCGTTGCGACCTCTGCGTCCGGGCGGTCAGCGGTCGTCATAGTGAACACAAAATTTCCGTTCGCCCGGTCGATGTGGAAGTCGAACAGGTCTTTTACATTGAGCCGTCGCCTAATGCGTTCTTCGTTCTTTTCCAAGTCGGCTAGCTGGTACTGACTAGGCGCGTAGATACGCGCTTCCACGTCGCCGGTTTCCGCCAGCGGTGTCAGCGCTACCGTGCAGCAGCCGGTACGCACGGCCTTGCCGTTGTCGTCGTAGGTGGTTTTCGCCATGCCGCCCGCTTCCAGCGCCTCGTCTAAATCGGCGAAGCGACCTTGACCGTTCTTCTGGTTGAAAATCACGGTGACCGCGCTGCGGGGCAGTACCTCTATCTCGTAGCGCCGCCCCTTGAACCATGCGAAAAGCCACAGGGCAATGGCGGCCACCGCCGTGTACCCGGCAGCGGCGTTGTGCAGCAGCACCGACACCAGGTACAGCACCGCGAGCACGGCGAGCCAGCGGAGCCACCGCCTGCGCCATGTCGGCTGCCACAGCCACCTCGGCGTGTTGATGTGCGGCAGGCTCCACTGCGGGCGGGGCAGCCCCAGCCAGTCGAGCAGCCCGACGCGCCTGGCCGTCTCCTGTGGCTGAGCAAAGTCCACGTCGGGGTCTCCGAGCGGCTGCATGAGCGCGGTCTCTGTATCGTCTACCGGGTAGAACGCGCGGGTTTCATCATTCATTGTTGCCTCCGCAAATCATGGTGTAAGCCACTAGGTAGGTCGCGTACGGCTGCCGCACGCGCCCCTCGTCCAGCGCTTCGTTATAGATGGAGTACCGCTTGGAGTCGCTAACTTCGCCGCAGACCCATGCCTCTTGTGGCAGCTCCGTGCGCCAGCCACGGTCGCAGCCGTCCGGCACTAGGTAGGTATCAGCGTTCGGGTCAGCGTTGACCTGGAACGCGGGCGGTGTACCAGTGCCCACCCACTGAAAACATGCCTTGAGTATGTCGGGACGATACGGGCGGACTTGCCCGAGGTCGTCTACAAGCTGCTGCCCGCGCTCATACGGCGACGACGTGGTAGACGGAGACGGCTGCGGGGTAGCGGTACTGGTCACAGCCGGGCTAGCGGTCGCCGCCTCGCGGCTGGTACTAGTGCCATGCGGCAGCCACAGCCACACCGTGAGTAGCGCGAGCGCCGTGCAGGCGGCGTACGCGAGACGCGATACCTCACGAGGGTGCGGACGGCCACCGCCGTACTTGGCGGTAATTAGCTCGGGGCCGGGCAGCGTGGAGGAGAACTCCTCAAACTCGCGTTGCGCCCCGTCGCTGTGGAACGGCGGAACGTCAAGAATTACGGACTTCACGGCTCTACCTCCTCTCTAAATGTCACTGTGACGTTTTCCTGTGTGCTCACAGCAGGCCTCCCAGTAGAGATAGGAGACTGCTCGGGTCGATTCCCGCAGCTGCTCCGCCGCCACCGGCCAGCAGGAACCCCAGGCCGACGTAACCGAGTTTCTTTTTCAGCGACTTGCTCATTTCCCGGTCACCAGTCCCAGCGCCTCGCGCAGCGGGCGGGCAGGCCACCGCAGCACACGACCAACCTGCACGGCGACGATTTCCTTGTCTCCGACGCTGACGCGCCTGGCGCGTGTCAGTGTGCGCGGGTCAACGTGCAGGAGGTCGGCGACCTGCTCCGTGGACAGGGTGGAGGGGGTGCTTCTCGACATTTCAGTTTGCCTTTCACTACATCATCTGTTAGCTAACTACATCTTACTACTACTCGGGACAGTAAAGTCAAGGGTTTAGACTTAACTTGATTGCTAAGTTGCCTGGTGGGGTTTAGAATGGAGGTGTGGCAGGGCATTTCCGCAGGTCACCGGCAAACACACAGGTGAGAGCGGCGAGGTTCTGACACGGCGAAAATCAACTTGACAACAGGGAGTTTTGACCATGACAACCGGATTACCCCCGATTACATACGGAGACGACACTCTCCGCTATCTCCGCACCGCGTCGCCGGAGGACGTGCAGCGATGGGTACGGGAGCAGGCCGCAGTAATCCGCGACCTTGATTTGCCTAGCAGCCAGCGCGGCTGGGTAATCGACGAGGGGCCGGTTCCCTTGGAGCTAGCACCCTACTGGGCTGTTCGCCGTGCGCTGCGAGGGCGTGGCCGCGACGAAGAGGTCACCCGTGCGCTCGATAGTCTGCGCCACCCTGTCGAGGAGGCTCCCGACGGTTACGGCACCGCTTTCGTGGCACGCTGCTCCATCTGCGGCAAGCCACTAACTAATCCCCGCAGCTTAGCGCGTGGAGTCGGCGACGAGTGTTGGGGAAAGGTGGGGGTGCAGTGAGGCCGCGACTGATTACCGAGGAGCGCACTGACCTGGTGCGGTGGCTCGACGAGCAAGGAAAGAGTACAGCGGAAATCGCCGATATTCTGCGCGTGAGTCCGTCTACCGTGCAGCGAATGAAAAGGAGTATCTAAAATGCAGAAGTTTAATAAGCCGCTTGCCGCAGTGATTGCGCTGGTAGCCGTGACATGCCTCGCGGTAGCGGGGCTACTAACCGTCGCTATCTACCAGGCGCAGGATACGGCGCTACCGCCAGGCGCGGCGCGGGAGGTAGACACTAGCGGCGACAGCTACCCGACGGTTCCCACGGAGGGTGTTGCACCCGACGACGCAGGGAGCCTGTAGCAGGTAGTCGGTAACCGAGGGGCTGGGAGCAATCCCGGCCCCTTTTTTTTCTATGTGCGGGGCAGGAGGCGCGCCTGGCAGGTTTTCTACGGGGAGCGAGGGGCGCGAGGCCTGCCGCAGACACCTCGCAGCCACCGCACAGTAGGTCATGTACCCAGGTCACGGCACATATCCGGCTCCGGGTTTACTCCTGAAAAACTCCGGAAAAACTCCGTACAATCCCAAATACTTGCCTCAAAATCAGCAAGGGGGCCCCCTGGTACCCCGTGAGAAATGGCTTTGACAGGCATAAATGGTATTTTGGGGCCAAAACGTTACAGGGTAACCGTAACAGTAGGTTACGGGTTCGAGTCCCGTTTCCGGCTCCAAAACCCCAGGCCAGGAAGTTTTCCGGCCTGGGGTTCTTTGGTTTAAAGGGTGCTCGCGTCCTTTTTGGGTCCTTTTTCGTCGCTCCAATGCAAAAACCCCCGCGCCAAGAGGGGTTAAGTAAAGAAAAGTGTGTCTTTTCC